>JAJZBH010000114.1 GCA_021799015.1 Pseudomonadota bacterium
AAGGGTTCTGCGCCTTCATCCCCTACATCTTGCAAATCCCAATATTGCCAGTATCAAAAATTCAGCATCAAACCAGCAAAGTTCAATTTTTCACAGGGGACATGCCTACCCTGTCCGCCTCAGAACAAGAGAATCTCGCTTTACCGAAGATGACGAAAGGCTATTTTCAGCAGCCTGCTAGAGTTTTCTTTTCAGGGCTTCGTTGACCAGAGCCGGGTTTCCTTTTCCAGACATCGCTTTCATCACTTGCCCCACAAAGTAACCAAATAGTTTCTCCTTGCCGGATCTGTACTCGGCCACCTTGTCAGCATTGGCTGCTAGAACTTGTGCGATTGCGGCGTCGATTGCTCCGATATCTGTCACTTGGCGCAATCCACGAGCTTCGACAATCGCACGCGGCGCCTCACCCGTGTCAATCATGATTTCAAGGATCTCTTTCGCAATCTTACCGTTAATTGTCCCGTCGGTGATAAGATCAAGAAGAGAGCCAAAATTGTCGGCTGAAACAGGGCTTGTCTCGATCGTCCGGCCAGTTCTGTTCAGGCCGGCAAAGAAGTCGCCGAGCATCCAATTCGATACAAGCTTGCCGTCACGCCCTCGTGCCACAAGCTCGTAAAAATCGGCGGTCGATCGCTCCATTACCAGGACAGTCGCATCGTAAGGAGGGATCCCGTAATCGCGCATCAATCGTGTGCACTTTTGGTCGGGTAATTCCGGTAGCGAGCACTTTAACTCTTCGATCCATGACTCATCCAGCACGAGGGGCTGGAGATCGGGTTCCGGAAAATATCGGTAGTCGTGGGCATCTTCCTTACTCCGCATGGAGCGCGTCTCACCACGGGTTGGGTCGAAGAGCCGTGTTTCCTGGTCGACCGTACCTCCAGCCTCCCAAACTTCCACTTGCCGTCGTGCCTCGGCCTCAACAGCCTGCATCACGAAACGAATCGAGTTAACGTTCTTAATTTCGCAACGAGTGCGAAATGCCTCTCCAGGTTTGCGTACAGAAACGTTCACATCTGCGCGCATTGAGCCTTCGTCCATATTGCCGTCGCAAGTCCCTAGATAACGGACGATAGTTCGGAGCTTGCGCAGGTACGCCCCGGCTTCTTCAGGGCTACGCATGTCGGGTTCGCTGACAATTTCCATCAATGCAATGCCCGATCGATTTAGATCCACGAGCGACTTGCTTGCGTGCTGATCGTGCATACTCTTGCCGGCGTCCTGTTCGAGATGCAGGCGTGTGATAGCGATCGTTCTTACATCTCCGGACTCGAGGCGGATTTCGATTTTGCCGGCGCCGACGATCGGGTGTTTAAACTGGCTTATTTGATAGCCCTGAGGAAGATCCGCGTAAAAATAATTCTTTCTGTCGAACCGTGAGACGAGATTAATATGGGCTTCGAGCCCCAATCCGGTCCGAACCGCCTGGGCAACGCATTCGCGGTTGATCACAGGCAGCATCCCGGGAAAGCCCGCATCAATGAAGCTAACCTGACTATTTTCTGCGGCACCAAAATCGGTTGCAGCACCGCTGAACAACTTTGATTTGGAAATTATCTGAGCGTGCACTTCCAATCCGATAACCAGCTCCCATGGGCCTGTTGCACCTTCGATCGTATAGCTCATGGGGTGGCTCCCGCGCGCAGCTGGGGAAGGGATCGGAAGTCGGCGGCGCGTTCGAGGGCCGCCGCTATCGCAAAGACACTCTCCTCATCAAAGTGACGTCCAATCACCTGCAGTCCCAGCGGCAATCCGCGCGCATCCAAGCCGGCCGGAACACTCATTGCTGGCACCCCAGCGAGAGACGCAGGAACGGTGAATACGTCATTTAGATACATCGTTACCGGGTCGTCCATTTTTTCGCCCACGGCGAACGCGGCCGATGGCGTTGTTGGCGTCAGAAGCACGTCAACATTTGCGAACGCTTCTCGGAAATCGCGTAGGATGAGTGACCGGACTTTTTGCGCCTTCAGATAGTAGGCGTCGTAATAACCCTCTGACAGGACATAGGTACCAATCATGATCCGGCGTTTGACTTCGGCGCCAAATCCTGCGGCTCGGGTGCGTTCGTACATTTCGATCAGGTCTTCTCCTTCCACACGTGCTCCAAACCTAACACCGTCGTACCGCGCTAGATTCGATGATGCTTCGGCAGGGGCGACAATGTAGTAGACGGGTAATCCATATTTCGTGTGTGGCAGGGAAACATCGAAGATCTCAGCTCCTTCTTGCTTGAGCCACTCGATCCCTGCTTGCCACAATTTTTCAATTTCTGGCGCCATACCGCTGACACGGTATTCAAGTGGAATACCGACGCGCATGCCGGCGATGTTGCGTCCACAGGCGGCCCGAAAATTGGGGACCGTCCTGTCAGCCGACGTGCTGTCCTTCGGGTCAAAACCACTCATGATTTCAAGCAGTATTGCACAGTCCTCAACACTTCGCGCCATCGGCCCAGCTTGATCAAGCGATGAAGCAAAGGCGATGATTCCGAAGCGGGAGCAGCGACCGTAGGTCGGTTTGATACCGACGATACCACAAAATGACGCCGGTTGGCGAATGGAGCCACCGGTATCGGTTCCCGTCGCTCCCATCGCAATACGAGCCGCGACAGCAGATGCGGAGCCGCCGGAAGATCCGCCCGGTACCAGTTTGACACCGTCGTCCCGTTTCCAAGGATTCGTAGCAGGACCGTAAGCCGAGGTAATGTTTGAAGATCCCATTGCGAATTCATCGAGATTTGCCTTACCCAGCACCACTGCGCCAGCGCTAAGCAGCTTGCCAGTCACAGTGCTCTCGTAAGGCGGTATAAACGGCCCAAGAATTTTTGATCCGGCGGTTGTCCGCACATTTTCAGAACAGAACAAATCCTTGATAGCGAGAGGAACACCGGCGAGGGCAGGGGCGGCCCCTGCACGTCGGGCCACGTCGGCCGCGTGCGCCTGCTTTCGCGCTATCTCAGGTGTTATCGTAATGAACGCATTCAGGTGCGGGTTCAACGAACCGACTGCGGCAATATGCGCTTCGGCTAATTCAAGTGCAGAAACCTTTGCTGAATCCAGTGCAGCCAACGTCTCCACGATCGTCCAATCAAGCATCTTCATTCCACTACTTTTGGCACTGCAAAGAAATTACCAATCCGGTCGGGTGCATTGGCGAGAATCTTCTCTGGATAGCCACCATCGCTGACCACGTCTTCGCGCATCCGCATGGCAGCTTCCGTGCCTCCAGAGAGCGGGATCACCCCTTCAACATTTACTTCGGCCAATTGCTCGACATATCCGAGAATCGTGTTCAATTCCTTTTGCAGGCGTGGCAACTCATCTTCGTCGAGGTGGATACGCGCGAGCTTAGCGATCCGGCGTACCGTCGCGGGGTCAAGTGACATCGTGAATTCCTTGCTTTCCAGTCAAACGTGACCATAAACGTGACCATGACACTGTTCAACCTGACCGACTTTCTATCGATGTTGCCTCGCAAAACTCGCCTCATCGGGCTTGACCCGGGTTCGCGGGTCGTTGGAATTGCCTTGTCGGATGTTTGCCGGCGGCTGGCGTCTCCCTACGGTTCTATGAAGCGCGGCAAGCTTGCGCAAACAACAGCAGTGATTCGAAACATTTCAGTAAAAGAGGGAGTAGGAGGTATCGTGGTCGGTCTTCCGCTATTGATGGATGGTTCTTTTGGACCTTCTGCCCAAGCGGCGCGCGACTGGGCTCATGCGATATCGGACGCAGTTTCTCTTCCCGTTGCGATGATGGACGAACGTCTCTCTTCGGCTGAAGCAAATCGAGCGATGATCGGAGCTGACCTTACTCGTACTAAACGCGCCGTGCGGGTTGATGCTCTGGCTGCCTCGTATATGTTGCAGGCGGCTCTCGATATCTTGCTGGCTGCAGGCGGAAAATGAAGCAAGTGGCTAGTTCTGTAGCTATTCTGTGCGTGCTCTCACTGGCAGCTTTTTTGGAGGTTGGTGGCGACGCGCTAATGCGCACCGGCCTTCATGCGGCGGGTACGACACGAGTCGTACGGCTGCTCGCAGGCACAGCTGTTCTTGCCGCATACGGTACGCTTATCAATCTTGGTCCTTGGGATTTTGGGCGTGTTCTTGGGACCTACGTCGTGCTGTTCTTTATTGTTGCGCAAATCGTCAATTGGGTTGGTTTCGGCCTTGCTCCGAGCTGGCCTGTCTTGCTCGGCGGTGCCTTGATCTTTAGCGGCGGAGCCGTCTTGGTGTTCTTTAGTTGAGAGTTATCGTCAACTAAGGGCCTCTTTGTATTGTCGGAAGGGTTTACGCTGGTGGTGCCGATAACAAGATTCGGCCGCAACCGCATTTTCTTGTGCCTTATCGAGGCGGTTGATGTTTAGCTCGACGACACGCTGTCGGAAATACGGTTAGGATTTCTATGAACCTTTGATCAGCTAGGCGGCGAAGCAGGTGATATAAATGGTAAAGATGACAAGCGTTGTGGCCGTTACGTTGTGCCTCGCCTGCAGAGTTTGGTCTTCAGAGATCAAATCTGCCGGCTCTTCTCTCATCAAGAGATCAGTTGACTTCACCCACCAACTCACGGAGCCGTTCAAGCGAAACCGCCAAGCCGCGCCTACCCAACCTGGTGGTTCTGTAGACCCTGCGTGGTCTGCCTCGGCTATCGTCCCGATCCAGGCGCGATGTCAGATAGCCACGTTCTTCCATTGCTTGCAGCATCGGGTACAGTGTGCCAGGGCTTAGACGGTATCCATGTCGGCGTAGCTCATCAATAATCCACTGGCCGTAAATTTCGCCTTCTGTGGCATGATGCAGAATGTGCAGACGCACAAATCCTGCTACCAGATCATGAAATCGCAGCCCACGAGTTGCCATTATCGAGTTTCGATATTGAAGTATTATACGATTTTCGATATTAAAGGAGAGTTGTTTTCCTAGCAATGGTCGCAGCCTCGTCTGCGGCTACTGACACCTCGGTATTCCAGCGATAAGCTCAGGAAGAGGCGAGACCGACATATATCGATAGACTGCTTGAATATCAAGTTTAGTACGTGCGGACGTAAAATTGGAAATCGCGGCCGCCCAAGACGGGTTCAAAGAAGAGCCTCGAATTACTTCGAGGCTCTGAAGTTTGAGAGGGTTCTCAACTCGAGGTGATTGGCGAACTATAGCTGAAACTTTGGAGAAAAAGAGTTCACATTTACGTTTCTCGATATAAAAATCGTCTTTTGTACACCTATTGGTAGGACAAACATTTATCAACATAAATTCGTTGACTAGAAAAGTTGTTGAATTTCACGATCTGGTTTGTTTGGCTCAGCTTTTGTCCGTGGACCTTCATGAAAGGAAAAAATAACAATGGTAACTTTTTTGCGAGCGTTTTTGCGAAGCGTTGTTTTTCTTGCCATGATGTTTTTGAAATATTCAGGATGTTTCTATAATAGAGTATGTATTTTGCGGTCAGATTGCGCGGTGCGGTTGGTGACGGCTCGGTAACTTTTTGCAGCATGGGTTGCAACAGCTATGATCAGATGCCATCAGCAGGGGTATGAAGAATCCTGAACACTTCAGCGCGCAAATAATCCTTCCTGTTACACTCTTGACTTTGCTGCTCCTGTCACTCGTGGCGTATTCCAGTCAACCGACGTCGATCTGGTCCCGGTCTCATCTTTTCGGCGATTGGGGTGGTGTGCGTCCTTGGTTGGCGCGGCAGGGCGTTGACATTAGTGCCGTAGAGCAACCGGTCCCGTCAGACGTCCTGTCCGGTGGAGCCCGGCAAGGTAAGGCATTTGCGGGGCTGCTGACCCTGTCGGCACGAATTCATCTCGGCCGTTATGTAGATGTTCCTGGGCTCTCCGCATACATATCCGCCTGGGTGCCGCAAGGGCATGGTCCGACAGCCTATTACGTTCATAGTTTAAGTGGCTTGTCCTACGAGGAGGCACCTGACGGGGCGCGCTTGGCTGATGCGTACCTCACCTGGCACGCGCCGCATGACACCGTTCATGTGAAGATCGGGAAATTCGGCATCGATGAGAATTTTGACCAGAATCCGGCAGCCAACGTGCTCGTGAACTCGAACTTCACCTATCGCAATATCATGGCGAACAATTTGCCAGGCGGAGGACCCGCTTATTCCTATGAGGGGCCTGGCATCATGGTGGCCGTGCAAACGACGCGGGACCTCCGGCTTCGGGGAGGGCTGTTTAGCGGCGATCCTCTTGGCCAGCCACTGGAAGGTCCACCGCCGCAAGTGCGCGATTCAAATGGGTTGATATTTCCATTGAATACAGGTGCATTGGTCATTGGCGAAGCTGATTACACGTACCGTGTGGCCGGGCTTGGGCCGGGGACATTTCTTGTCGGTGCGCTGTACGATACGCTGAGTCGTCCCGATCTCTTCTACAATGAGGCGGGGGAAAGCCTCGCGTTTGGAGGGCTGCCGCGGCAGGACCGTGGCGATTACGTTCTCTATGCGGGTGATACCCAGACGGTCTGGCGTGGAGCCGCGCGTCGGCGATTGCGGATGTTCACGCGCATTGCCTATGCTCCACCCGATCGCAACCTGATCTCGTTTGATGCGCAGGCTGGCATTGTCCTTAACGGTGTGTTCCGCGATCGACCTGATGATGCTTTAGCTTTTGCGATTTCCTATGACCGTATCAGTTCGCAAAGCATTAACTTGATACAGGATCAAAACGTTCTCAACAGGTCCAACGCGCCGCTTCCCAGTGCGGAGACAGATTTCGAACTGGATTATACGGCGTACATTACCCCGTGGCTCACGATGACGCCGGACCTACAGTATATCCTGCATCCTGGTGGTGGTATTCCAGATGCCCAGAATCAAGCCGAGCTCGAACCTAATGCGGTTGTGGGTCAAATGGAATTGACGATCGTCTTCTGATCGACCGTAAATCCGTCTATTAGGTTTGGCAGGGCAGTTTCCGGTTTGCTCTATATCGACGTACATCGATTCCGGGCCACATGCGGCCTGCCAAGATTCGTACTTCCGTTCGGCCGACAATCCGCATGCGCAACCGGGCACGCTGCGATATCGAAAAAGTCAATCTTTCGGAGACATCCCATCACCTTAATTTGTGTTAAGGCATGCTACAAGCTCTTGTAAGCACGCGCTTATTTTTCAACGAAATATTGATCGAATGTGGGTGAAGGGTCACGTAAAGGGGTCTCATTTTCCACAGTTAAAAGAAGCCCGATTCCCGAGATAGTAAGCGGCTTCAGACGTGAAACTTCGGTGGCCCAAAGCAAAGCAGGCATCCCACAGACTAAGAGATTTTCGAGCAATGGACAGATTTGTCGCCACGACAGGTAGGAAGCCGAGCATAAGCGTGGCTCATTAGAAGTATCCATAGAGACGTCTTCCGACAGTGAAGCGGTGACCGCGGAGTTTGAGGGGAGTCCGGTCAAAAGGGTCTTGAGCGCCAGGATGAGCAAAAGCAGGGGATTCCGCCGAATTAAAAGACGCGACAACAACACACGCGCGTTCAAATAATGCGAAATGTCGCAGAAGAGATATTATGGAAAGATGAGGCCGTTCTAAAAGCATTGCATTTTAAGACCTGAACGACACTTTATCGTGCAATCACACTAATCAAAACGCGCCGTTTAGCGAATTGTAACGCGTTAAGGCACAGATATAATCGGATTCTGGTGCTCACGCGTCTCACACAGGCTTCTGTGCCAAAATCACTTTCTGGGTGGTGTTCCACCGACGATTTCGGGCTGCCAAGGTACTGGGCAACTTGATGCGCGACCCCGCGCAATGATCAACCGTGACGGCGCTTGAGATGAGGCCTCAGGTTTGATATGCGCATTTTGGCTGACAAAACTGCGATCCGGAGGGATGGCCGAGCGGCTTAAGGCGCACGCTTGGAAAGCGTGTGTGCGTGAAAGCGTACCGTGGGTTCGAATCCCACTCCCTCCGCCACATGTCG
>JAJZBH010000115.1 GCA_021799015.1 Pseudomonadota bacterium
CTTCTGGCCACCCTTGCCGCCATCATTATCTCGCCCTCGTCCACACCGAATCTCCGCTCGAAGCATCCGGTAAAAGGCAACACCCCCACCGCCATCAAAGCAACCGAACTTGTTGCTTTTTAAGCCCAATCTCCCGAATTTAAGATTTCTCGCAATCTTCGAGAGTCTTACAATCCAAGCGCGTACGCTAACCTCTTCTTCAAATTTCCACAAGAGTGAATTATTTTTAAGACGCCTCCTCGTCGACGGGACGTGGCGACTGAAGATTCTGTAGTATCAATAGGACAAGGCCAAGGCTTACAGCGTAGAATGAAAGTACGCCATCGACGGTGAGGCCGTATTTCGCAAACATTCCCGGGGAGATTGCAACTGGAAGTTGACTTACGAGGATGCCGCGGCGGTCAAGGCCCAGTTCTGCTCGGACAGACCCATGCGGGCCGATCATCGCCGAGATCCCGGAATTGGTATCTACTGCCAGCGGCAACCCCTCCTCGACAGCGCGCAATCGAGTGGTCGCAAAATCCTGACGTGGCCCGGTCGTATCGCCGAACCAAGCATTGTCACTGATATTCAGAAGCCATGCCGGGCGATCATGAGGATCAATGATCTCACCAGAGAAAATTGATTCATAGCAAATCATGGGACCTACAGGGGGAATCCCCGGAACGTGCAGCGTGCGCGGTCCGGGCCCTGGAGTAAAACCAAGCCCAGGCGTGATTTTAATCGGAATAATTGCAGGCGTATATTCACCAAAAGGGACGAGTTTCCACTTGTCGTAAATGGCAACCGGTGGGCCTTTGCCTTCGATCGCAATGAGTGAGTTTCGTAGCTTTCCTGAACGAGTAAAACGGAAGGACCCTGCAAGAACCGGAGTGCGCCCCGCGATAGATGCAATCGCCGCTCGAGCCTCGCTGTTGCTCTGCAACAGCGCCGGACTTGCTGTCTCTGGCCAGACGACGACGGACGGTTTACCGCCTGCAGCGGCAAGAGCCTGCCGCGTCATCATCAGGTCACGCCGCCAGCGTAACCTCAAAGCACTGCGGGAAAAGCGCCCAGGAACCGCAAAATCCGGTTGAATCATGGCCACCGCAAGCTTCTGGTCCGGCGCAGCCCCCGCGGAAGTGCGCCAGACGCCAAAGGCTGCCCAGACGATGAGCATCGCCGCTGCCGACGCCCAGCCGCGACGTCCGAATAACGGCATCCCAGCAAGAATGACCGTAAGAAGTGTCAATCCGTGCATTCCGATAATCCAGGCAGGCTGCATCATAATCGTGCCCAAGCGTCCCGGAATGGCCCAGTCCGCTCCCCAGAAGTTCCAAGGGAACCCCGTGAACAGGAACTGCTGGGCGAGGTTGGCCATGACCATGGTGCCGGCGAAAATCAACAGCATGGGCAGACCGGGCCTCAACCAGAACACAGCGGCTGCAGGAAGAATCATGTAACAGGCGACTGCCGCTGCAAGCCCGGGAGCGGCAAACGGGACCGCCCACCAAAACTGACGAGCCATAATCAAGATCGGTTCGGTTACCCAGAACAGACCCAGCAAATTGAAGCCAAAGCCAAAGCACCAGGCAAGCCAAGCCGCCTTGCGTACAGTCCCTGCGCGGCCCAGCAAGCGAAGGACATTCGGGACCACAATCCACAAGAGCGGCAGCACGAAAAACGGGGGCAATGCCAAGGCGGCAAGCAGACCAAGACCGAACATTCGCCACGCCGGGCTACAAAAACGACGGGGAACGGCAGTCGCCAGCGGCTGTATCAATTGCATTCGATCAAATCCTATTCAACCCGACTTTCCAGAAATGCCGTGTCCTCCCGCTACCGCTAGCCATTGGCGGCGACTTGTGGGAAACGCGGCCACAACTCTTCACGATGGATGGGCGCTGCGCCAGAGCGCATAGCGCCAAAGGGGTCGCTGTAAGCTGCCCACGGGCCGCTCAGGCGGCATCAACGCTGAAGCGAAACTTAATCTGAATCGTATCTGGGTGTTTGGCGGAAAAGCCCCCAGCGAACGCATCGTGAAGGACCCTCGCGATGCGTGGCGGACAGGGATAACCTCTTCACCAGAACCGGACCGCCACTGTATGAAGGCCGAACGATGGTCGGCCTCGCTTGCGCGGCGCCAGCCAAGACAAAACGCCCTCCCCCGAACACGCATTCTCCGCCACCGAGATCGAGAGAGTTCAATCCACCCAACCGCACGCGCGTCGCCGTCTCCGCTTGCAAAACTGGTCATCTCTGCTGCATGTTTTAGCGGCAGCTAGACCCGGTCAGGCCATCCGAGGGCCAGGCGTCACGACCGCCAGCCCGCGCACCATTCCGGCAGCACGAGCGATCCGAACAGCAAATCACGAACGGACCTCAGGGGCGATTATCGCGGACTGTTTCAGATGCCCCGGTGGCCTCGCCGCTGCTCGGCGCAGCCTTTGTGGAGCCTCCTCCGGACTGCCCCCCGGGAATCTGACTTTGCAGCGGTCCCGATGTTTTTGCAGCCTGGTCGGGGCCCGGCGATCCAACATCGGCGAGGTTCTGCTTGAAGACTCGAATGCCTTTGCCAAGTTCGCCCATCAGATTGCCAACCCGTGAACCTCCAAACAGCAGCGCCACTACAAAAATGACGATCAGCCAATGGATCGGGGAATCAAAGCCCATCTTTTGTCTCAACCAGCTTCCGTTTTGGATCTCGTGGCTTGATCCATGTGCTGCTCCGGTGTCGCCTGCTCAAGCATTGAGGCATCTTTGCCTTGATCTTCTGCAAGATTGTTCTTGAACGATTTGATGCCTTTCCCAAACTCGCCCATCAAATTTGCGACCCGTCCGGTGCCGAACAGGACCAGCACGACCGCGAGAACGATCAGCCAGTGCCAGATGCTCAAACCACCCATAACCGAAATCCTTCCATGATCCGAAAGTCTGCCAATAGATCGGTATGATCCGGGTATCGGACAATAGGTTCCGACGTCACGGAACGTAACCAGAATTGCATAACCCAGGTCCGGCTGGGAGCCAATGCCAAAATCGGCCCAATCGCGTTATCAAACGCCCCAGAGCGCCTGTCGTGACGCAATATCCGCATAATGTGATCGGCACAAATAAACGCAGCCTTGCCCGCACGGCTTGGGCATCGTAATCGCTCGCCCAGACCCTCACGGAGCCGTCGTGCCACGGATGCCGCTGCGCCCCCCCCCCACGGCAGAATCAAAGATGGCTCGCCCACCATCTCATCCGGCCAGCTTCGCCAATTACACGCCGCTTACGATAGTCATTGGTTGCCAAATCCAAAAAATCCGCGTTGCGGCGCGGCCAGCCCAGGCGGATTAGATGGCGGCAAAGGAGCGAGCGCCACCTGTGACGCTGTTGCCTCCAACTTGCCCGTCGTTTGCCTACTGGATTTTTGTGCCGTGTCCCGTCCGGCAGGCCCGTTGCGCACAAGTGTGGGTGCGGGCGGAATGGTTGGGTCTTCAACAGGTTGAGCCAAGTAGCTGCCCTCCTCATGCATCACCGAAAGAAGCATGAAGGTAATGTTGTTTCGGCCGAGGTCGATCGAAAGCTCGACCGGGGTTTCCCCGAGAGCATTGTGCGCCTCGAGATCCGCTCCACGACTTACCGCGGCGCGTGCCTCGGCATATGCGCCGTGGTTGATAGCCGAGAATAGAACCTTTGTCGGATTCTCATTGTCGATGGCGCTCGCTCCCGGAGCAATCTCACTGCCGCCCGTGGCTCCAGGCAGCGCCGGAGGAGGCACAACTGGAGTTTCGACGTGACGCGCCGGCAAGCGTGGCCCAGGAATAAACCCCCCGGGCTGAGCCATTTGCGCATAGCCAACAGCCGTAGCGCCCAAGGCACCGAAGAAGACCAACCCCACCGCAACACGGCCCCATAAACGATACATCGGTATCAACCCACTCCAATGAACATCTGCATCTGCCTTAACCGTTCAACGGTTCAACCACCAGATGCCGGCATTGAGATACGTAGCATAGAATCCCCAAGCGAGATACGGTACCAGCATTGCCGCCGCAACCCGGTCAGTACGCGAAAAGCGCCGAATTGTCTGGATAATGAGCGTATCCATCGCGACAATAATACCCAGGGCAAATCCCGTTCGGTGCAAACCGAAAAAGATCGGAGGCCAAGCCGCATTCGCGGCAAGCTGCAACGCCCAAAGCCGTAATGCCTCCGAATGATCAGGCTGCCGCCAAACACGCCATCCGGCCACCGCGATCATAAGATAGAGGACCGCCCAGATCGGCCCGAATATTCCGTCCGGTGGCGTCCCAATCGGGTGATGCAAAAGCACATACCATGAGCGGATGTTCGGCGCGGTGGCAACTCCACCAGAGGCGGCAACCAAAAAGCACAGCCCCACAAAGCCAGCCAGAGTACCATACCTGGCACGCTGCGCACCAAATTCACGATGACCTCCCGGTTGCCGAAAGACACGACCCTCCTTGGCATCAAGGATAGCTAGATCATCTTCGAATTTCCAGCCACGCGAATTGTCACGCCACCGTTGGTGAAAGGCGTCGTTCGAAATTGACAACGCCTAGAGGCGGTTGTCGGAAATCGCGCAAGACAAAAAGAAGGACGAGAAGAATTTCGACACTATCCAGTTGACGCCGCAGACACCAAAATTGGTGCTGCGGTCTGACCCGCTACCCGAGACACAATTGGCCTCTCCCCACCGAACGAGCAATTGCTCGAACGCGGGTCGGCGGTGGCACACCTGCAATCGGATCAGGTGGCGAGCCCCATTTCGCCCGCCAACTGGCGCACCGGTTTCGTGAGAGGCAATGTACGGGGGCGCGCGACCTTCCGCCCCGCCCTGACGTCGGTTCAGCGATACGGCGGTACATCGATGCTCGGACACGTGATCCGGGCGCGGCTATTCCGAAATCGTCCGCTTGACCGGCAATGCATCGCGCAACGTTACCAGCTGCGATTCCGACGTCGCCTGCGCTGTTCGCTCAAGAGCGCGATACGCTTCAAGGACCTGTACCCCGAGCGGAGTCAACTGAGCGCCACCACCGGTAACGCCGCCCTTGGTCGCGCTAATCAGCGGCTCCCGGAACGTTGTGTTCAGCGCGTCTGCGAGTTGCCATGCGCGCTTGTAGCTCATCCCCATCCGGCGGCCAGCAGCTGCAATCGAGCCGCTTTCCCGGATCCCTTCTAACAGGTCGGCGCGTCCCGGGCCGATGATGAGGCCATCACCGAAGACGATACGAATCCGTAAACCAAACGCATGAGAGTGACGCACTTTGACCATAACTCATTCAATCACGAATGGATTCGATTGACGATATATCTTCAACGCTATATCGATCGACGTGACGCGACAAGTGAGGCGGCACAGGTTTGATATTCTGCGGTAATGGAAACGCGCTCTTTTGCTTCTCGGGTAATTATGCGCGCCCGGGAAAGGCGGCGTGCTCAATTCCTCTCGCTCGCCGGATTCGAGAGCCTGCCCCCCCCCCTCACCGGCCCACGCACAGCCATTCCTGCTTCAGGGGGAGGTCACTGACCGCAACAATGCCATCCGAAGCGGTGCCGCCCATGGTATTAACCTGACTTGTCAGGATAACAAACGTCCGCCGCACGGAGCTTAAAGCTGATAAAATCCCTCACCAGCGGTGCTGTCCTTGGCTTGCTCGTCGCACCGTTCATCGCCTTGGCCCTACTGACGAACTGGAAGCATTTCAACTTGTCTTCGTCAGACGCGCAGGCAATCGTTACCTCCGTTGTCTATGGCCTGGCGGCACTGACTGTCATCGCCCTCATCGGCACGCCGCTTGCGCTGTGGCTCGCAACGGCTCGTGGTCGCCTGCACGATGGGGCTCAATTATTTCTGCTCTTACCGCTGCTAACGCCAACTCTTGCTCTAGGCATCCTCCTCGCTTCGTTCTACGGCCCGATTGGCCCTCTTGGTATACTGCTAGTGCACTTTGGAGTAATCATCAGCAACAACCCTCCGGCGTTCTTGATTGCCGCCCTATATGCAGGTCTACCGACCTATGTCGTTGCAGCCCGCACCGCCTTTGGTGAGATCCCCTCTGAGCTAGCCGAATCCGCCCTGACCCTGGGCGTGACGCGTGCACAGATATTCCGCCATATCACGCTTCCCATGGCGCGCGATGGAATTGGCGCAGCCTTGGCTCTTGCATGGGTGCGCGGCGTCGGCGAACTCGGAATTGTCCTGATTTTTGCTTATTTTCCACAAGGTATGCCGGTAAAGCTCTGGGTCAATCTTGAAGACGGCGGTCTCAGCGCGACATTTCCGCTGCTTTGGATTTTTCTGCTCGCCGCGTTACCGCTCCCGCTTTGGCTATTGCGGCGGCGTGTGGGACGCTGATCAAAGCCATAGCACCAGCTGCAGCAAATTCGCGCTCTGGCCAGAACTGCGATCGGGCACTAATAAGACAGCAACCATGACAGAAGTTCGATCTGAATGCCTCAGATTCGGAGTCTCCGTGGTTTAACGGCATCGCGAATGTGAGATGGGAGACTTTAGTTGGCAAAGTTGCTAAGGCGCACCCGAGCGGCATCAATGGTGATCAGCCTTCTGATGGGCACATTGGGGGGGGTGACCGCGTTTGCCGGGCTGCCGCCAATCGAAGTCGGCGTCATCACCGCTCAGGAGAGCAACATCCATAAAACGTTCTCCTACACCGGCAGAGTGATCTCTACATCTATCGTAAACCTGCAGGCTCGAATCACAGGTTTTCTCGTTCAGAGGTATTTCCACCAAGGCACGGCGGTAAAGAAGGGAGAACTTCTCTATTTGATCGAACCAGGCCCCTATCTCGCTGCGTATGATCGTGCCAGGGCCCAGGTGGCGGAAGCGAAAGCACAGTTAACCAACGCCGAGCTCACCCTAACCCGCGCTGTACGCTTGCTACACACACCGGCCGGCCAGCAATCTGCCGTAGACAATGCGCGCGCGGCTGAACAGAGCGATAAGGCGGCGCTTGCCGGAGCCGAGGCGGCACTTGAATCAGCCTCGATAAATCTCGGATACACTCAGATCCACGCCCCCATTACCGGCCGCATCGGCGCGACCCAGATCAATGTTGGCAATCTTGTGAGTCAGACCTCTGGTACGCTTGCGACAATCGTGAGCGAAAATCCGATGAATGTCGAATTCTCTGTGCCCGCACGCGATGCCGCCCGGCTGCTCGGCGCTGTCGCGGGACACCAGGGACTCAGCAGTCTTGCCCTGTACCTGCGACTGCCGGATGGACACATGGACCGGTCCATTGGACATCTCGTATTTACAGGAAATCAGATCAGCCCCAACACCGATTCGCTGAATCTCGTGGGCCGAATCCCCAATCCGATCGTGAATCCCGCCAAAGAAAGCCGCGCAGGCGGACGTGAACTGATCAGCGGCGAATTTGTGACCGTTCTTCTCCGAAGTAATGTGGTGAATCACGGCATTGTTGTTCCTCGGGGCGCGGTACTTGCCGATCAGCTTGGCGATTATGTTCTCACCGTTGGCCCAGATAACAAAGTCAAGCGCCAACCGGTCACGCTCGCAGCATCAACGCCGGCAAAAGCTACGATCTCAGCCGGGGTTGCGCCCGGCACCAAAATTATCGTCAGCGGAATCCAGAAAGTGCACCCAGGATTGATCGTAAAACCTGTTCCTGAATCAACAAGTCTGGACTGACATCGTGATATCCGCATTTTTTATTGACCGCCCGCGCTTTGCGCTCGTTATAGCATTTATTTTTACGATCGCGGGCGTAATCGCACTCACGCGCATACCGGTCGCGCAATTTCCGAGCATAGTCCCACCGCAGGTCCAGGTTTCCGCAACCTATCCCGGAGCCTCAGCCAAAGTCGTAGAGCAGACGGTGGCTGAGCCT
>JAJZBH010000116.1 GCA_021799015.1 Pseudomonadota bacterium
CTTCAATATTCTCTGCGAACTCCGCCCGAATGGTTCCTGGCGCTGCCTTTGTGGGGTCGGTAGCCCCCATTATCTCGCGATTCCTGGCGACCGCGTTATCTCCCTCTAGCACCTGGGCAACGACAGCGGCCGACGCCATGAACGCCACCAAACCGACGAAAAATGGCCGTTCCCGGTGCGCCGCATAAAACGCCTCAGCCTGTTTCTTCGTCAGAAGCAGCCGCTTTTGCGCCACGATTCGCAGTCCCTCCGCTTCGAGCTTGGCGTTGATGCGACCGGTGAGGTTCCGTCTTGTCGCATCCGGTTTAATGATCGAAAGCGTCCGTTCGATGGCCATCACGTCATCCCATTAGATTGTATCGCGCGCGGCATACCCTCAATGGCAAACGAGCGCAACCACCACGTGGAGTGCCGCCATGTCGTAGACCCTCGACGAGTCTTCATCGGTGCTTCGGCCATCCTGAGCCTGTGGGCGCCAGTCGCGTATGTCGCCTGATCCTAGCCCGGCTGGGCAGGTGGGCGTCCATAAGATACCAAGTCACCATGACCTTGCTCCAAATTGACGACTTGTCGTTCAGCTACGCTGGGCGTACCCTCCTTGATCACGCAACCTTAGCTATCGGTATCGGCCAGAAGATTGGCCTGATCGGTAAAAACGGTGCTGGCAAATCGACTCTACTCAGGCTCATAGATGGGGGACTGACACCGGATGGCGGTACAATCCAGTTGGGCCAGCGAGTCCGCTTGGGTAGCGTGGCGCAGGAAGCACCAAGTGGTGCAGCGTCAGCGTTGGAACATGTTCTAGGCGCTGATATGGAGCGGACGCAGCTGCTCGCAGAGGCAGAACACGCCGCTCCAGAGCGCTTGGCGGATATTCATGACCGCTTGATTGCCATCCAGGCAGACTCTGCCCCATCCCGTGCCAGCGCCATTCTGAACGGCCTTGGCTTCGACAGCGAGGCCCAAATACGTCCCATGTCCACCTTTTCGGGTGGCTGGCGCATGCGTGTCGGCTTGGCCTCTGCCCTGTTTGCCGCTCCAGACCTACTTCTTCTTGACGAACCCACCAATCACCTTGACCTTGAGGCAGCGGTCTGGTTGGAAACTTGGCTTACTCGCTTTCCGGGTGCTGTGCTGATGGTCTCTCATGACCGGAACCTCCTTGATCGCGCGGTCGACTCGATTGCTCATCTAAATCAAGGCAAAATCGTTGTCACACCAGGAGGGTTCGCTAATTATGTCCGCATCCGGACTGAGCGTGCTGAACAGCAGAAACGAAATGCCGCACGCGTCGCTGCACAACGTGCCCACATTCAAAAATTCGTCGATCGCTTTCGCGCTACAGCAACCAAAGCTCGTCAGGCGCAATCCCGACTCAAAGCAATCGCTCGCTTGCCGGCAATCGAAAATCTTGTGGAGGATTCACCAACTCGGTTTTGCTTCCCGGTGCCCGAGTATCTTCCTCCGCCATTGCTATCACTTGACGATGTCAGCCTAGGATATAACTCTAAAACAGTATTGGGCGGCATTTCGCTTCGCGTGGACATGGGTGACCGCATAGCCCTGTTAGGTGCCAATGGAAACGGGAAATCAACTCTCGCCAAAGCCCTTTCCAGCCGGCTTCCACCCCAATCGGGAAGCATTTTCGTTACAGGCGGTTTACGGATCGGCTATTTCGCGCAGCATCAGGAGGATGATCTCGACCTCAACTCCTCAGCCTTCAATCATCTCGCGCGCGCCCTACCGCACGCAACGGCGACCAAAATTCGCGCACATGGCGCTAACTTTGGCTTGAGTGCAGATCGTATCGAGATTGACACACGCCAGCTCTCCGGAGGCGAGAAGGCGCGCCTTCTCTTAGCTTTGGCAACGTGCGATGCCCCGCACATCCTTATCCTTGATGAACCCACAAATCATCTTGACATCGATGCGCGCGAAGCCATCATCCGCGCGCTCACAGATTTCTCCGGCGCCATAATTCTAATCACCCATGATCCATACCTGATCGATGTGCTCGTCGATCGCCTGCTACTGGTCGCAGACGGAAAGGTTACATTCTATGACGACGATCTCACCACCTACCAGAAATTTGCCCTTCAAAATGTAGAACCAAAGCAAAAGATCCCCGAAAAATCGCGTGGACATAAGGTGAGGCGAACTTCCGAAACCATCCCGCTGCGCCGCCATCTAAAAAATGCAGAGCAAAAAGTCGCTGAGCTGGACGCTGAACGCGCCGCTATAGAACAGCGTCTTTCTGGCCCGGATTTCTACACGCGCGCGCATCCCGACGAGATGGCGCGACTTCACAAACGTCTTGCGGCAATTTTGGTGGAAACTGAAAACGCGATGGAATGCTGGATGGCAGCAGAAAATGCACTAGCTGAAAGCTAGTCAATACCCCCCAAAGGCCAGCCCCGAGTTCGGGTCAGCAATCTCCATGCGATCACGTACACCCTTTATTCCCTTTGTGTTTTCCGCGATGACAATCAGTGCATCATGTTCGGCATCGCTGAAGACCGTTCCTTCAAGTTCCGCAATGCCGTTTTTGACACGTACAGCAACCGCGTTTCGAGGCGCAAATTTTGACTCGGCAAACTGTGCCAAGATCCTAGCTTCGGCCGATCCATCCGACACTAACTCATCGTCGACAGCAATCAGATCACCGACTAATGCGGCCAAGAGATTACGCCGCCCAACCACGCCGACCAGAATCCCATCATCGACCACAAGCAATTGCTTGAAATGCCGCTTCTGCATAATGTCAACGACCTCATCAAGGCTCGTGCCCGATGAAACGCTCTCCGGCTCGATTGTCATTACCTCGGCAACCCGCCGCCCATGTGAGCGAACAAACTCACGTGCGCTCTGCTCCGGGGCAAAAAACCCTCTTAACGCCGATATCTTCTTATTAGTTCCTAGTTCAAACCGCCTAAGAAGGTCTCCGTCTGTTAGGATCCCCTCCAACGCCCCTCCTGGAGCCACGACAGGGAGCGCCGTAATGTGCTGATCCAGCATGATTCGCGCAGCGTCAGCCAACAATGTCTCGGGTTCAACGGTCACCGGTGTCGCCGTCATGATCTCTCTGGTAGTTATGGTCTTCATATATCCCTCCATCAGCACTAGGATCGATATCATCCCCTACGTGACGAAACCATGATCCAGATCAACTTTGGCCCGCCGATAATATATTACCCCCGATTGCTAGGATGTTACGGTAAAAACCGACTATGTGACATCAGGACCTCAGCAAAGCCCATAGTTACGCCAAAACATGCGAACGGAGAGCAGCGGAAGGATTTTTGTGCACGGGCGCTTCTGTCGTTGTTGGTTTTAGCAGCCTGCTGGGGACTCGTCGGTTCCATGCACCGTCGCTCCACCCGTGTAGCGCAGGAACCACTTCAAATGAACTTTCTAGGCAAACCACGCCCCGCACTTCAGCTTTTTACAGAATGGCCGCCAGGCCCCAGAGCAAGCGACCATAGCGTCCCGAGAACGACATGAAGCGCCGCTCGACGCTGCTAATCTTCTCCTAATAAGCGTCCTGTTCCGGCCAATGTGACGTTCCTGGAAAGTTCGCCTCTGCCCTGCACAACTATCAGCCCACCAAGTCAGTTCCTCAACGCAGCACCTTTTCCCGAAACACACAGTCGCCCTGTCATCCAACATTCACTGGCATCACATGCGCATTAACTCACGCCTTCCTCCTTAATGAGGGGCGGGTCACGGGAAAGGTCTGATGCATTTTCTTGCTAATGCACTAGCGCGACCAGCAACCTAACTCGCTCAACCTCGCCCCAGAAATGGCATTTTGAGTGGTAGCATCGTGGCTTCGAGCATATTGATATCGGGCGGCAGCGATGCCATCAGGAGCGCCGCTCGCGCGACCTGATCTGCAGGCATCAGCCCCTCCGCCACTCGTATTTTCTCTTGGTCGGACCAGATCCCGCTCTCGGTGTTGCCCGGATGCAGAACGGACACCGCTATTCCACATGATCGACCATCAAGGGCGAGTGCCCGCGTCATGCCATCAAGGGCAAACTTTGACGTAGTGTACGGCACGGAATTGCCGCGAGGCACCCGCGATGAGACTGATCCAATATTGATGATCCGTCCACCACCCTGCGCCTTCATGATACGAAACGCCCGAAGCGCGCATCGAAACGCACTCGTAACGTTTAGCGCAATAGCGTTTTCGAAGTCCTGCACAGACAGGTACTCGGTTCTGGCTGTGGTCGAACGACCCGCGTTATTGACCAGAATATCTAGTCGACCAGAAAATATCCTTTCCGCTTCGGCAAAGAGGCGGTCAACATCACGCTCAAGGGTGATGTCTGCCACAATATAACTGACAGTTCGCCCACTATTCTGACATGCCGATTCCAGCCTCTCTCTATCCCTACCGCAAATAAGCACATTGGCTCCTGCAGCGGCAAAAGCCGCCGCAACGCCGCGACCGATACCACTACCACCACCAGTAACAATGGCAGATCTGCCAACTAAATCCCCTGCGCTCATTTTTAACCAGAGGCCTGTGTTATAAACTTTGTATTAAGGTAGGCATCAATCGCCTCGGCTCCGCCCTCCCAACCGTAACCGCTGTCCTTGACCCCGCCAAATGGGGTTTCTGGAAGCGCCAGGCCATGATGGTTAATCGAAACCATACCACTTTCGATCGCTCGCCCGATTGCCGTGGCAGTCTTTGCGGAACGCGTATATGCGTACGAAGCAAGGCCGTAGTTAAGCCGGTTTGCCTCTGTAACCGCTTCACCAAATGTTGTAAATCGATTGACCAAGGCGATCGGTCCGAACGGTTCTTCATTCATTACCTTCGCATCTGGCGGAACATCGGTTAGAATCGTTGGCTGGAAAAAATAACCCTTATTGCCTATTCGCTGACCGCCAGCCGCAATATGTGCGCCATGCTCCACCGCATCAGAAACAAACCCCTCAATTGCGGCTATGCGCCGTTGGTTCGCGAGAGGTCCCATCGTGGTTCCCGCAACAAGCCCGTCACCTATCCTAATGCTAGCTACAAAAGAAAGAAATCTCTCCATGAATTCGTCATACACGTCCTCATGAATTAAAAACCGCGTTGGTGCGACACAAACCTGGCCGGCGTTCCGAAACTTGTTCGCCGCCAAAATGCGGGTGGCTGCATCGACGTCAGCATCCTCAAATACGATCGCAGGTGCGTGACCACCAAGTTCCATCGTGACCCGTTTCATATAAAGCCCGGCCAAAGAAGCTAAATGCTTTCCTACAGCAGTCGAACCTGTGAACGAGATTTTGCGTATCAGCCTGTGTGAGATTAGGTGCTCAGAGATTTGCGCTGGAACGCCGAACAGTAAGTTAACAGCACCAGGGGGCGCATCTGCATCTGCAAAGCAGCGTACCATCTCCGCACAGGAGCCCGGCGCCTCCTCAGGTCCTTTCAGTATCACGGAGCACCCTGCAGCAAGAGCCGCCGCTACTTTTCGTACTGCCTGATTGATCGGAAAATTCCACGGAGTAAACGCCGCAACGATGCCGACTGGCTCTTTGATCACAAGCTGGCATACCTCCATAGCACGTGCAGGAATCACGCGCCCATACGTGCGCGGCGCCTCCTCGGCGAACCATTCGATTACGTCGGCTGCTACAAGCGTCTCCGCCCGGGCTTCGGCAAGCACCTTGCCTTCTTCCATTGTCATTACCCGCGCAATCGCTTCCGCGCGTTCGCGCAATAGTTCTGCGGCTCTGCGCATGATTCTGGCACGTTTTTGCGGCGAAAAGCTTCGCCATACAGCAAAGCCATTTGCCGCCGCAGCGACAGCAGCGTTAATATCGGCAGTTTCTACGCTGGCGCAACTGCCAATAATTTCTTCGGTTGCTGGATTGATGACCGGAATGCTTTTTCTGCCCGATGCACTGACCCATTTCCCGCCTATATATAGCAGGACATCCTTGTACATCTCGTTATTCCTTTTTAGACCGTCTTGAGCACAGAGCGGAGAAGCTCAAACATGCGATCAAGATCATCAATTTGAGTAATAAACATCGGAGCAAAGATGATGGTATCTCCCGTAACCCGCAAAACCAATCCTTGTTCAAAACAGCGCTGCAAAACCATAAAGCCCCGAACGCCTAGCTTCTCGCTCGGCGCAAGATCGACAGCACCAAGCAGACCAAACCCTCGCGTGTCGATCACGGCCGGCATGTCCCTCATGGACGCGATACGCTCAAGAAAAGACGGCGCCAGCGCTGCACCACGCGCGAACATGTCATGGTCCCGGTACACCTTTAACGTTGCAAGTGCAGCTGCGCATGCGACTGGATGAGCAGAATATGTGTATCCATGAAAAAACTCGATTGTATCGGGCTCAGCGACATTAAAGATGGCTTGTTGTACGTCTTCGCGTATTGCTACTGCTGCCATTGGCACATTGCCGTTCGTTATCGCCTTAGCCATGGTTAAAAGATCAGGCGTTACTCCGAATGCATTGGCAGCAAATGGATGTCCCGTGCGACCGAAGCCACAAATTACCTCATCGAAGATCAACAGAATGCCATGTCGGTCGCAAATCGCACGTAAACGTTCGAGATAGCCCTTCGGCGGCACGAGAACACCAGTTGAGCCAGCAATTGGCTCAACGATGCATGCTGCGATCGTATCTGCCCCATGCAAATCAATGATACGTTGCAAGTCATCCGCCAGATCAATGCCACAGTGCTCGCCTTGGCCCATGACGAATTTGTTTTCGGGAACCAGCGTATGACGCAGGTGCGAGACTCCAGGCAAACCCAGACCAAATGCTTCGCGGTTTTTTACCATTCCGCCGACTGACCAGCCCGCAAAATTAACGCCATGGTAGGCCCGCGCCCGCCCAACAAAGCGTTGGCGCTGACCTTGCCCGCGAACACGATGGTATTGAATCGCGATTTTAAGGGCTGTTTCAACTGCCTCCGATCCAGACCCAGCAAAGAACACCCGGTTCAAGCTTTCGGGCAGCATCTCCGCAAGCTCATGTGCCAATTGAAACGACCCGGGAACACCGAATTGGAACGCTGGGGCGTAGTCGAGTTCCTCTACTTGTCGCGCCACTGCGTCGCGAATTTCTTTTCGACCATGCCCTGCGGGGGTGGTGTAGAGGCCCGAGATACCATCAAGCAGACGCTCACCCTTTGTATTCCAGTAGTGGATACCCTCCGCGCGCGCAATGATACGTGGTGCCTCCTGAAACTGGCGATTAGCGGTAAAAGGCATCCAGTGGTGGAACAACGGCGCGTTCGAACGTGATGCGACATCGCTCATGGCGGACTCTCCTCAGTGGAATCAATGACTATTATTGTAATCGAATACCGTACAATCCACAAAGTCGTGGCGAGCCGTCCGCTCCCCCCTTGATCGGGTAAAGACGACTAGACGCATTGCTCGACACGCAGCGAACAAACCCTAGCAGGCATCTCGTGCCAAGCCCGTGAGTGGAAGAGGCTGTGGTTGTTGCAATAATAAGGGTGCCTGCATTTCAAAGACCGCCAAAAAGACGCCGAAGCAATCGTGGATGGCTGTGACGGGTACCGCAAGAATGCGCTTACCGGACACGACTTCACGGCGTCGCATAGCCGCGCCGATGAAAAAAAGCGACACCGGACAGGAAACCGAAAGAATTGAAGCGGTTTTAGAGTCTTCTGTGGTTGCCGCCGGTGATGCAAGAAGTTTCGAAGCCGAAGCGCATGTGATCGAGTGCGGTCTTCTGTCAGGCCTATGAATGCGGCATTTGCAGAAGCCGCTGGCCGGTATGGTGATCTGCGGATCAGGTCCAAATCTGA
>JAJZBH010000117.1 GCA_021799015.1 Pseudomonadota bacterium
TCCGCCGGATCGTACGCACGGCATGTAAACAGTCTCATAACTCCCTTAGTGCACGGCAACTGAGACCAGAGGGAAGGCAAAACACCGTCGGCGGCTTCAGGACGGAAACCGTAAGACCGCGCTAGCGCCTTCGGTCTTTTCGCCCAGCCACAATCGAACCGAGGAGCAACCCAGAAACTGCCTTACGCCACGCGTCAACTGAAATGGATCGAGTCATAAAAAAGGGAGCCATTGCCAAGACAGTATGGATAAGCAGGGCGACGGGTCGAAAAACGCGATCAACGTCGACCTTTTTGCAAAAGGTGGCAAGCCTGTCTCTCAGGGTAACGCCGCCCAACATAATAATCTATACGAGAATAAGTTGAGTTTGAGGGCGGACCACGGTATCATCAGAAAGGCCACGTAGCCGAAATGTACACATAATGGCTGCCCGAAAAACCCTATCAGCGTTACCGTGTCACAATAACGCATTCGACATTGGTTGCGCGCCGGCTGCTTCCCAGTTTTTGAAATGGGCCATACCAAACGAAAATCGCATGCCATGTTATCTAAATTCTCGGAACATCCGGCAGGATCTACGCAAACACGCTCAGTTGACGGGCTTGCAATACTGCCAGGCCGTCGCTGTTTTCAAAGAACTATCTTTCGGCGTCGTCTCAGGGAGAACGGTCGCCAATCACATCTCGTGCCGCCGTTTATAACCACACACGGGTTAACTCTGAATTACTTTTTTCCTTCATTCGGAAAAGCGGAAATATGCTTTTTCCGATCGATTGTCTTCTCCCGCATCTAAACGTCACCCTCTGGATTATTCGGCTGTAGTTCGGTCGCAACTTTTTGTAATTCCTTGACAAATTGTTCGTATTATTGCTTTTTCGTACCCGCAATATTGAAATTCGGCGAATTTCCACGAATGAGCTTGGGGTAAAAAATTTTGATGCTTAGTTTCTTAACCACGTCTAGGCGCCAATGTCAGTGCACCTTGATCGGACATGCCTACATGGCATATCTGCCGGTGGCAGTTTTTTGCCTCGCACAAGAAGCACTTCCGCTGAAGGATATCAAAGTAAATTTTTATTTCGCAATTTAAGCGTGAGGCTAAGTATATGTTATACTCATGTTATTCAGACATAATATTTTAACCTGTTATGCCCAGTACGTAGTTGTTACTGAATTGCCGAGCCATTCTTTCATCCGCCTATTGGAGTCCTAACGCACGCATGCGTGCTGGCTCTTCATCCCACCCGGGGCGTTCTTTTACATTGAGAAAGAGATGGACACGACGCTCAAGAAATGCTTCCAACTGGAGGCGGGCGCGCAAGCCAATAGACTTGATCTGGGTGCCACGTTCACCAAGCAGCATTCTCTTGTGGGAGGCCCGAGCAACATAGATTGTCACTTCAACCCGCACCGCTCCGTTCCGCCACTCCTTGTAGCTTTCGGTTTCAACAGAGGTAGCATAGGGCACCTCCTCGCGCATCTGCAGAAAAATCTGCTCGCGAACAAGCTCAGCGGCCAGCATACGATCAGTCTGGTCCGTAAGTTCATCTGGTGGAAATAGATAAGGGCCTACAGGCATCGCCGCCGCCAAAGCATCAAGCAGGGACTCTACCCCGTCCCGTCGCAACGCGCTGATCATGAAAACTTCTTGGAACCCACCGAGGTTAACCAGAGTATCAGCAATAGGAAGCAGTCTTTCACGGGGCAGCAGATCAATTTTGTTCAGAATGAGCCAGCGTGGGCGCCTCGCTTCTGCAAGTGCCTTGATTGGCTCGGCAAGATCATCCGTCCGGGCGCGTAATGCATCCACCACAAGGCAGACAAGATCCGCCCCGGTTACCGAGTCCCAGGCCGCATCCACCATAGCCCGGTCGAAACGACGTGACGGCCTGAACAGGCCCGGCGTATCGACCAAAATAATCTGCGTATTTCCACGAAGTACAATGCCGTTGGCGCGAAACCGCGTAGTTTGTGCCTTCGGTGTAACGATCGAAATTTTTGCTCCAACGGCTTCATTGACCAATGTCGACTTACCTGAGTTGGGGCGGCCAAGCAGCGTAACGTAGCCACATTTTGTCTTCACGGGGCCAGTTGCTCCAAAAGACGTTGGGCGGCGTTCTGCTCCGCTTCACGTTTGGTTCCCGCCTCGCCTTCGGCCGTAGCAGCACCCACCATTACCCGAACGCGGAAACGGGGCGCGTGGCTTGGTCCGTGTTGGAAAACCACATGGTAACAAGGGAGCGTGCCATCTCGCGAGAGCGACAACTCTTGGAGAGCCGTCTTGCAATCTTTCGGCGGCACTGATTGCTGTGCCTCTATTCGAGCAGCAAAACGTGAACGAATGAACTTGCGTGCTGCGTCGACCCCAGCATCGATATAAAGCGCCCCAATCAGGGCTTCCAACGCATCAGCCAGCACCGTGGCCCGATTGCGGACACCTCGTTTCGACTCACCGTGTGCGACCGAAAGCAATTCTGCCAGACCGATCTGTTCGGCTATTGAAGCAAGCACCTCGCGCGAAACTAGGTGAGCCAGGCGAGGCCCAAGCCGCCCCTCACGCTCATGCGGGTAACGCTCGATCAACCATTCCGCAACCACAAGCCCCAACACGCGGTCACCAATAAATTCGAGTCGTTCATTCGACCCTGCGCCACCTGGTCCTACAGCGGAGCGATGGGTCAACGCTTCCGTCAATAGATCAACCCGGGTGAATTTGTGGTCCAAAAGTGTTATGGCCCGCTCTAACCGGTCTTCTGCTCTAATCATAGGATCCGGCTCATCAAGTATCGTTGCACCGTTCTCAATGAATAATGGTTAGGAATCGGTTCCAGCGAATCTCGAAGGGAAGATACCAAATTTCCCACAGCGGATGGTCAAGCCGCACGGAAAATAAGACTATCCTGGCCCGCCCCACTATGTTCTGAAGCGGTATATACCCAACCGCGTTCAGAAAGCGCGAATCTTCACTGAAGTCACGATTGTCGCCCATCATAAACAAATGGCCAGCCGGCACCTTGTAAAGGGGTGTGTTGTTGGCAAAGCCCCGGTTCGTAGCCTTAAGAATGAGATGGTTCACGCCATCAGGAAGATGCTCAATATATTGACGCACCGTAATTGGCACACCTTCTCCTGAATCCAGTGGTGTTTCGACATAGGTGCCATCTGGGGTGCGCAGGACTTCTTTACCATTGATGAAAAGTTGACCGTCCGAAACCTGAACCGTATCGCCCGGCAATCCGATCACGCGCTTGATATAGTCAATGCTGGGATCGCGTGGAAGTGCAAAAACCACAATTTGCCCCTGTTTAGGGACCGATCCAAAAATCCGCCCCCGAAAGGCAGGCTCACCGAACGGAAAGGACCATCGAGAGTAGCCATAATTATACTTCGTTACAAGCACGAAGTCTCCAGGCAGCAACGTTGGGGTGAGACTCCCGGACGGGATAAAGAAAGGTTCGACCAACAGCGAACGAACGCCGACAACGATCAGCACGACATAGAAGATCGTCCTCAGCCACTCTCCAATTGATTCGCCTTTGACTTGTTGTTGCTGTGTAGCTGCCATAGGACCCTAAAAAGCTGACTGTAAATTCAATGATAGCGCCCGCATCAAGCGCGCGCTCGTACTCAAGTCAAGGAACTGTCGTGGGAAATAATCCTGTTTCCGAAGTTCGTGATCGTGGCCCCGCTGGCACGACACAGAGATTTGGTTCAAAGACGTATTCACAACAGCATTGAGTTCCTCAACTTACTCCGACCAGGATAACCTGCATGCAGTTTGCCGCTTCACCCCGCCAGCTTCTGTTGGCCCTCAGTTCGTTGGCAATCGCCGTCGTGTCCACCACGTCCCTCGCAAATGCGGGACCACACCCTTCAACTTCCATCGACACAACGAATCCAGGCAATACCGCCCTGGCATCGTCCGCCGCCCCCAGTGCCCCGCCGCCGACAGCGCCGCTAGCAATCACTGGAGTGCCGCAACCGCCGACCTTGCCGGCGCAACGTAGCTATGTACTGATGGACGCTCGAACAGGCGCGGTAATTGCCGCTAAATCTCCCAATCTTCCTTGGCCACCCGCAAGCCTCGCCAAACTTATGACCGCGTACCTCACATACCAAGCACTTGCGGATGGTACCTTAAAAATGAATCAAACGGTGCCGATCAGCGATGCAGCGTGGCACACAGGCGGCTCCCGGATGTTCATTGCGCCGAACATGAGTGTGACAGTGAATCAACTACTGCACGGCCTAATAATCGACTCTGGAAACGACGCCGCGGTTGCTCTTGCGCAGGCTGTGGCCGGCAACCGTCAAGCATTTGTCGGAATGATGAACGCAGAGGCGGCGAAGCTCCATCTCACAAGAACACATTACACCGACGTCGACGGTTTGCCGAATCCAGCTCTACGCACGACGGCCATGGACGTGGCCAAGTTATCGCGGGCAATAATTGAGAAATATCCGCGATATTTGAGGATTTCTGTTGAAAAACATTACACTTTCGACAAAATCCGTCAGCGTAATTGGAACCCAGTTCTGTTTCACGACCCAACGGTCGACGGACTGAAGACTGGACGTACCGATGCAGCAGGTCACTGCATCGATGCGACAGCTCTGAGGAATGGACGACGTTTGATTGCGGTTGTTCTCGGCGGTCCCAGTTGGGCAGTCAGTACCAACGACATCGAGGCGCTGCTCGACTATGGCTATCGGTTCTATACAGACTTACCTGTGACGACCCCGGGGAAGATCGTCGGCTCGATGCCCGCACTGAATTATCGGATCCAATCCGTGCCGGTCGCGGAAGCGCAGGCTGTCGTCGTTACCATCCCCGTGCTTGAGGCGAAGGACATCAAAACCACCGTCTCCTACGACCCCCCTCTAAAGAACGGCATCGTTAAGGGAGCACAGGTCGGAACAGTAACCGTAAGTGGAGGCGGAAAGATCCTCGCTACCGTTCCCGCAATTGCCGAAATCAACGATCCGCCGGCCGGCTTCATTACACGTACACTAAGGCGCTTGCATAAATGGCTATGATGTGGGGTCGACGGTATGCTTGCAAATTAGCGCTCGACGCGCCATGATAGAATCAACGATCGGTAAAATGCCGGTCATAATCGGGTGGATTGCCGGTGCTAAACTGGCGATCGCGCCCGATTTTCGTTGAACTCGCTGTCGGTTCGTTCTGCACAGCTTATCCGGAGAGACTCGATGTCCAGCACGCCGCTCGACAAGATTCGCAATATCGGCATTACGGCTCATATCGACGCCGGCAAAACGACTACAACGGAGCGGATACTTTATTACACCGGTGTCTCCCACAAAATCGGCGAAGTCCATGACGGCAATACAACTACCGACTACATGGAACAGGAGCGTGAACGAGGCATCACCATCACCTCGGCTGCCGTAACTTGCTCCTGGAAAGACCATCGAATCAATATTATCGATACTCCGGGCCATATCGATTTCAATATTGAAGTAAATAGGTCGCTCCGCGTTCTCGATGGTGCGGTGTTCATTATTGAAGGCGTCGCGGGCGTACAGCCGCAATCCGAAACAAATTGGCGTCTTGCCGATAGATACAACGTGCCGCGGATCATCTTCATCAACAAACTCGATCGCACTGGCGCCGATTTTTATCGAGCCTTTGATACCTTGAAGGAAAAACTCGACATCGTCGCGCTACCTTTGCAACTGCCAATCGGCATCGAAGACCAATTCGTCGGTGTTGTCGACCTCGTCGAAATGAAAGCAATCATCTGGGAAGGTGGAGAGCTCGGCGCAAAGTTCCACGACGAAGAGATTCCGGCCGACCTAATCGAAAAAGCCAAGGAGTACCGCCAACTGCTTCTGGACACTGCTCTTGCAGTGGATGACGCGGGCATGGAGGAATATTTCGATAAGGGTGATGTCTCGGTAAATACGCTCAAACGTGCCATCAAGACAGGCACTATCACCGGTGCATTTCGGCCGGTTTTGTGCGGCACGGCGTTCAAGAATAAGGGCGTGCAGCCATTGCTGGACGCCGTAATCGAGTATCTCCCGAGCCCTGTCGACGTCCCCGGCATCAAAGTTGCCTTGGAAGAAGGACAAGTCGGTGAGGAAGAGCACGAAGACCAGCGCCGAATTAAGGCTGATCCCAGAGCAACGTTCGCGGGCCTCGCATTCAAAATCATCAATGATAAATATGGTACGCTGACTTTCGTGCGCGTCTATTCTGGTACATTAAAATCTGGCGATTCCGTGTTGAATACCACCAAAGGCCATAAGGAGCGCATCGGCCGCATGTTTCAGATGCACGCCGACAAGCGAGAGGAGATCAAGGAAGTCGTTGCGGGCGATATTGCGGCGTTCGTTGGGCTAAAAGATACCGGAACCGGAGATACTCTCGCTTCAGGCGAAGACCCGGTAGTACTCGAACGTATGGCTTTTCCTGTGCCCGTAATAGACATATCTGTTGAGCCCAGAACCAAGGAATCAGTCGAAAAGATGACCTTGGCGCTGCAAAAGCTTGCAGGTGAAGATCCCAGCCTTCGCCTGCGCACGGATCAAGAAACCGGACAAACCATCCTCTCCGGTATGGGAGAACTCCATCTCGAAATCATTATAGATCGTCTCCGCCGTGAATACGGTGTTGACGCAAATATTGGAGCGCCTCAGGTTGCGTACCGGGAGACGATTTCGCGGGCCCACACCGAAACCTATACACATAAAAAACAGTCGGGCGGCTCCGGTCAGTACGCAGAGGTCAAGATTATCTTTGAGCCGTTGGAGCGTAACGGCGGCGTCGTTTTTGAAAATAAGATCGTTGGTGGAGCTGTTCCAAAAGAATATATCCCTGCCGTGGAAAAGGGCATTAAGGTTCAGGCGGATACTGGTGTGCTTGCTGGCTTCCCCACAGTGGATTTCAAATTTACGCTCGTTGACGGCAAATTCCATGATGTCGATTCAAGTGCGCTTGCATTTGAAATTGCAGCAAAAGCATGTTTCCGCGAAGGCATGAAAAAAGCCGGTCCAATTATTCTAGAGCCTATCATGGATGTGGAAATCACGACGCCCCAGGATCACGTTGGCGATGTCGTAGGTGATCTTAACCGCCGCCGCGGAATGATTCAAAATCAGGAAAGTTCTGGCAGTACAGTGATTGTCCGAGCTCTGGTCCCACTCAAAGAGATGTTCGGTTATATTTCGCAGCTAAGAAGTATGACAAAGGGCCGCGCATCATTCACGATGCAATTTCACCACTACGATCCCGTGCCACGCAACATTGCCGACGAGATCATGGCAAAGAGTGCATGATAACCCTTTCTCCCTTACGAACGCCCACAGCTTCGTGGAGGGTTTGATAAGATGCGGCTTCGCTGGGCGCGCGGCTTTGGGACCATCGAGACCAAAACCGGACCGCGTGCCAGCGAGTGGCTGGGGCTCGATGACAACGGCAATCCTGTCGCACGTGTCGTCCACATGGACGGGCCACTTCACACGGCCCAAGGTGTGTTCCAGGCAGTCCCCCTGGATCGGGAACATAAGCTGATTCGACTGCTTCCCTTCCCGCCGGAAGGCGGTGACTGGTTGGCGGTGATCGGCGGGCGTGTGGTTGGTCGTGCGGCGGCGCCGCTCCCTGCGGCACGGCGCGCCGAAGCTGCATTATGAAATTGTGGCCAAGCTGAACAAAAACGCGCGGCCTTCAGGCCGAAAACCGGTTCTGGCATTGCAAGACGCGCAAGAAGCAGTTTAGCGTCACCGCGGGTATGCCGGTGCACTGGGCCGATCCGCCG
>JAJZBH010000118.1 GCA_021799015.1 Pseudomonadota bacterium
GTTCGTCAACATGGATACCTCGTTCCTCCAGGAGCAAAGTACGGCATCTTGGCGTTCATCGTCGGAACGCTACTATCCTCATTTCTCGCAATCCTGTTTGCTGTTCCGATAAGCATCGGCACCGCAATGTTTCTGGCTGAAAAGGCTCCCGCCAATCTGCGCGCTCCCCTGACAATGATCGTCGAACTGGTTGCCGTCGTGCCGAGTGTCGTCTTTGGCTTATGGGGCATATTCGTGTTGGTGCCACTGATCGCCCACGTTATCGGTCCGGCGATCACTGCAACTCTCGGTTTCATCCCCTTTTTTAATATGAACAACAGTACGGGCAGTGGCTACGGCCTCCTGGCTGCCTCCATTGTGCTGGCTTTGATGATAACCCCGATCATCGCGACAACGCTCTATGATGCGCTGAACCAAGTGCCGCGCGAACTCCGCGAATCGGCCTATGCGCTCGGAGCGACACACTTTGAAGTCGCTACAGGCACGATGTTGCCGACCGTACGTGTGACGCTGATCGGTGCAATCGTTCTGGCACTTGGCCGGGCACTTGGCGAGACCATGGCTGTGCTGATGGTCTCTGGTGGAGCCCTCAACTATCTTCCCGGCACGCTCTTCACGCCAATTAGCACAATGGCGGCCTTCATTCTTTCACAGCTTGACAGTGCTTTACAGGATCCAAGCGAAATGGCGGTCAAATCCCTGGCCGAAATAGCGTTGGTCTTATTTGTTATCACGGTTATTGTGAACGCTGCTGCACGGCTGCTGGCTCGAGGTACCGTCCGTGTCGCTCAGCTCTGATTCGCCTGATCTCGAACTTGTGCACCGTCCACACTCGGGTCAGACATCGCTCGAGACGCGGCGTTATCTCATTAACATCATCGGCTGGAGTCTCTGCACCATCGCCTTCATGCTGGTGGCCATTCCCATGGTGGATCTCATCCTGACCATTGCGATCAAAGGCGCATCGGCAATGTCGCTTGAGATATTCACTACATCCAGCAACGGCATGACTGGCGGGCTCTTGAACGCGATTGTTGGCACACTCGTACTCTCGCTTGGGTCGCTGGTCTTTGCGGTTCCCATCGGCGTAGGGGGCGGCATGTACTTATCGGAATACGGTCAGAACCGCCTTGGCGCAGCGATCCGTTTTCTGGCTGACACGCTGACTGGAACACCTTCAATCGTGCTGGGTTATTTCTCATACATTACGATGGTGATCGGTCTGGGGTGGAAGTTTTCCGTTCTCGCCGGTTCCATTACGCTGGCGATCATGGTTGTTCCTTATCTGGCGAGGATCACAGAGTTGTCGCTCCGGCGCGTCCCGACCACGATGCGGGAGGCAGCTTATGCCTTGGGCGCCAAAGATCGAACTGTCGCGTTTCAGGTCGTCTTGGCGGCGGCATTGCCAGGTGTACTGAGTTCCGTATTGCTTTCCCTGGCAATTTCCGTGGGGGAAACGGCGCCTCTAATTTATACCGCTGGCTGGTCGAACTACCTCTGGACCGGCAGATTGACGCACGAACCGGTCGGCTATCTGACCTACGTCATCTGGACATTCATCAATGAACCAAGCGAAAAATCCCACGCACTCGCGTTTGCGGCTGCTCTCTTGGTCATGCTGGTTGTACTCACCATAAACGTCAGTGTCCGATTCATCCTGCGCAAACGCACCCGAACAGAACTTTAATGGACCAGAATATAGTGCATCGTCGCAACAATACGTTCGCGTTTTGCATTTGTGTCGGGAGGGAACGGCGGTACACGAACACCGCGGAACAAGCCAAGCCAAGCCATATCCAGCAGCGGTGCCCCTGAACTGGATATCAGACGCAGATTCCTTACGCTTCCATCAGGTAAAACCGTCATCGCTATTGTAACCTTGCCTTGCTCCCCATTCTCGGCTGCACCCTCTGGATAATATTTGTGTTCGTTAACCCATCGAGTAAATTCGCTTTCCCAATCCGGACCAGCCTTTCCCTTGAAAGTAATCGCCGGTGCCCTGTGTAAGAGATCCGATTGGGACAGCTGAAGATCAAGCCGCCCATTGATTCTGGTAGGGGGAGCCGGAGCGTGAGCTCCAGAGCCGAATGACATTCCATTCATCACGAGATATCGTGGAGAAGGCACGCGGCGACGCTCGACGCTCTTTGGCGGCGAACGATGTGGATGCGGCTGCGGCGCGGGGATATGATTGGGTTGGATCACCGGCCGTGATTGACGTGGTGCGCTCAGCCGAACTTCAGGCGGCGCCACAGCGGCCGGGGGTGGTAAAGATGGCATCGGCCCGCTATTCGCGGCCATTGCTGGCGCCCCATGGATTTGGGCTTTGGGCGCAGCGTTTTCCTTGCCTGACTTTGTCAGCCCCGTGGACTGGAAGACCACGGCGATCCCTGGTTGCGCCGGGGGTGCGAGCAAGCGAGACCGGTGGATGGCAAGGATTAAAAATGCAATAACGAGTGCGTGAAAAACAAGCGATACCGGCAGAGGAAGTAGAGGTTTTCGCGGCTTCTCCCGGATGTGCCCGACAGGCACATCGGCACCGCCGAGCCTGCGCTCTGCCGGGGGTTCCACTTGAACACGGCGTGGGACGTTGATCATCGACAGTGTCGCCTGGCACGGCCTAGCCGGGACGGCCGGACACGCTTGCGGAAATCAATAGCCTGGAGGCGGGTAATAACCCGAAGACGGGTACGAGTAACCATTATATGCTGGGGGTGGTGCTGACATCCTCTCCCCGTGACCAACCATACACTGTGCATAGGCAATGTTATATTGCGCCTGCATATTCCCCGCCGCGTTCTGGGCCACACCACCACCGTTGGCTGCCCCTAGCATAAGGCCCGAACCTCCGCCAATCGCTGCGCCAGCTCCCGCATTGCCGGCACCTGCACCGATAAGCGCTCCGATCGCTGCGCCAAGCAACGTCCCCCCAACCATGCTGCTGTTCGCCGCTTGCGTTGCTGCTTGCGGCTGGTTGGCGACCGTCTGTTGCGCGTAATACCGACAAGCCTGATCATTGCGTTGAAAAGCGGAAAAGCTTTGGCCCGGAGCCGGCATGGCAACAACCGTCGGGCCCGAGGGTGGAGGCACCGTACATGCGCCGAGCAAAGCTACCAAAGTCATGACCGAAGCCGACCGGATCGGCATCGGAAAAGAACGGCGCATTATGTTCTCCGTGGGGGTCATCCCAGCGATATAAGACAGGAATCTCTCTTCGCAAAGTAATACAAAGCAGTGGCGCATACGTCAGTAAAGCGTGGCACCGATCACAACCCCTCAAAGAATTCGCGGACTTTTGAAAAGAAGCCTTCATGCTCCGGGCTGCTGGAAGAATGGGCAGCCGCCTCGCGCTCGAACTCTTCCAGAAGCTCACGCTGCCGTCGTGTCAGGTTCTGAGGCGTCTCTACCGAAACCTGGATATACATGTCACCGCGCTGAGAGCTGCGTAAGACCGAAAACCCCTTCCCTCGAAGGCGGAACTGATCACCCGTCTGAGTACCGGGTGGAATTTTAACACGGGCTCGCGTGCCATCAATCGAAGGGACTTCGATCTCGCCACCAAGAGCTGCTTGACTCATCCTCAGCGGCACGCGGCAGAAGATATTGGCCCCGTCACGCTGAAAAATCGGGTGCGGGCGAATTGCAACGTGAACATAAAGGTCGCCGGGCGGAGCGCCTCTGCCACCGGCATCCCCTTCTCCCGAAAGCCGAATCCGCGTTCCATCCTCAACGCCGGGAGGAATAGTAACCGATAGCGTGCGCTCGCGTGGTACCGTTCCAGCGCCGCTGCAGACTCGGCAAGGGTTGCGTACGGAACGCCCTGAACCAGAGCAAGTCGGGCAAGTCCGCTCGACCATGAAGAAGCCTTGCTGGGCCCGAATCCGGCCAGCACCATTACACGTCGAGCAAACATCCGCAGTTGCCTGCGCGTCGGCAGAGCCGGTTCCGCGGCAGGCATCACAATTGACGCGTGCCTGAACGCGAATTTCGGTTTTCGTTCCAGTGAAGGCCTGGGTGAGATCGATTTCAACGCCAGTTCGTAGATCAGCGCCGGTGCGCTGCGCACGCGCGCCGCTACGCCGCCCGCCCATTGCTTCGCCGAACATCTGCTCGAAAATGTCGCCAAGCCCACCCTCAAATCCAAAACCACCCGGCCCTGCACCTGGTCCGCCATTTTCGAACGCAGCATGACCGAAGCGGTCGTAGGCAGCGCGCTTCTGGTCATCCTTAAGAACGTCGTAAGCTTCGTTGATTTCCTTGAACTTATGCTCCGCCCCGTGATCGCCAGGGTTGCGGTCGGGATGGTACTGCATTGCAAGTTTACGGTAGGCTTTTTTCAGCTCATCAGGTGATGCGCCGCGAGCAACACCGAGAACATCGTAAAAATCACGCTTTGCCATAATCCGACTTCAGTCCCAGCGAATGGTGCAGCGCCGATGGCAACGACGAAAGCCCGAGCCGCAAGCGGCCCGGGCTCTGTTGGGACACGGCGTAGTCAATGACGCAATCACGCCGATTTCTTCTTACTCTCGTCGACATCCTCAAATTCTGCATCGACGATCTTTTCCGCTCCTTGCGCCGACTCCGCCGGCTGGGCTCCCGCCTGCTGGGTATCAGACTGGGCCTTATACATCGCCTCGCCAATCCGCATGGCGACCGCGGTCATCCGTTCCGTCGCGGATTTGATCGCGGCAAGGTCATTCGCCTCAATTGCAGACCGAGCCGCAGAGATAGCTGCTTCGGCTTCGCCTTTGTCCTGAGGCGATACAGATTCGCCTGCCTCCTTGATCGCTTTTTCGGTCTGATGGACCATCGAGTCGGCATGGTTGCGAGCATCGACGAGTTCGCGCTTGGCCTTGTCTGCTGCGGCGTTAGCTTCAGCGTCCTTGACCATCCGTTCGATGTCGGTATCCGATAAACCGCCGGACGCCTGAATACGGATCTGCTGTTCCTTGCCGGTAGCCTTATCCTTGGCTGACACAGACACGATGCCATTCGCATCGATATCAAATGTGACCTCGATCTGCGGCACCCCGCGCGGAGCAGGAGGAATACCCATCAGATCGAATTGCCCGAGCAGCTTGTTATCCACCGCCATCTCGCGTTCGCCTTGGAAAACCTTGATGGTCACCGCCGTCTGGTTGTCATCGGCGGTTGAGAACACCTGGCTCTTCTTGGTCGGAATCGTCGTGTTTCGGTCGATCAAACGTGTGAATACGCCACCAAGTGTCTCAATACCCAGTGACAGGGGCGTGACGTCGAGCAGCAGCACATCCTTGACGTCGCCCTTCAAAACGCCTCCCTGGATTGCCGCACCAATCGCGACAACTTCATCCGGGTTGACATTGCGAGCGGGGTCACGACCGAAAAAGTTTTTTACCGTTTCGATGACCTTTGGCATGCGGGTCATACCGCCAACAAGAATCACCTCGCTGATCTCGCCAGCCGTGACTCCCGCGTCCTTCAAGGCAGCACGGCACGGTCCAAGCGTACGCTCAATCAGGTCGTCTACAAGGGACTCAAGCTTTGCCCGCGTCAGCTTCATCACCATATGTTTTGGTCCCGACGCATCGGCGGTGATGAAGGGCAGATTGATCTCGGTTTCCTTCGACGAAGACAGTTCAATCTTTGCCTTCTCGGCGGCTTCCTTCAGCCGCTGCAGAGCGAGTTTATCCTTCCGAAGATCAATGCCCTGCTCGCGCTGGAACTCGCTCGCCAAGTAGTCGATGACACGCTGATCAAAATCCTCTCCACCGAGAAACGTATCACCGTTGGTCGACTTCACTTCAAAAACACCGTCGCCCAGTTCGAGCACTGAAATGTCGAACGTTCCACCTCCCAGGTCGTATACGGCGATCGTTCCAGCGTGTTTCTTGTCGAGGCCGTACGCCAAAGCCGCGGCCGTTGGTTCGTTGATGATACGCAAAACATCAAGGCCTGCGATCTTGCCGGCATCCTTGGTAGCCTGACGCTGGGCATCATTGAAGTAGGCTGGCACGGTGATCACTGCCTGTGTAACCGTTTCACCGAGATAGGCTTCGGCAGTCTCTTTCATCTTTGTCAGCACATACGAGCTGATCTGCGATGGTGCATAACGCTGCCCACGCGCCTCGACCCACGCATCACCGTTATCACCACGAACGATTGCGTAAGGTACCAGCCCCTTATCCTTCTCCACCGTGGGATCATCGTAACGACGACCTATCAAGCGCTTTACCGCATAAAGGGTGTTAGTCGGATTAGTAACCGCCTGACGTTTTGCTGATTGGCCCACAAGTCTTTCGCCATTATCAGCGAAGGCGACCATCGACGGTGTGGTGCGTGCCCCTTCACTATTCTCAATCACGCGGACGTCCTTGCCCTCCATGATCGCCACGCAGGAATTGGTTGTTCCGAGGTCGATGCCAATGACCTTGCTCATGCGAAATTCTCCTTATAGCTGGCGACCCGGACCCGAAGCATCGGGGACGCCCCTTGTTGAATGCCATCCATGTATTCAGCAGCCGGCTTCAGGGCAAGATGCTACCCCACCGATTAGTAAAATTATCCGCCTTCGACCGGTGCATCCTGCTGTGCCGGCGCCTTGGAAACGACGACCATGGCCGGTTTGAGCAGGCGATTGTTGAGAAGCCACACCCGGCTCCATGCCTGAAGCACTGTCCCAGGCGGCTGGTCCGCGGTTTCCTGCTGGGCCATCGCCTGGTGAAGATTCGGATCAAACGCGGCGCCAGCCGCTTCGCGTGCCGTCACCCCGTGACGCTCGAGCATCGCGATGAAACTCCGTTCCACACTCTCGAAACCTTCGCGCATCTTAGTGACAATTGGCGATTCGTCCGACTCGGCTTTTGGCAGCGCATCAAGTCCACGCCGAAGATTTTCAGCCGATTCGGCAACGTCGGCAGCAAATTTCTGCAATGCGTACAGCCGGGCGTCTTCAATCTCACGGCGGGTACGGTTCCGGAGATTGGCCATTTCGGCCTCGGAGCGCAGCCATTTTTCGTGGTACGAATCCCGCTCAGCCACAAGAGCAGCTATCTGTGCCTCCGGGGATTCGACGGCCGATGCCTCCTGCGCCATGCTTGCGGGGTCGGTATCGGTGTCCGGGGAATTGTTGTCGTTGATGTTGTCGCTCATGTACCCGGACTTAGGCGACCATGAGGCGCTGCACAAGAACTTGTCCGGCAGATTGCCATGAATCGTCTGCAAGGCGCTGTGGCCTACATTGGATCGACAGAGACATCGCGTTGCCGGTGCATGAGATGCTCACCCGCGTCGACGGTCAAAACGGTGCCCGTAACGGATGGCGTCTCAATGATGAACCTTACGGCGCGGGCAATATCCTCAGGAGTGCTGCCACGCCGAAGCGGGGTTGCCGCCTGCCCTCGGCTGAAATTCTCCTGGCTCTGCCTTTCAGCGATCAGCGTAAGGCCGGGAGCAACGCCACAGACACGCACATGAGGGGCAAACGCCATGGCCAGCATTTCAGTCGCCGCTGCAAGAGCTGCTTTAGACAACGTGTAAGAGAAGAAATCGGGATTGAGATTAAAGAGCTTCTGGTCAAGCAGGTTAATAATTGCTGCTGGCGCAGGGCCGCGGGCGATTGCAAAATCCCGCGCGAGCAGGACTGGCGCAACAAGATTGGGTGCAAAATGTGCGGCCATCGTGTCGGCATTGACCTGTCGAGGAGCATCGAAGACGAAGCGCGCGGCGTTGTTCACCAGAACGTCGAGAGGACCA
>JAJZBH010000119.1 GCA_021799015.1 Pseudomonadota bacterium
GCGCCGTCACAGCCTATTCCGCCGCCGATGCAGCAGTACCGGCAACAACCTCAACCTGCCCGTCCGCCGATGCAGCAGTACCGGCAACAACCTCAACCTGCCCGTCCGCCGATGCAGCAGTACCGGCAACAACCTCAACCTGCCCGTCCGCCGATGCAACAGTACCGGCAACAACCTCAACCTGCCCGCCCGCCGATGCCGCAGTACCGCACACCACCGAATCGCCAGTCTTCGCCAAAAGAAAATAACATCACCTCACAACGAGCAAGCTAGTCGCAGTGATGACCAATGAAAAATTCACTACGCAGAAACAAGACAGAAAAAACGACGTAAAGTCAAATAAGGAAAGACGCTCTCGCTGGCCATCAAGCCCTTCAGCAGATCTTCTGCTTCTCCCGGTCGCGCTGATTTTGGAACTCTGGACTTTTGTCATTTGGCACTACACCCTAGCAGCTTTAAATGTCTTGTCTCGGACGCCGCCCATTGCGCAGCTTCGACTTCGTTTGCAGCGACTGCCGCCTCTCGCTGTTCTATTCCTATTCCTAATTCCAGAGGCAATTGATCACCTTGGTGGGTTTTGGGCTACCATTCTGTTAGTCAACCGCAGGGTTGTCGCCGCAACACTGGTCGTTTTGTTTGTGAAGGGCACGGCCGCACTTGTTGTAATATGGATTTATCAGGCCTGTGAACCGAGCTTAATGTCAGTTGCCTGGTTTGCGTGGACGCACAATCGCGTGATTGAATTTAAAGACTGGGTTCTACGCCGCACTGCGCCAATCCGGGCACGACTGCGTGGCATGCTCAGCCGGCACAGCCACGTATCTCGGCGCTTGGCCGCCTGGCGGAAATGGCTCGGTCGAAAGTTTCGAGGCAGCATTGTGTGAGCCGCCGGAACAAGAAACGTGTTTTGGGTCTTCACCGCGCACGACGCACAGAAACTTTCCTGCCCGCGGCAATTTGACCGGCATGCCTCACCTGATCACTTCATGATCGGGTCCTCAGGCGGCTATTTTCCCATGCCACGCACCACGCCACAACCCGATTCCGGATGGCCTGAACCCTGTGAACTGCCGCGGATAAACTAGGGCCGTCGAAGACGGAGATAGATGAATGAAGCAGTCCCGGTTCAAGAAAGAGAAAATCATTGGCGTGCTTTGGGAGCACGAAGCTAGGGTGAGAGCAGTGGATGATTGCCGCAAGAATTGCATCTCGGAAACGCTATTTTCCAAGCACAAGATAAGGTACGGTACCAGCGTGGTCTCCACCTTGTGTCGTTTGAAAGGGTTCAGCGATCCGAGCGTCAAGCTGAAACAGCTACAGACAGAAGCCATGCTCCACCATGCCGGGCTAAATGCATCGCGACCTTCCCGGCTGCGACTCAGACAGGTGCTTCGCCACCCAAGACGCACGAGTACATCGCTCGACCAAAAAAAAAAAAGAAACCAGACTGGGTGTCAATATCCACACACACGACACCAGGGTCGGCGTTGCTGCCAACAAAAATTAGCAGAAGCAAGACTGCTGAACCTCGCCAAAAGATACCTAACCACGGACTGCGACAACCAAAATAATAGCACCTGCACATCAGGTGTCATTGCTTTGCCGTTACGATGCCGCCAGCTTAATTGACGCACAATAATTCATGCCCGCGTTGTGTGGCATATCCCCGCCTTGTTGTCGGAAACAAAGCGCCCACATTTTCTTCCCTTTCTACTGTCGCAGTAGGCCCTGAGGAAAGCAATCGTCGTGCAACCACATCAGGTGTTTCTTTAAAACATCACCAGAACTTCTTCTTTCCTCAAAGCGTTCGGATATCATACAGGTGTTAGTTTCTGACTAAAAATATCTAAGAAAAACAGTGTTCTTCCCCTCTTTTTTATCTTTGTCGGTGAACATGGAATATCACCAAATGCCGTGCGATCCTTTGGACGGAAAAATAAAACTTCCTCCACTAACGCACTTGCCCGGCTCTGCCGTGAATCTCATCAGCTCGACGAAGGAATGCGCTGACCATGAGGCGCACTGCCTCACCAAAAACGATGCCAATTGTCCGATCGAGAATCTTGTTACGAAATTCAAAATCAACATAGAAATCAATTAATGTTCCGTTAACATCGGGAAGAAAACGCCATTCATTACGCAGGTATTTAAACGGTCCGTTTTCGTAGCGAACATGAATCCGACCGGGCCGGTCCAGTGTCACCCGGGACGTAAAATTCTCTCGAAACATCTTAAAGCCAATCGTGAGATCAGCAACCATTTCGTTTTGATTGCGAGACCGAACGCGCGCACCTACGCACCATGGTAGAAATTGCGGATATTTGTCGACATCGGCAACGAGATCAAACACCTGCTCCGGCTGGTACGCGACCGGCCTACGTTCGGAATGTCTCGGCACGCCCCCCCCCTCTAGCCGTGCGCAGAGCCGCGAAGTCTGCATCGGCATGATAGGACGATCGCGTAAGCGGGCTGGCAGATACCATCAGAAAGCCCTTGGCTCGGGCCATGGCAGCCAACTCCCTGAACTCATCGGGTGTCACGAACCGATCGACTGCGGCGTGCTTGACGCTAGGCTGTAAATATTGACCGATCGTGATAAAATCGACGTCCGCTATTCGCAGATCATCCATCACCTGAGCAATCTCCGCGCGGGATTCACCCAAGCCAACCATCAAACCCGACTTCGTAAAAGCCTGTGGATCACTCCGCTTAACTTGATCCAGCAAGCGCAGCGATTGAAAATATCGCGCGCCTGGTCGAATTGCAGGATACAAGCGTGGCACGGTTTCAAGATTGTGATTGAAAACATCAGGGCGTGCGGCAATGACCGTCTCGATCGCGCCTGGCTTACGCAAAAAATCTGGCGTCAGAACTTCAATTGTTGTTGACGGGGAGGATTGGCGAATTGCATGGATCACTGCCGCAAAATGCCCAGCGCCGCCATCAACGAGATCATCACGATCAACCGAAGTAACCACCACGTGCTTTAGGCCAAGCCTCCCGACCACTTGGGCAACTCGGGCCGGTTCGCCGGAGTCTAGTTCTTTCGGCTGACCAGTCGAGACATTACAAAAGGCGCATGCGCGAGTGCAAATCTCCCCCATAATCATCATGGTAGCATGCCGCTGTGACCAGCACTCGCCGATGTTAGGGCAGCTGGCTTCCTCGCAGACGGTAGTTAATTTCTCATCGCGCATCAGATCACGGGTTTCAGCAAAAGCCGGGCCACTCGCAGCTTTCACCCGGATCCATGGAGGCTTGCGCTGCATCGGATTGTCGACCCGATGTTGTTTCTCCGGATGCCGGATCTTCTCTGAACGTGACGAGCCACTGGCCCTGTGATCGATAATGCTTCGCATGTGCTGTCAGAAGTGGATCACCTGCCCGTAGGCGTCAAGGATAGATTCATGCATGACCTCGCTGATTGTTGGATGCGGGAATACTGTATCTATCAACTGCTCTTCGGTGCTCTCCAGTTGCCGCGCAATCACATAACCTTGAATCATTTCGGTTACTTCGGCACCGGCCATATGAGCGCCGAGAAGTTCCCCGGTTTCCGCATCAAAGATCGTCTTAACGATGCCGTCCGTCTCGCCCATGGCAATCGCCTTACCATTACCAACAAAAGGAAATCGCCCCACTCTAATTTTATGACCGAGGTCTTTGGCTCGGGATTCTGTCATGCCAACGGATGCGACCTGCGGTCGACAATACGTGCAGCTAGGAATATTACCGGTCTCGAAGGGGCGCGGCTTTAATCCGGCAATATGCTCAACGCAAATGATGCCCTCATGACTAGCTTTGTGAGCGAGCCAGGGGGGTCCCGTGAGATCACCGATTGCGTAGACCCCTTCCACCCCGGTGCGACCGAACTCGTCAACCAAAATGTGGGTACGCTCCACTTTTACCGCGGTGTTCTCAAGGCCTAGATTTTCCACATTACCAACGATCCCCGCCGCCGAAATTACCTTTTCAGCTTCAAATCTCTCTGTCCTTCCTCCAACTTCTGCAACAACCGTGACGCTGTTACTGCTTTTTACAATTCCTGTCACCGCTGTGCTGACGCGCAGCCTCATACCCTGCTCCTCAAACTTCTTTTGCATAAAGCTAGAAATCTCTTCATCCTCCGCTGGCAAAATACGCGGCAAGGCTTCTAGAACGGTCACATCCGCTCCCATATTCCGATAAAAACTTGCGAATTCGACGCCGATCGCACCGGACCCGATTACCACCAGTGAATTCGGCATCAAATCGGGCATCAGCGCCTCACGATACGACCAGACAAATTTACGATCTGGTTCAAAACCGGGCAGAACTCGAGCACGTGCGCCGGTGGCGAATATGATATGCGGAGCGTCCAGAGTGGCAACTAAGTCACCATCCTTTTCCACAGCAATCTTATTTTTACGCGCAAGTTTCCCCGTGCCATCGAACACAGAAACATTGTTCTTCTTCAACAAGTACGCGACGCCACTAGAAAGCTTACGCGCGACGTCCCGTGAACGCTTGACCACCTTGTCAAACTCAAAACGAATATTGTCCGCCTTGAATCCAAAGTCTCCAATGTGATGCAAAAGATGATTGATCTCCGACGAACGGAGAAGCGCTTTTGTCGGTATACAACCCCAGTTCAAACAAATCCCGCCCAGATTTTCACGTTCGACTAAAGCGACTTTCATTCCGAGTTGCGACGCCCGAATTGCCGCAACGTAACCGCCTGGCCCTCCCCCTATAACGATCAGATCGTAGTTCTTTTCTGACATGCTTTCACTCCTGTCTCGCGGACGATACCTGGAATGCGTCGCCTGCTGCTTCGATTCGGGCGGCCGCCTCTCAAGATCAAGATACACATAGCGTCACTGCACGACATCACGGGCGGGCTGATACAGCCATTCCCTGTCGGCTTCTGTCTCATTGTCCCAGTTCCAACAAACATCTTCTCGAATACGACGCCTCCGTTGCCCATCTTTTCGGAGAATGGACAAGGCATTACACGACCCCGGTCGTCCAGCCGCCACAATCAACTTCCGTAACACGGGGAAGCGCCGGTTATCTGGCTTTCTATCTCTCTCCGCATCAATCCTGACCTGGCGAGAACACCTAACATTACCGGAAATACTTCTTTCACCGTCACATGTAAGAGAAGCTTCTTCTCTATAACATTAGGCTCAGAGGTGTCTCTACAACGCCTTTAAACACAGAAAGAAACTCAGCTCCTGTCGCACCATCAAAAACTCGATGGTCGCAGGCAATGCCGACCGTCATCATCGTCGCAACACCGATTTCATTCCCACGAACGACGGGACGCCTCTCGGCTGCTCCAATCGCAAGAATCGCGCTCTGCGGTGGGTTAATGATCGCGGAAAAGTTAGTAATTCCGTACATACCGAGATTAGAGATCGAGAATGAGCCACCTTGGTATTCTTCTGGCTTTAATTTTCCAACTTTTGCACGCTCCGCCAAGTCTTTCATTTCGTTGCTAATTATTGCAAGCCCCTTCTGATCAACGCGACGCAGTATTGGCGTTATCAGCCCTTCCGGAATCGCTACAGCAACTGAAATATCGACGTCATGGTAGCGGATCATCGCCTCTTCTGTGTAACTGGCGTTGACTTCGGGAACACGCCGCAGCGACAATGCGGCAGCCTTTATCAGAAAGTCGTTAACAGAAAGACTATAAACTCCCGGACCGTCTTTTGGAGATTGGGAATTAAGGTCGGCTCGCAGCTTCAACAATTCATCTATATCGATATCGACCCAAAGATAAAAATGGGGAATCGTTTCCTTCGCCGCTTGCATGCGCTTCGCAATGGTTTTCCGCATCGCCGAGTGTGGAACCACATCATGGGGAACCAAAACGTCCGACGCCTTAAGCGCTATGGATCCGGCGTCCACCAACTGAACTTGCGGCTCCATCGTTAACGCCCCAGCAACGGCCGGTGCCGGTTGTACGAGCTTATTACGAGTAGTCTCGACATCCGCCTTGACAATACGACCCATTGGGCCGGAGCCAACCAAATCCCCCAAATTGATACCGGCTTGGTGAGCCATACGTCGTGCCAGTGGCGATATGAAAATTCGACTATTATCGGTAGTCTGTCTTTTGGCGTCCGCGTCCGATACTGATGATGGTGCGGACGGAAATGTAGGTATCGTTCGAGTAGCCTCTGGAACTGGCGACTTTGGCACTATTCCGGCTGCACTGCCGCTCGCTGATTCTCCATTGGCAATGTTTTCACCCTCTTTTACCAAGATTGCGATCGGCGCATTTACCGGAACCGCTTCGCTTCCTTCGGCGACAAGAATCTTAGCGAGCACTCCATCATCAGCAGCCTCGACTTCCATTGTCGCCTTGTCGGTTTCAATTTCCGCGATGATGTCACCGGGCTTAATCTTGTCACCTTCCTTCTTAAGCCATTTCGCCAAGATACCCTCAGTCATGGTCGGCGACAGTGCCGGCATAAGAATGTTCGTTGCCATTTTTCGCTCCTACCTCAGAATAGTTTCGTTACAGCATCAACCACCCACTCTTCTTGAGGAAGAGCTAATTTTTCGAGATTGGCTGCATAAGGCATGGGAACATCAAGGCCGGTTACGCGTGTCGGCGGCGCGTCAAGCCAATCGAAGGCGCGTTCCGTGATCTGCGCGATAATTTCGGCGCCGATACCCGCAAACGGCCAGCCTTCCTCGACGCTGACAAGACGGTTAGTCTTCTGCACCGAGCTCACAATCGTTTCAACATCTAACGGGCGGATTGTACGCAAATTGATAACCTCTACCGAAATCCCTCGTTCCTGAAGTGCCTCTGCGGCTTTCAGGGCGGTATCGACCATCATCGAAAAGGCCACAACGGTAACATCTGCGCCGACACGCTCGACCTTAGCCTTACCAATCGGAAGAACAAAGTCTTCATGTATTGGGCATGAATGTTTGTGGCCGTAGAGAATCTCGTTCTCGAGAAAAATTACCGGGTTCGGATCTCGAATGGCCGCGCGAAGTAAGCCTTTCGCGTCCGCAGCTGACCAAGGCGCAACCACTTTCAAGCCTGGGCAGTGAGCATACCAAGAGGCAAAGCACTGACTATGCTGCGCGGCTACACGCGCGGCAGGCCCATTTGGTCCTCGGAAAACGATCGGGCAACCCATCTGACCACCGGACATATACAGCGTTTTAGCGGCAGAGTTGACAACTTGGTCAATGGCCTGCATGGCAAAGTTAAAGGTCATGAACTCGACAATGGGCCGAAGGCCGGCCATTGCTGCGCCAACTGCCAAGCCAGTGAATCCGTGCTCAGTGATTGGGGTGTCCACCACGCGTTTTTCGCCGAACTCGTCAAGTAAGCCCTGACTGACCTTGTAGGCTCCCTGATACTGTGCGACTTCTTCGCCGATTAGAAACACGTCTGCATCGCGACGCATTTCCAAAGCCATAGCATCGCGCAAAGCCTCACGAACGGTTATCTCTGCAGTCTCTCCCCAGTCCTCGGGAGATTTGGGAACTGCTGCTTGAACTGGCTTTGCCTCTGCAACAGCTGGAATTTTTTGTGGTTGCGTTACTTTTGGAAGCGGCGCTTTTTTTACAGCAGCGGCGGTCTCAATCCCCTCATAGTTGCTCCCAATCAATGCAATAGGCGCATTGACCAAGACGTTCTCGGTACCCTCAGGAACCAAGATCCGCAAAATCTGACCTTCTTCGGGAGCCTCGACCTCCATCG
>JAJZBH010000120.1 GCA_021799015.1 Pseudomonadota bacterium
GCACCAAAGGCCGCAAGGTCTGGCGATGAAAGTATGGTGATTTTATTGCGACCGAATTGGCGTGCTGCCACCCCCAATGCTAGCCCCAACTGCGCACCTGGGTTCGCGGTAACAGGAACGTCACCCGCACACGCATTCACCATGGTACCCGCCGCTTGCAGGAAACCCTGAATATCGACGCCTATTGCGGCCGCCGGAGCAAGTCCGAACTTCGATAGCACTGAATAGCGGCCGCCAATCTCCGGAATACCATGAAACACATGACCGAATCCCATTTTTTTGGCCTCTTTTTCCAACGAAGACCCAGGATCGGTGATGGCTACCACATGACGCACCCAGTCATCTCCCAAAGCATTCGCCATTTTCTGCGAAAAATACGCGAGAAGAATATTCGGTTCGAGCGTACTTCCTGATTTGGATGACACAATGACTAATGTTTTTTGTAGATCAATCGCTTCCTCCACGCGTCGAATCTGCGCCGGGTCGGTAGAGTCGAGAACGTGCAATCGCGGAAAATCTCCTTGTTTGCCAAAGCTCTTACCCAGAACCTCCGGACCCAAACTCGATCCGCCCATGCCAAGTAGCAAAACATCATGATAACCCGCGCCTCGAACATCCGCCTTGAACTGAATTAGCTTCGCAATGTCCTTCTTTTCACTCGCTACGATATCCAGCCAACCAAGCCACCGCGCTTCGTCTTTGCCGGTCCACAGATTCTGATCGCGATGCCATAATCGCCGCATAGCTCCTGTAGCGTGCCACGCTCGACCCGCCTCCAACACCGCTAACCCACACGTGTCGCCGAGTTGCAACTCCATCGCGTTCACTTTCACTAACCTGGACCGCCTCGCCGCAACTGCCCCGAGCAGCTGGTCAAAAGCTGAAATAAATTGCTGAACTCCATCAATCACGAGAGCGTCCGTTACGCGCTCAAGTGAGATGCCATGGTCTGCCAGAGAGGCGAGCACGGCCTCCGCGTCACCAACATTCTGCGAAACCGCGTCTGCCTGAACAAGCCCGTGATCGCGGAATGCCTCCATGGTAGCAGGCGGGATCGTGTTTACCGTATCGCGGCCGATCAGCGCCTCGATATACATCGTATCACGGTACGCCTTGTTTTTTGTGCTAGTGGATGCCCAGAGCAGGCGTTGCGTTGCACCTCCGTGGTCCGCCAGCTCTTTCCACCGCGGCCCAGAAAAAATTGCCAAATAGCGTTGATAAGCTCGCTTAGCGTTTGCAATCGCCACCTTGCCAAGCAGCGATTGAAGCGCATCTCGATCGCCTCCCAATTCTATCTTGGTTGCGATTTCTGTATCGATCGCGCCGTCAATACGACTTACAAAGAAACTCGCAACGCTGGCGATTTTATTGATATCTTGACCCCGTTCCAACCGATCCTCAAGCCCCGCTAGGTAGGCATCGGCGACCCGCTCATAAACCTCAACAGAGAACAACAAGGTGACGTTGATAGACAATCCATCCCCGATCAAGGTACGAATAGCGGGAATACCGGCACTCGTTGCAGGGACTTTGATCATCAGATTCGGTCGTTCGACTGCGCGCCAGAGCCGCCGCGCTTCGGTAATCGTCTCGGACGTATCCATTGCCAAGTACGGAGATACTTCCAGACTAACGTAACCGTCTCGGCCCGCCGTGGCATCATATACCGGCATTAGCTTATCGGCAGCCGCCTTGATATCCGCGATTGCTAGATGTTCATAGATCGCCATCGGCGAACAGTCCTGAGCGGCCACGAATTCGTCGAGTTCAGCTTGATATGCATCTGAGCTTGTGATTGCCTTTTCAAAAATTGACGGATTCGACGTCATCCCGCGCAAGCCGTCTTGCTTGATCATCGCCTCTAGCCGCCCCGACGCAATGAGATGCCGATCCACGAAATCAAGCCAAGGAGACTGGCCTGCCTCATTTAATTTCTGTAGCGGATTCATTTCCGAATTCCTCGCATTTTTTTTTGCAAACATCGCGGCCAGAATCAGCAAGTCTACCGCACGAAACGCCGCGCACTTACGCGAACACTCTCAACGCGAGCCAAGATATAGGGGCCGCACCGGAGATTTCATTGCAACATGACCAGATGGACATGCAGATAACGCCATCGTGATTACGCTCGTCGTACCCGATTGAACCCGTCCCACAGCCGTACACCGCCAGTAATTCCCGTTTCATTTGAAACGACATGAACATCGGAAGGAATTGCAAAATCGATCAATCTAGCGTTGCCACCACCGAGATATAGACGATCAAAATTCACCAATACTCTTATCGAATCTATGACATTCTTAACATGCCGGTTCCATTTCTTGACACCGAGACGCTCCAAGGTGGCGTGGCCGACATATTCATCATAGGTTTTCTTTTTATACGCGTTGTGTTGGCCGAGCTCGAGGTGTGGCGCTGCAATACCGTCCGCAAACAACGCAAATCCCATTCCAGTGCCTAGGGTTAGGATGCATTCGATACCATTTCCTGCAATTGCACCCAATCCTTGCACTTCGCCGTCGTTAGCTAGTCTTGCCGGCACACCAAGACGCTCGCTCACAATGCGCGCCAGATCAATATCCCGCCATTCGTTGCCTCCGCCATCCGGCGCTGCAAGATTTGGGGCTGTTAAGATAATTCCTCTTCGTACAGCTCCCGGAAATCCAATCGTAACTCGATCGAAATGCCCGAGCTGGGCCGCCAGGTCAGTAATGATCGTTGTCAGTGTGGCCGGTGAACAAGGATGTGGCGTCTCAACCTTGTCATGATTAGAAGCCATTGATCCGTCTTGGTCGACGACCGCAGCTTTTACGTGGGTTCCTCCAACATCCACGCACAACGTTCGGGTCATACCTTTCTCGGCAATATCGTGCGGCTGGGCCCGACGCCGCTTGTTCGGTCTCGGCTTGGTTTTTCGCATGGGTGTCATTTTTTCCTCCGCGGCAAGCATAGCGCCTCTTGACCCGGGTGACCACTCGACCGCTGCCACGGGTCCGCCTCACAGCAAGGTGTTTCCACCAGTGTAACGGATCTTCGCCGGTCCCGCGGCAGCCACACCAGAGAAGACATGCGATAAAGCAGGCGATGATAGGCCGAGCGGCGCATGCTGACATACGATGAAATCTGGCATAAAGGGCGCCAATGACCACGACCCCGACTGAACTGATCCGGAATTTTTCGATAATCGCCCATATCGACCATGGCAAATCCACGCTTGCCGACCGCTTAATTCAAGCCACCGGTGCGCTCACAGCCCGGGAGATGACGGAGCAGGTGCTTGACAACATGGACATCGAAAAAGAGCGAGGCATCACCATCAAGGCGCAGACCGTCCGTCTGACGTACCCAGCCCACGACGGAAAAACCTACATTTTAAACCTGATGGACACTCCCGGCCATGTTGACTTCGCATACGAAGTCAGCCGGAGTCTTGCTGCGTGCGAAGGTTCGCTCCTCGTTGTGGACGCTTCCCAAGGCGTGGAAGCGCAGACCCTTGCCAATGTGTACCAAGCTATCGAGGCGAACCATGAAATCGTCCCGGTACTCAACAAAATTGATTTGCCGGCAGCCGAACCCGAGCGCGTCAAGCAACAGATCGAGGACGTTATTGGCCTCAATGCCTCGGACGCCGTCGAAATCTCCGCAAAAACAGGCCAAAACATAGGTGCAGTTCTTGAAGCTCTTGTCACGCGCCTGCCCCCCCCACTTGGCGACGAGAACGCGCCCCTAACCGCACTTCTGGTAGACAGCTGGTATGACCAGTATCTCGGCGTCATCATATTAGTCCGCGTAAAAAATGGACGCCTAAGACGCGGACAACGCATCCGTATGATGTCAACCGGCGCAGTACATACCGTCGACCAAGTCGGCGTTTTTGTTCCGAAACTTCGTCCGGAAGCCGATCTCGGCCCGGGAGAAATCGGCTATATCACCGCGGCAATAAAGACCGTTGCTGATTGCAAGATTGGAGACACAATTACGGACGATCGCATTCCAGCCGCCGCGGCGTTGCCTGGCTTCAAAGCTTCAGTGCCAGTGGTATGGTGCGGCCTTTATCCCGTTGATGCGGATGACTTCGAGAAACTCCGTGACAGCCTCGGTAAACTGCGCCTGAACGACGCAAGTTTCCATTTTGAACCAGAGACTTCCGCCGCCCTTGGTTTTGGTTTTCGTTGTGGATTCCTTGGTCTCCTGCACCTTGAAATCATCCAAGAACGCTTATCCCGCGAGTTTGATCTTGATCTCATTGCAACCGCACCATCGGTAGTCTACCGTCTATACAAAACCAACGGCGAGGCAATTGAATTGCATAATCCGGCAGACATGCCGGACGGTTCTGCCATTGACCACATCGAGGAACCGTGGATCAAGGCGACCATTATGGTACCAGATGATCATCTTGGCTCGGTTCTAGCCTTATGCAATGAACGCCGAGGTCAACAAGTCGACCTTACCTATGTCGGCAATCGTGCAATGGCCGTGTACCGCCTACCTCTAAATGAAGTCGTCTTCGACTTTTATGACAAGCTTAAATCGATTTCGCGCGGTTACGCCAGCTTCGACTACCAGATGGACGGATATGTCGAAAGCGATCTGGTCAAAATCTCGATTCTGGTAAATCAGGAGCCGGTAGATGCGCTCGCGTTCATCTCCCATCGCTCGGTCGCAGAAATTCGTGCGCGTACCATTTGCTCCAAACTCAAAGACTTGATTCCGAGGCAACTGTTTAAAATCGCAATTCAAGCAGCCATTGGTAGCCGCGTCATCGCCCGTGAAACCATCGGTGCCCTCTCCAAGGATGTCACCGCCAAGTGTTACGGCGGCGACGTCTCCCGCAAACGCAAGCTCCTGGAGAAGCAGAAAGAAGGCAAAAAACGGATGCGCCAGTTCGGCAGGGTCGAGATCCCTCAAACAGCATTTCTCGCTGCTCTGAAAATGGATAGCTGAAAATCATCTCATGCAACAAGCCGGCTTCATTTTTGCTGCTACCGGTCTGTTCGTCGTCGTGGCTGTACTTATTTTCCTTACTTTCCGGCAATTACGCCGACTAGTTGCATCGCATAACTCTCTCAGCGCGGTCCTTCCGGGTGCCATCGCCGATCAGACCCGTGAAATACTAACTTCAGGATTTGAAAGACTCCAAGACGGAGTGCGCTCGCAGGCCGACCAGCTTGCGCGCACGCATGGTGCTCTTTCTGGTGCGATTGGAGATCTTTCTATATTCGTGACCCAGAAGCTCGGCGAGGCTGAAACCGCAGCTCAAGCAGGGCGGGCGCTCGCATTGAATGAGACACTTGGCGTGGTGGCGCACCTAACAGAGACCCAGACGAACCTCGCCGATCGGATCAGCCGTGATCTGGCAGTGGTCTCGGCTTCTCTACGCGAGGAGCAAGAGCGACTCCGAAGCCAAGTCGACGACCGGCTGGAAGCGATTCGCGCGAGCAGCGAAGCTAAGCTCGACCAGATGCGTACAGCCGTCGATGAAAAACTGCAGTCCGCCCTTGAGCAGCGTATCGGGGAAAGCTTCCAGCGCGTCGCCGAGCAGTTTGCGCAAGTCCAGCAAGCGATTGGACAAGTGCAGTCAGTGGCGACGCAGGTGGGTGATCTCAAGCGCCTCTTCTCGAATGTCAAAACCCGTGGTGGGTGGGGTGAAACACAGGTCCGACAAATTCTCGATGACACGCTTCCGCCTGGCACAGTGGAGTTGAATTTCAGGGCCGATCCATCAAGCAGCGAATCGGTCGAATTTGCTGTGCGAATGCCTGCCCGCGACGGTGACCAGCCGATCTACCTGCCTATCGACGCGAAGTTCCCCACCGAGGATTATGATCGTGTGCTGCTCGCCGCGGAAATGGCGGACCGTGACGGAGAAGTTGCGGCTGTCAAAGCTCTTGCCTCTCGGATCACGAATGAGGCGAAAAAGATCGCAGAAAAATATGTCCGCCCGCCGCGCACCACTGATATCGCGGTACTTTATCTGCCGAGCGAAGGACTCTTCGCCGAAGTCGCCCGGGTCCCCGGGCTAATCGAGCAAGCGCAGCGTCAGCATCGCGTCCTGATAATGAGCCCAAGCCTATTGCCAGCGCTCTTGCACACGATACGCGTTGGTCATTTCACCCTTCAACTAGAGCGCAAGGCCGGTGAAATTAGCAAAATTCTTAGCGCCGTGAAGAATGAGTGGGCCAAGCTCGGAGAAGCCATGGATACTGTCGCGAAGCGGGCCGATATGCTGACCAAAGGTATTGACTCGACGCAGACGCGAATTCGTGCCGTCGGACGAACACTTAAGAATATTGATGCAATTGACGCCGAAGCGTCAAACGCATTGCTCGGCCTCGACGACTCTCAGCAAAATGAGGCGCCTGAAATATAGAGTTCAGGCAAGCGATTCTAGCTAAGCTCTCCCGCCGATTCGTTAGGCCGAAGTTTTTGGTTTCTCTTTTCTGAAAAGGGGGTGAATACTGCATCTTTAGGAGGACGGAGCCATGGTCGACGCCAACCCTTCCCTGCACCAAAATGAGCCTCGGGCCGTTGCGTTGATAGGGCCATATGGCGCGGGAAAAACAACGCTTTGTGGAGCACTCCTCCAGGCTGCCGGCACCGCAACCCGTCGCGCCGCAAGCGCGCGTACTCATGCCCCTACGTTCGAAACCAAGCTTGCCCATTGCACATTCCTCGGTGACGCATGGGCGATACTGGATTGCCCGGGGTCGATCGAATTCACATACGACACCGCGTGTGCGCTCGCCGTTGCGGATTTTGCGGTCGTGGTTGTTGATCCGGATCCGGCCCGCGCCATTTTCCTCCGCCCGACGTTCCGTATGCTGGAAGCCGAGCACCTTCCGTTTATGATTTTTATCAACAAGATTGATACGCTCGAACGGGCTTCCGATGCGGCTTTCGACCACCTGATGGAGGCTCTTCAGGCTGAAACAAAGGTGCAACTGATTTCCCGACAAATGCCAATTCGTGAGAATGGGAACATCGTAGGGTATATCGACCTCCTCTCTGAACGGGCATACCGGTATCGGGCAAGCGCCATGTCGGAAAACATTGCGGTGCCTGCTAGCATGACGGCGACCGAGCAGGCCGCACATAATGCAGTTATCGATATGCTGGCTGACCACAACGACGTTCTCTTTGAGCAGGTCATCAATGATGCGATGCCGACTCCGGCACAGCTGTACAACCACTTTCGGTTGGATATGGAAAAGCAAGGTTCGGCTGGTGTAATGCTCGGTGCAGCTGAGCGTTTCCACGGCGTGCAGCGACTGTGGAAGGCGTTGCGCCATGATGTCGCCGACCCATCCGTCACTGCCGCACGACGGGCCATCGTCCCGCATGGCCCGCCCTTGGCCCAAGTCTTCAAAACGACTTATGGCAACTCCACTGGTAAACTTTCTTTTGTCCGGATCTGGCGCGGAACGTTACGCGACGGAACCGCCGTCGATGTCAATGACAACAGCGGCAGCGTCCGAATTGGTGGAATAACGCGATTTGCAGATCATGAGGCACAAAAGGTGAACCTCGCGGAAATGGGCGAGGTGGTTGTTCTCGGACGACTACAGGGCATCTCGACCGGTGCGATATTAGGAAC
>JAJZBH010000121.1 GCA_021799015.1 Pseudomonadota bacterium
GTTTCGGACTGGTAACTCTGCGGCTGTAATTCGGGCTAGCTTTTGCAACCAGCTACCTCATGCGGCCGTCATTTTTTGACGGCATGAATGTCCTCCGATTCCCTCCTGGCAAACCCATCCATCAGGCGTGCTGTCAGGCGCGAAGCTCAGCTGAAAGCGCGTCTTTCAACCCCGCGCCAGACCATGGGCAAGCAACAAGACGTTTTTGTTTTTTGTGGGGGACTGTCCGTGGGACAGGACAGGGAACGGTGCCATCACCCGAATGTGAACCACAATCTCGCTTAACGCACCGCACTGTTGGGACGGGTTTTTTGTTCGTTCGGTAGGGGTTATCGAGGTGGCCGGCAGTTAGCGTAACCGATGTCCCGCCTAAGCTCGATTCGGTAAGACAATGTCATCACTGGAATTTCGCAGTGCATTCTGCCATCTTGCCGCGTCGCAGCGTGATGCCCGGCATTTGCCGCAACTGCGGAAAGGAGCCCATACGATGAACCAAGTGCGGGAAGAAGCCCCCCAAGTTCAGGTAGTGGTAAAGAAATATGCCAATCGGCGCCTATACAATACTGAGTCTTCAACATACATCACGCTGGATAGCTTGGCACATATGGTGCGGGAAGGGCGTGACTTCGTTGTATTCGATGCTAAGTCCGGAGAAGACATCACGCGATCCGTGCTCACGCAGATCATTGTTGAGGAGGAAAGCCGAGATGGTCGAGCGATGCTGCCGATCAACTTTTTGCGCCAGTTGATCGGTCTCTATGGCCACAATCTACAGGAAACGGTACCACGCTATCTCGAATCCGCGATGACTCAATTTGGTCGCCAGCAGCGCCAGTTTCGTGATGCAATGCAAGAAACGATGGGACGTTTGTTGCCTCCAGGGATCGAAGAGCTTGGTCGACAGAACATGGCGATGATTGAACGGGCAATGCGCATGTTTGCACCGTTTACCAATGACGAAGATGCCACTTCGGATGTGGGCCTGCAATCTGAGGAGGTGGCGGCGCTGCGTGCCGAGGTGGAGCGTCTTCAGGCAGAACTTCTGGCCTTGCGCCAGATTAAATCTACACAGTGAGGCTTTAGCAATGATGGAAGCGTACGGTGGACCGGGTCTTGTTCCCCGCTGGACTTCGAGTGCTAAAGACGGAGTTGGCACTGCTCTCTCACCGTTGAGCAATGTTTGGTTCACGCATAGTCATGGAATACTCAACGAAATATACTATCCTCGGGTGGATCAAGCCTGCACACGTGACTGCGGGCTAATTGTTACGGATGGTTGTGCTGGAGGGCTTTTCGTCGAAGAAAAGCGTGGCACGGTTACTGAAATTCGTCGGGCGGCCGATGGCGTTCCGGCATTCATGATTCGCAATACGTGCCGTCAGGATCGTTTCGTAATTGAGAAGCATGTGCTCTGTGACCCTCGTCACGATGCGGTGCTACAACGAATACGGATTCTTCCGGCAGACAACCAACCCCACCTGCGCCTTTTCATTTTGCTCGCGCCGCATTTGGTCAATGGCGGCTCAAACAATTCGGGTTGGCTAGGGCGCTACAAGGGCATGGACATGCTTTTTGCGACCGGCGACGGCACGTCGCTAGCATTAGCTTGTCGTGAGGGGTTCCTCGCGCGTTCCGTTGGTTTTGTAGGCGCATCCGATGGTTGGCAAGTATTACGCCGGCATGGTGTCTTAGCCGAAATATTTAGCCATGCGTCGGCCGGCAACATCGCCCTCACTGGAGAAATTAGCCACGAAGCGCTGGTAGCCATCGGTTTCGGGCGCAAACCTGAGGAAGCGGCCATCCAAGCGCGAATGAGCCTGCTCGGCGAATTCGAGCGCGCTGAAAGCGAATACGGTTTGGGCTGGCGCCGTTGGCAAGATGGATTGCGTAAGCTGGATCCGCCAAGCCGCGCTAAATTTCCGCACAATTACTACCGCATTAGCACCAGCATGTTGCGGGTGCATGAGAGTCCAGGATTCCCGGGAGGAGTCATTGCGAGCCTGTCGATTCCCTGGGGCGCGTCTAAAGGGGATGACGATCTTGGCGGCTATCACTTGGTTTGGCCGAGAGATCTGGTCGAGTCCGCGGGCGCCCTGCTTGCGTGCGGCGCACTCGATGATGCACGTCGAACGCTCGATTATTTGAGGGCGATTCAAGAGGATGATGGCCATTGGCCGCAAAACTGTTGGCTTGATGGATCGCCGTACTGGGGTGGCATTCAAATGGATGAGACGGCGTTTCCAATTCTCCTTTTTGATCTGGCGCGTCGTACCGGTGCGGTGCCAGATTCAGAGGTTTACCAGTATTGGGACATGATACGACGGGCCTGCGGCTACGTCATTTGTAATGGGCCGGCCACCGCGCAAGATCGATGGGAAGAGAATGCCGGATATACGCCGGCAACACTTGCTGTTGAAATCGCTGGATTGCTCGCGGCGGCTGACCTTGCCGATATCATGGAAAATCCGCTTATTGCCGATTTCCTGCGCGACACGGCAGATGCATGGAACGCGGATATAGAAAATTGGATTTATGTTACGGATACAACGATCTCCCGAGCAGCTGGAGTTGCAGGTTACTATTTGCGCATTGCGCCTGATGGAGATCACGACTTGGCCCGTTCCGATGCTCACGGGCGTCTGGCGATACAGAATCGGCCAGGTTTTGAAGCAGATGTTCGCGCCGACTACTTGGTCGGACCCGATGCGATCGCCCTGGTTCGGTTTGGGTTGCGCGATGCACATGACCCGCGGATCCTGGATACCGTCAAAGTTATCGACAGGCTGACGCGCGTGGACTTGCCGCAAGGACCGGTCTGGCATCGGTACAATGACGATGGCTACGGCGAGCATAATGACGGACGTTCGTTTGATGGGACAGGCCATGGGCGCGCTTGGCCCCTCTTGACCGGCGAACGTGCCCATTACGCGCTACTGGCCGGGGATACCGATATCGCCGAGTCACTTTGCCGGACGATGGAAAATTGTGCCTCGCGCGGCGGGTTGTTTCCAGAACAGGTTTGGGATGCCGACGATGTTCCTGAGCGTGAACTGTTTCGTGGTCGACCCAGTGGATCGGCAATGCCGCTTGTGTGGGCACACGCGGAATATGTGAAACTGGTGCGCTCACTCCGCGATGGTGCCGTCTTTGACCTGCCCCCGCAAACGCGGCAACGCTACGTTATCGAGAAGCGTCAGCCTCGTTTGCGTGATTGGCGTGAGGCGTGGCGTCGCAGCAAGATGCCGGCCGGGCAGGTGCTTCGCGTCGAACTTTGCGCGCCAGCCATTGTTCGTTTCAGCTTTGATGCCTGGTCAAATTGGCAGGAGTTACCGACCACCGATTTGGGTATCGGGGTTCATGCCGTAGAGTTGCCAAGCCAAGGCCTCAATGAAGGCGCAGAAGTCACGTTTACGTGGCGTTGGCTTGCTTCCCAGAACAATGAAAATGCCGCGGAAGCGTGGCGCGGAAAGAATTTTTCTGTGCGCGTTATGGCGTAACAAATTGTTATAAGAGAGTGCTTTCTTTGAGCTTGGCATCTGGTTTAATGCTAGAAATGAAACTACGCAGACATTGTTGGTTTACGTCCTTCTTTCGAAGGTGTTGTTTACGTTAGTGCTAAACCGACGCATTCCCGGTGTTGGAAGTACGGTAGCTATACAGGATTTTATGGGCCACAATAGGCGGGCTAACGAAGAACTCGTGGGTTTTTCGGAGGGCGAGAGCGCCGTAAGACGAGAATTGATTTGCGGTCGGCCATGCGTACTGCGGCTTTCCATGAGTGCTGCTAGGGAGGCGTGGCACGCACGGCGAACATGGTTCGGTTCCGGACCCCAATTTTATTTTCAGCGCACTCCAGTGGAACCACGAAAGGAGGCGGCTGCGATTTAGGAAGGAAAAACGATCGGATGTCACGGGGCAGCGACGGGCCTACAAGCGCCTGGTGATGCCCGACAGATTCGCACATTGTGTCTTTGACAGGTCGTGGGACCATGCCCGACGTTGGTCTTTAAGAGCGCCACTCACGAGATCACAATGGGAGCCAACGACGGGGGTACCGTGAATGTCACGACCGGCATTGATTTCGCTATTCTGCCGATCTCTGGCATGCACAAGTTGGTTGGGTTGTGGATCAGGAAAATGTCCGAATCAGGATCAGCTTTGCGTAAATCGAGTGTGTTGGTGACCGGTGCTTCCGGCTTTATAGGGCGCGCGGTCGTTCGCCATCTTGGAGCATTGGGCTGCCCCGTCACAGCGGTATGCCGCGGCCAACCGCCAACCGCCCCGATCTCAGGAGCCGTACGTGAGGTAAGTGCGGGTGATCTTTCTGCTCCCGACTCAGTGTTACGCGACGCGATGCGTGGAGTAAATGTGGTAGTTCATGCCGCGGGCTACGCGCACCGCGCGGCTCCCGATCGCGCTAGCTTGGTAGCCGCGAACGTGACGGCGGCTGCCCGGGTTGCGGAAATAGCGGCATCGTGTGGCGTTGGCCGGCTTGTGCTGATTTCGTCGGCCGCGGTGCATGGCATATCCGCGCTAGGGGTGATAACGGAGATTGCCCCCGTAGCATCCGATGATGCGTACGCGCTGAGCAAGTTTGAAGGTGAGATGGTGGCCCGAGCAACGTTGGTAGGGGCCAAAACTAATCTAGTCATTGTTCGGCCCTGTGCAGTGGTGGGTCCAGGCTGTGCCGGTAATATTCCCCGCCTCGCCCGTCTCATTATGCGGGTGCCGATCTTGCCGTTTGGGGCTATCGGCAATCTGCGGAGTTTTATAGCGATCGACGACCTTGCGGAGTTAATCGGCCACGCGGCTCTTTCGGAGCGTTCGCCAGAAGTTGTGCTGGCCGCGCACCGCACTCCGATTTCCACTCCGGATCTGATCCGGGCGCTGGCTTATGGGTTGGAACGAAGGGTGTTTCTTGCGCCAATACCTGTCAGTTGGCTGGGAGCGGCGGCAAAGTATTCCGGACACTCGAGGCAGTGGCAGAGTTTTTCTGGCTCGTTTCGGGCCGACGTCGGGTTGGCGCGCCATGCGTTTGGCTTTGATGCGCAGACACCCGTCTTGGACGCTTTGATAGCAACTGCAAAACGTTTGTGGTAATATAATACCGCAAATGCTTCGGCTTGACGAAGAGTGACAATTCACGCATACGCACCGCCACTAAATAGCAAGTTCAAAATTAAATCCCCTTATCGAGGATCAGGTGATGAAAACCACCGTTTCGCTGAAGCCGACGGAAGTGCAAAGGAATTGGGTGCTGATCGATGCGGATGGGCTGATTCTCGGCCGGCTTGCAGCCTTGATAGCTTCGCGTCTGCGCGGCAAACACAAACCGCAATTTACACCGCATGTGGATTGTGGTGATCACATTGTCGTTGTTAACGCGGATAAGGTCAAGGTGACCGGAAACAAGCTAGACCAAGCAGTATTCTACTATCACACAGGTTATCCCGGTGGGATCAAGGATCGTACATTGCGAAGCCGCTTAGGTGGTAAGAAACCCGAGCAGGTGATCGAAAAGGCAGTTGAACGTATGATCACGCGAGGCCCGCTGCAGCGGCGCCAGATGCGCAATTTGCACGTCTATGCCGGCACGGAACACCCGCACACTGCACAGCGCCCTGTAGTGCTCGACGTCGGCGCGCTAAACCGCAAGAACCGGAGAATTTGAGCATGTCTGGAACCGGAACGCTCGCCGATCTCAAGTCAGTTGTCTCGCCTGATGTTGCGCCCCGTGCTAGGGGAGAAGCAAAGAGGGAACCTAAACGCGACTCTCAGGGGCGTGCTTATGCGACGGGACGACGCAAAGACGCAGTTGCTCGCGTTTGGATCAGGCCAGGCAAAGGAGACATCGTTATCAACGGCCGTAAGGCCGCTCAATATTTTGCTCGCCCGGTATTGCGGATGTTAATTACGCAACCCTTTCTCGTTGCTGATCGGTATAATCAGTTCGACGTGATGGCTACGGTGACAGGCGGTGGCCTGTCCGGCCAAGCTGGAGCGGTACGCCATGGAATTTCCCGTGCTTTGACTTATTACGAACCGGACCTTCGAGCCATTCTCAAGGTTGCCGGCTTTCTCACCAGGGATTCACGGACAGTTGAACGCAAGAAATACGGCAAGGCTAAGGCACGCAGGAGCTTCCAGTTTAGCAAGCGCTAAGTGCATATTTTCAGTCACTTAGCCCCTCGTTTTGTAACCGGGGCAGAATCCCGGGCGATTTTGGTCAAGCCTGGTGGGCGCGAGCTCTGAGCAGATCGGGCAGGTAGGGGACGACGACCTGGTCGGGGACGTGGAGGCGATTGCCGAGATAGTCCCAGAATGAGAAGCCGAGCTTGGTCGCGGTGCGCATGAGGCCGGGGAAGGCGTCGCGACGGTCGCGGCCGGCGATGGCTTGGGTGCCGCCGCTGATTTTGCGCTTGGTGACGTGCAGGCGGATGTCGCGCTCCGAACCGTTGGTGTGGAGCGGGATTTCCGGACGATCGAGGACGGCCAGCATCTCCGCCTTGTTGGCGTGCAGACGTGCAAGCAACCGGTCGAGGGTGACGAAACCGGTGCGTCTTCGGAAGATGCGATCGAAGCGGGTGCGCAATTCGCTCCGGCGTCTTCGTGTGGGATCGGCACGGTACGCCTTGAGGTCGCTGTAGTACCACCAGATCAGATTGCGGATATGCGCCTGCCCGGCGCGCAGCAGGTCGAGGAAGTTCAGCCGGCTCTTGCTCTCCCTGGTGCCGAACCAGGCGAAATCGTCGTTGCCGATATGAGTGCAGAACCTGTTCCGCCCGGCATGCCGCGCGCCGGTGTCGTCCACCGTCACCCAGGCCGCCGTCGCAAGCCCCGCCCACAGTACTTCGCGGTTCTCCTCGAGAAAGCCGTCCTGTCCCTCGATCAACAACCGCATCACCTGCCGCTTCGAGACCGCCACCCCGAACGCCCGCAACTGCGCCGTCAGCCGCTCCACCGTCACCTGACCCTGGTGGTGCAGCATCAGCGCGAAGCGCCGCAGTTCCGCGCCGAAATGCCCCACCACCCCCGCCGGCAGTGGCGCGAGGATCGTCTGTCCCTCCGGTGTCACCCAGCGTTCCCGCCGGTAGCGGATCGCCCGCGCCCGCAGAACCAGATCCTGAACCAGAAAGCTCTCGTACCCTTTGAAGCGCGATCCGACCGGTGCGTTCACCCCGATCACGCGTTCCTCCACGCGGACCCGGGGAGTGATTTTGCCGCGCCCTTTGCCACCCCACGGCTTCTTCGGCGACGTTCCCTTCTCCATCCCGCTCGGCCGGCTCGGCGGCTTGATGTCGGGACAGCCCTTCAGCCTTTTCAGGCGCGCGATCTCCTCACGCAATTCCGCAATCTGACGCTTCTGTTCCGCGTTCTCCGCCAGCAGCTGAAGCACCAGATGCTTCAGCTCACTCAAAGGTAGATCGTCAAAGTTCGGCAGCGCGCTCACACCAAGCTTGAATCAGCCCTAACCGTGACCGCACAAGCAAAAAATCAATCCCCACCCCAACTTTTGCCCCGGTTAC
>JAJZBH010000122.1 GCA_021799015.1 Pseudomonadota bacterium
CGACGACAAGTCCAAACGCGTGATCGCTACCGTCATCGCCAATCGCCTCCCCATGGCAACAGCGAATCACGGCCCGCCGAGCCGGTCCTATTCACATTCGAGTCAACTGACCCGCAGCTTGGTATTACTGATCGGCTTCGAACAAACCGTCTGGAGTTGGAAACGATCATGCTGCGGCGGCGAGGATGTTGAGGATACGGTTGAGATTGCAGGCGATGGCCGTGAAGTGAGGTTGGGCGGAGGCTTGGCCAAGAAGAGCCCGCCGTCGACGTTCATCCGCACACAGATTTCATAAATTGGGCTTTACCGATTTTGAGTGATATACGATGGGCAAGACGAGACGTCCGGTAGCATTCGAACTTCGCGGGCGGCGTTACTTTTTCTGCGATCGGCCAACAACTCGAGCCTTCGACATACATGTTATGGACATGTCTAAGCTTCTGTTCTCCGTAGAGAGGAGAACGGTGCAATACGCCGACAGAGCTGTCCCGTCCGCAAGTTAACCGAAAGGGCTATTCTGCCCAGCGCGCTCGGGCTTCATCATCTTCCGCGTTTCGGGCGACCCATACGCTTTCGCCCGACGAGAGCTCCTCGCGCTTCCAGAAAGGCGCATCGGTCTTGAGCCAGTCGATAAGGAAAGTTGTTGCTTCCAGTGCGGCTTTGCGATGTGCGCCGGCAGCGGCGGCAAGTACGATACGAGCACCAGGTTTAAGGCGGCCTATTCGGTGAATGATTGTGCAATCCGTGAGATTCCAGCGCTGCATGGCTCGGTTGGCGATCTCTGCAAGCGCATGTTCCGTCATCGCCGGATAATGCTCAAGCGTCATCGATCGAAGCGCCATTCCATGCGAGTCGCCACGGACGATTCCGATAAAGCTTGCAACCGCGCCCGCGTTGACCTGAAGTCGCGAAAGTTCGTTGGCGACATCGAAGTCTTCTAGGCTAACACGAATCAGTGGCATGGTGGTTCAGCCGCCCGTAAAGGGCGGAAAATAGGCTATTTCACGGGCTCCCGCGATTGAAGTGTCATCGCGTGCGAAGGTCTGGTCCACGGCAACTTTGAGTGAGTCACGCTTGGTAAGTGCTTTTCGATGAGCCGGGCTGGATGAGGCCAGCCATTCCGTCAGCGCGCCTACGGTCGTGACATGCGGTGGCGGGATAACGTCTTCTTCTGCGTGACCGATCTGCTCCCGCAACCAGGCAAAATAGAGGATCTTCATGGCGTATAAATGGGGAGTACGAGAGAGATTGTCATTGTATGGGAACGTGTACAATGACGACTTGGCCACCCGGTTCTATAAGTGTGGCACTGCCGGCTCCAGATCGGATCAGTATACCACCGCCTTTGCCGTTTATCGGTGCTACTTCCTGATAACGACCGTTGCCTGGGCTGGCAACGATGCCGACGGGACCGTTCGGGCCGAGAAGCGTCTCGCCCACCGGCAGAGCCGCGGCGTTGGGCCCCATGGTGCGAGAATGACGAATCGTTGGCACGCGTACCGTCGTGCTCCCGAAAGCATTGGAAGCGCTTGAAGGCTTGGAACGTAGCGGGTGGTATTGGTTCGAGCTTCTTTGACCGGATGTCAGATTGATGTTCTTCTGAATTTGGCCGAGCGTTGGCACTGGTTTTGCCGGGCCAGGCCAGACATTACCAGCTTCTGGAGAAATCGGTTGCACGACGACGTGGGTGCCGCGTGCCCGCTGCATATTTAGAGTGTCAGCGGTCGATGGATTCGGAACGCTAAAGGGGTTGGCTACACTTCCCACGTAGTCGCCAACGCCTGCACATCCAGAAAGCAGCAACATGCATGGTAATATTACGATCATGACACGTGAAGTCCGTGGCCGCATTAGCGATCCTTTCCATTGTGTGCCCTTATGATCCGGTTTGGATCGAGGTCTCAAGAGGGAGGCCCGACTCTCAATCTCCTATCACGCCATGTCAGGATAAAATTGGAGATCGCTGCGATGTCGCTGAGGGGAAGGAAGGGAAGCGGAGAGGTTCTCTCCTCAATGTCGGCAGCAACCGCGATGACATCGGAAAGCTCAGGCCAAAGGGGAGGGTTGCCTAGCGAGGCTCGGTAGACCTCGAGTTTTGCAACTGGGGCAGACTTGAAACCCTCCGCCAGATAAAGATCTGCCGGTGCCATGCGTGCGGTCAAGGTACGCAAGTCTAGGGCGTCGTTGCCTTTGGACTCGCAGAATAGTGCGAGGCGGTTATTGGTTGCTAACAGAACTTCTTGTGCCCCGGCTAGTCGGTGTCTGTAACTGTCCTTGCCGGGATGATCTGGCTCAACGTCGTGGTGCGCGTGTTTGAGGGTGGACACAGTCAGGCCGCGCGCAATGAGCGCCGGTAGCAGTGCTGTCAGCAGGGTTGTCTTGCCGCTGCCTGACCAGCCAACCAAGGCTAGAATCGGTCCGCGTAAAGTTGCTCGGCGCAAGTCAGCGGGTCTCGTGCGAATGGTTGATGTGGTTTAACCCGGCGGTCAAATAGTCCCAACCGGTAATCAAAGTCAGAATGGCCGCAAGCCAAAGCAGGGAAGCCCCGGCTGCAGCAGCTGGAAATCCACCGATGCCGATCAGCCGAGCGCCGGGATCACCTAGTAATAATATAAGTAGAGAGACCATTTGCGTGCCGGTTTTCCACTTAGCCAGTCGCGTCACCGGCAGTCCAACCCGAATTTGAGCGAGATATTCCCGCAGCCCTGAAACGAGGATTTCTCGGAGCATGATCACAATGGCGGGGTAGATCCCTGCGAAGGGCAGGCGGCGGAAGCCGACCAGCACCATCAACGTGGCGCCAACAAGAAGCTTGTCGGCGATTGGATCCAACACCCGACCAAGATCTGAAAGCTGGGCTCGCGTCCGAGCAATTTGTCCATCCAGCCAGTCAGTAGCTGCGGCGAGAGCGAAAAGTAACGCGGCAAGCAAATCTGTAATAGGCTGGTTTATGGCAATCAGCAGAACCAGCAATGGAATCGCCGCAATCCGGGATAGGGTCAAGACATTTGGTAGATCGGACAGCATGTGGATCCTGTAGCCGCTTTGGGCAGGCGGCGTAAGGTTGTTTTCGGCAAGTCTCGCACTTAGTAGCACCGCACGGCTGGTGCAAATATCACAGCGAGGAATGTTTTGGATGTACATGCCACGTTCGGCACGCAATGCCCACTTCTCTGTCGTGGCTCGTTCGGCGGGTTCCCGCGTCTGGTGGTATTCCCGGCTTCGGCGCAGGCCGATGTTTTTGGTAATGGCGAATCAAAGGGAAAACAGCAGCGGGTTCAGGCGTATTGCTCGTCTTTAGCCCGTCGAGCGGGACTGAGGGCTGTAATGCTCGCTTGGTGTCCCCTTGAGCCTGATCAATGCAGCAACCACTTCATAAGGACAAGTTCGTGCCATTGCCTGTCAAATGGGGTGGTAATGCGAGGTCGCCTGCTGAAAGGGATCAACCAATATGGATTTTGAGAAATTTACGGAACGGGCCAGAGGTTTCGTTCAAGCGGCCCAGACCATCGCGGTCCGCGAATACCATCAGTTTATTACGCCTGAACATTTACTTAAGGCGTTTCTTGACGATGAAGAGGGGGCTGCATCAGGACTGATCCGAGCGGCTGGAGGCGATCCAACTGCGGTCAAATTCGCCGTTGATGCCAGCGTTGCGAAGCTACCTAAAGTGCAAGGTGCCGGTGCCGGGCAGCCCCAGATCACCCCTGATCTCGTACGAGTTCTTGATGCGGCCCAGACAATGGCGCACAAAGAGGGCGATGAATATGTCGCCCAAGACCGCCTTCTGGTCGCCTTGGCGGCTAGTGGGACACCTGCAGGGCGCGCTCTGGCATCCGCTGGCGCCTCAGCGCAGGCATTGGAGCGGGCGGTTGCAGAAATCCGCAAAGGCCGCACTGTCAACAGCGCGAACGCTGAAGAGACTTTCGATGCTCTGAAAAAATATGCCCGAGACGTCACTGAAGCTGCGCGTGAGCAAAAGTTGGACCCAGTGATTGGGCGTGACGAGGAAATTCGTCGCGCGATACAGGTACTGGCGCGCAGGACAAAAAACAATCCGGTGTTAATCGGAGAACCCGGGGTGGGCAAAACCGCAATCGTCGAAGGATTAGCATTAAGGATTGTCAATGGAGATGTGCCCGAAGCCTTGAAGAGAAAAAAGCTGTTTGCTCTGGATCTCGGCGCAATGGTGGCCGGTGCGAAATATCGTGGAGAGTTCGAAGAGCGCCTTAAGGCAGTGTTAAAGGAAATTGAGGCGGCCAACGGTGAAATCATCCTTTTTATTGATGAAATGCACACGCTTGTTGGGGCCGGGCGAGCAGATGGTGCGATGGATGCATCGAACCTGATCAAGCCTGAACTTGCGCGTGGAGCACTGCACTGCATCGGCGCTACGACGCTCGACGAATATCGAAAATATATCGAGAAGGATGCAGCGCTGGCGCGGCGTTTTCAGCCAGTGTTCGTCGATGAGCCCACTGTCGAAGATACAATCTCGATTCTTCGGGGTATAAAGGAGAAATACGAGCTCCATCATGGCGTGCGAATTTCAGATTCGGCGCTAGTGGCGGCAGCGACGTTGTCAAACCGATATATTACAGACCGGTTTTTGCCGGACAAGGCGATCGACTTGGTGGATGAGGCCGCCTCGCGTCTACGGATGCAGGTGGATTCTAAGCCTGAGGCATTGGACGAGTTGGATCGGCGCCTCATGCAACTCAAAATTGAACGTGAAGCCCTGAAGCGGGAGGAAGACGCGGCGTCAAAGGAGCGCCTTGCCCGTCTCGAGGGGGAGATCGCTGCTCTTGAGGAAAAATCTGATGCAATGTCGGCGAGTTGGAAAGCTGAGAAGGATCGCCTGAACGAGACCCAGAAGTTAAAGGAAAGGCTCGATCATGCGAGAGGGGAAATGGAAATGGCGCAACGCGCCGGCAACCTTGCGCGTGCTTCAGAGCTTATCTACGGCGTGATTCCGGATCTTGAGCGGAAGCTGGCGTCTCAGCAGGATGAGGGCACTCTGCTGAATGAGGCGGTGACGGAAGAACAGATTGCCCAGGTTATTTCCCGTTGGACTGGAATTCCGGTGGACAAGATGCTGGAAGGCGAACGCGCCAAGCTGATCCGTATGGAGGATGAATTGCGTCGACGGGTGGTCGGACAGGAGGCAGCCTTGCGTGCCGTATCGGATGCTGTGCGACGTGCGCGGGCCGGTTTACAGGACCCCAACCGGCCGATTGGCTCGTTTTTGTTTCTTGGGCCGACTGGTGTCGGAAAGACCGAGACTTGCAAGGCGCTGGCGGAGTTCCTGTTCGATGATGAGCGAGCCATGGTACGGATCGACATGAGCGAGTTCATGGAGAAGCACGCGGTAGCACGCCTGATCGGCGCTCCTCCCGGTTATGTTGGTTATGAGGAGGGTGGTGTACTGACAGAGGCGGTGCGGCGCAGGCCCTATCAGGTGATACTGTTTGATGAGGTGGAGAAAGCGCACGAAGACATTTTCAACGTTTTACTGCAGGTGCTCGACGACGGCCGGCTGACGGACGGGCAGGGGCGAACGGTTGATTTTAAGAATACGATTATTGTTCTCACGTCAAACCTTGGCAGCGACGTTTTGGCGGCTCAACCGGAAGGAGAGGACGTTGTCATGGCTGAGGCACAGGTCATGCGGGTAGTGCGCCAACACTTTCGGCCAGAATTTCTGAACCGTTTGGACGAAGTAATCTTGTTCCGTCGCCTGCGGCGCGATGATATGGCTACGATCGTAGACATCCAACTCCGGAATCTGGAGAATCTGCTTGCCGATCGGAAGATCTCAATCCACCTCGATCAGGCTGCGCTAAATTGGCTAGCTGAGGCCGGCTATGATCCGGTCTACGGTGCTAGGCCGCTGAAGCGGGTAATTCAGAGGAGTTTGCAAAACAAGCTGGCGACCTTGATTTTGGAGGGGGTAATCCACGATGGGCAAGAGGTTGGCGTTAGTGCCGGTCCGGATGGTCTGACGATCAGTGAAGGTATGCCGAAAGCAGCATGAGCGTCGCTGTTGTTGCGCCTCATGCGTCTCGATCATGGCGGGCGTGCAGCAGAAATTTCCAAAGGTTCTGGCGTTCCGGTAGGATGGCGGGGAATCGAAAGTTGTTTGTTTTTACAATAGGTTTTCGGTAAGTCCTCGGCGACAACGATGGCGTTGACAGGTGGCTGGGCGGCGCGTAGAAGCCCGTTCTCCGCCGCGTTCGGCGGGCGCCGACGGAGCGGTGTAAACCGTAGGCCGTCGTTTTGTTCTTTGAGGGTATGTGAATAGGCTAGGAAGGGATACGTTGGCGGCGTTTGTCTGTTGGCGGGTATATTCTGATGTAGGGTTATGGTAGGCTGTGAGGTTTATTGTGGCTGTATGTTGGGGTACCTGTTTGGGGGCGAGGCTGGAGGTTTAGGCTTCTGGTGGTAGTTTGTTTGGGTTGATTGATGTTGTGGGTTTAGGCCTGGCTCGTTGATTGGCTTGGATGGGCTTTCGGGCGTTGTTGACGTATCTTGGATGCGTGACAGATACGCTTTGAATACTGTTTCGGGTTTTGGCCTGGGGCAGTGGATTGATGAGTTAGGTTGGTTCGTTTGGCAGTGTGAGCTGTCTGATGAACTTGAGAGTTTGATCCTGGCTCAGAGCGAACGCTGGCGGCATGCTTAACACATGCAAGTCGCACGGGCAGTAGTGATACTGTTAGTGGCGGACGGGTGAGTAACGCGTAGGAATCTATCCTTGAATGGGGGACAACCGTGGGAAACTACGGCTAATACCGCATGATGCCTGAGGGCCAAAGACGAGAGTCGTTTGGGGAGGAGCCTGCGTCTGATTAGCTAGTTGGTGGGGTAAAGGCCTACCAAGGCGTCGATCAGTAGCTGGTCTGAGAGGATGATCAGCCACATTGGGACTGAGACACGGCCCAAACTCCTACGGGAGGCAGCAGTGGGGAATATTGGACAATGGGCGCAAGCCTGATCCAGCAATGCCGCGTGGGTGAAGAAGGTCTTCGGATTGTAAAGCCCTTTTGGCGGGGACGATGATGACGGTACCCGCAGAATAAGCTCCGGCTAACTTCGTGCCAGCAGCCGCGGTAATACGAAGGGGGCTAGCGTTGCTCGGAATGACTGGGCGTAAAGGGCGCGTAGGCGGCTTGTACAGTCAGGCGTGAAATTCCTGGGCTCAACCTGGGGACTGCGTCTGATACGTGCTGGCTTGAGTATGGAAGAGGGTCGTGGAATTTCCAGTGTAGAGGTGAAATTCGTAGATATTGGAAAGAACACCGGTGGCGAAGGCGGCGACCTGGTTCATTACTGACGCTGAGGCGCGAAAGCGTGGGGAGCAAACAGGATTAGATACCCTGGTAGTCCACGCTGTAAACGATGTGTGCTGGATGTTGGGGTGCTTTGCGCTTCAGTGTCGTAGCTAACGCGGTAAGCACACCGCCTGGGGAGTACGGCCGCAAGGTTGAAACTCAAAGGAATTGACGGGGGCCCGCAC
>JAJZBH010000123.1 GCA_021799015.1 Pseudomonadota bacterium
AAAATGATTGGCGGCGTCACGGCAGGATGCGTCACACGTCAAAAAATCCCAGCTGCGATGTTAATGGTCAACGCTAGAATCACGGTGTTGAACATATATCCGACTAATCCCTGCAATGTAGCAAGTCGGCGCATTTTGCGACCGGTAATGTTCACATCGGATACCTGGAAGGTCATGCCGAGGACGAACGAAAAATAAACGAAGTCAAGGTAGTCGGGGGCGTCCTCACCGGGGAATGTTAATCCGCCGCGCGGACCTAAATCCGCTGTTGCATAGTATTCGTGTGCGTACCGATACGCGAACGTTATCTGGGTCATTGCCCATGACGCTGCTAGGGTGATGGCGACCAGGCCAAGGTACTCGCCGTGCTGCGGGTTTTCTTTGCCGGGAGCGGAAAAAAGCACAATGGCCGTAAAGCTCATAAAGGCGCCAACAAGAGTCAGAGCGAATATAGTCCACTCGCCCTCTTCCTGCCGTACTGCGTCGTCAGCGATCTGCTGCTGGTCGGCTAACGTAAAATGGATGGCAGCAAGAACGAGAAAGATGACAACAAAAATATCCCAGACGAGGACAGCTCGTGTGGTTAATGGCAATCGGTCAGGCAGAAACGGATAGCAACTAAGTCCGCCGGCAAAAGCTGCTGCCAGTCGCGGATGGCCGCGGAGGACCTGTAGAGGGCGTGGTAAACTGAACATGTCAGATGGTGGGGTAAGGCAGGTTGCCGCGTTGCGCTAGCTTTATTCGCGCCCGTTTCCAGTACATCTTTTGTGTCTCACCATCATTGTCGCAGCGAGCCGATTTCCTGCCCAACCAATAAACATAGCGGGTTTGGCAGCCCCTCAACCGAAATGGTGGTGATGCCAACGTCGTGCCCGATTTCGTCCCATTGGCACCACGTATCGTCGGCCACTGATTGCGCGTCGTGAGGTTTGTCGTAGTTGGGACGTGGCACATAGATCCTGGGGCTCAATTGTCTAGCTATTCAAAGGTTGTCCAGCCGGTTCTTCGGTTCGGTTTACGTTGGTAGCCCGCATAAACAAGAGGAACAACATTTGACCATCGGACTGCAAACCGCTTTTCCATGTTTCAAGTGGTTCCGTATATTTGGTGATCTTGGCGGTAGTGAGCTCCGCGGCTATAAGCCGCCGCAGCATCGCGGGTAGTGGAATTGGTTCCGCTTCCCACCTGACCACAGAGGATCACTCGTTGATGTTGATTACGCTAGCGCCCGATTATGCCCCGAGCGAAGTCGAGGATTATATGAGCCCGCAGCAGGTAGAGTTCTTCCGCCAGCGGCTTTTGCGTTGGCGGCACGAGCTGTTGCTCGAAGCGGACGGTACTCTTGCTTCGTTGTCCGAAGGTGGGATTCACGAGGCCGACATCACTGACCGTGCCAGTGTGGAGACGGATCGCGCTTTGGAATTGCGCACTCGGGATCGAGCAAGGAAACTGATTGGTAAGATCGACCAGGCGCTGGTAAGGATCGAACAAGGTACATATGGCTTTTGTGAGGAGACCGGCGAACAAATTGGTCTAAAACGGCTTTTGGCTCGTCCAATTGCGACGCTCTCGATCGAGGCGCAGGAGCGTCACGAACGTCAGGAGCGTGTCCAACGGGACGAATGAAGAAGACTAAAACTCTCATGTCGGAGAGACGGAAACCGGCATAACTGCCGACGTTACAGTAGCCCAGCGCCGCTAAGACCGCCATAGATGCCTAAGCCTGCGGTGATCATGGTTAGCGCGATTGTAAGCCACAAGTACCAACCACGGAGTCTTGCGTGGGTAGGCAGTGCATGCATGGCTAAGGCTACAAGGAAGCCAAGCACCATAGGCAGCAGCAGCGCATTCATCACTTCGACCGCGATGTTGAGGAAAACAAGATTTGGGACAATACCGACGAGGATCGCTCCGGAAATCAGGCAGAAAGCGTAAATTGAATAGAACCATTTGGCTTGGAATGGGTGATCTTCGAGCGAGCGGCGATATCCGGCAACCTCTCCGAGCCCCCACGCCAAGGCTAGGGAGGCTACGATTGCTGCGATGAGCCCAGCGCCCAGAACACCAAGCCCAAAGACCAAATGGCCTAGCGTTGTTCCGAGAAACGGCGTCAGCGCATTTGCAATGTCGCCGACTGAGTTTAGACTCGGCTGTCGCGAGCGGGCGCCAATCGTCGCGGCTGTCGCAATTAGGACGGCGGCCATCACAAGCTGGGTGACAATGGCACCCGCTGCCGTGTCGAGGCGGGCAAATTTCAGGTCGGCCGGTTGAAGCTTCTTATCAACGACTGCGGACTGCTGGTAGAAAATCATCCATGGCATGATCACCGCACCAATATTCGCCGCAGCAAGATACATAAATGCTGGGTTGTCGAGGGCTGGTTTGACCAGTTCTGAGGCCATCTGGTGTGCATCAGGCTTCGCGACGACGGCGATCAAAAAGAACACGAACTCGAACAAGCCGAGACCGATTGCCACTCGTTCGACGCGGCGATATGACCCCGTCAGGGCCACCACAAGCAGAAATGCGACTGCCAATGCCAGCGTCAGGCTTCGAGGAGCCCCATAAAGTTCACCGACCCCGGCAACGCCTGAGAATTCTGTCAGCAGCGCACCGACTGTCGCGATCATCAGTCCAACTGCTGAAAGCCAGGCCCATCCTTTACCGAACGTGTCGCGGATCAGTTCACCGTGGCCTTTCCCGGTAAAGATACCTAGCCGGACGGTCAGTTCCTGGACCACATATAGGATAGGTATGAGGAGAAACTGGAGTGCGAGGAGCCGGTATCCCCAGGCGACTCCGGATTGCGCGGCAGTAATGATGCTTCCGACATCCGTGTCGGCCAGCATAACCACGAGACCCGGCCCGATGACGGCCAAAAACCCAAGCAAAAGACGCCGCGGTGCAGGACGGGACATAAGCTGCGACACACGATCCTCCGGAACAGATGAGAATGAGACTTATTCGCAATTGTGAGCCCGCCGGATACAGGACTGCAGAAGTCCTGTCAAATAGGGGGAACCACCGTTGACTTCCCTTTGTACTCGTCGGAAATGCCGGCCATGATTCAAATCAAGCTCCACAATACCCGAACCAGAAGACGGGAGGTATTTACGCCGATCGACCCGGGTCACGTTAAAATCTACGTTTGCGGCCCCACAGTCTACGATCGGGCCCACCTTGGCAATGCCAGGCCCGTCGTGGTGTTTGATGTATTAATACGGCTGTTACGAGCTCTCTACCCGCGCGTTACGTATGTTCGGAACATCACTGATGTGGATGACAAGATCAATGCTCGCTTCATGGAGACAGGCGAGCCAATTTCGGCGATTACGACACGCACGGCCCAATGGTTTCACGAGGACATGGAGGCGCTGGGAGCGCTTCCCCCAGATGTCGAGCCACGTGCGACGGCGCATATCCCCGAAATCATCGCCATTATCCAGCGGCTGATCCAGGGCGGCCATGCCTATGAGACTCAAGGCCATGTGCTGTTTGCAGTGGATTCTGATCCAAATTATGGGAAATTTTCCGGCCGGAGCACAGATGAACTGATCGCCGGGGCAAGAGTAGAGGTTGCTCCCTACAAGCGTGCAGCTGGAGACTTTGTACTTTGGAAGCCCTCTCCGGATGAACTCCCGGGCTGGGACAGCCCCTGGGGGCGTGGTCGGCCTGGCTGGCATATTGAGTGCTCGGCAATGTCATGGAAGCACCTCGGGACTGATTTCGATATCCACGGTGGTGGCAGCGACCTAATCTTCCCACACCATGAAAATGAAATTGCCCAGTCAACCTGCGCATTTCCAGGGTCACATTTTGCCCGATACTGGGTTCACAACGCAATGCTGTTGGTGAACGGCGAAAAGATGTCAAAATCGCGGGGAAATTTTCTTACTGTTGAGGAGGTTTTGCGTCGGGTGCCGGGCGAGGTATTCCGTTTTTTACTCCTCAAGACTCATTACCGTAGCACTCTTGACTTCACTGATTCCGCGATCGCCGAAGCAAAGCGCGAACTTGATCGGTTCTACCGTGCGCTTGAAGTGCATTCGGCAATGAAGCCAGCGGAAGAGGTTCCTGACGTGTTCCTGGCGGCTCTAGCCGATGATCTAAATACGCCGGCCGCCATAGCTGCCCTGCACCGCTTTGCTGACGCTACGCTGGCGGGCGATGCTGAAGCATCGGCCTCGCTCAAAGCTGCCGGGTCAATGCTCGGGATCCTCAGCCAAGCTCCACGCGTGTGGTTTAGCGACGGTATCGATCAAACAACGTTGCATAAGCTGGTTGTTGCAAGAAATTTGGCTCGCGAACGGAAAGATTACGCGGAGGCGGACCGAATTCGAAGCGAGATCGAATCTCGCGGCATTGTTATCGAAGATGGTCCTAACAACTCCTACACACTACGAAAGCGCTAGTTGTACCGGGATGTTGCATTGACTGCGCGCGAGCATGGAGCTGAGCTTGGTCCAATTGACCCATCGCCGGTCGTCGTCCTCGTTCGTCCGCAGCTTGCGGAAAACATTGGTTCGGTAGCTCGCGCGATGGGGAACGGAGGGTTGTTTTACTTGCGGCTTGTTGCGCCTCGCGATGGGTGGCCGCAAGAACGAGCGATGCGGACAGCCTCGGGCGCTTATCGGATTCTTGAAGCGGCAACGGTGCACCATACGGTAGGCGATGCCGTGGCAGACCTGCACCGGATTTTTGCCACATGCCCACGGCCGCGGCACATCATCAAGCCGGTGCTGACCGGACGTGGTGCAGCGTTTGAACTTCGGGAAATTTGCACTCGCGGGTTGCGTACAGGGATCTTGTTCGGACCTGAGCGGGCTGGCCTGGACAACGATGACATTGCGCATGCCGACACCTTGATTCGTTATCCGCTCAACCCGCGATTTATGTCCCTGAATGTAGCCCAAGCTGTAATGGTAATGGCTTACGAGTGGTGGACCGCAGGACAAGTCGCGCCGGCCCGGAGCTTGCAAACCCATAAGACACATGTCGCAACCAAGGCTGAACTCGAGAATTTTTTGGAGCATTTGATTGCGGAATGTGACGCATCAGGTTTTTTGCGGAACACCGAGAAACGCCCTGGCATGGTCCGCAACATTCGGCATTTTTTTCAGCGTGGTGAGGTCACAGATCAGGAATTGCGAACTTTACACGGCATTATTACTGAACTAGCGCGTCGTCGTAACATCGAGACCAGATAGGGACGCGCAACGCGACCAAGCCCGTCGATTGGGTAGGTTAGCCTGCATCGACGATGAGCTGCTATGATCAACCGCCGGTGACACTCATGTGACGACCCAGCGCAGGCTTGTTATGCGTACGGTCAATAACAAAGTCGTGTCCTTTTGGCTTGCGTGCAATTGCCGCACGTATCGCTTTTTCAAGCGCTTCGTTACTCTGGCTGCTTCGCAATACGGTGCGTAAATCAGCCGCGTCCTCCTGACCGAGGCACATGAACAAGGTGCCCGTACACGTCAGCCGCACGCGGTTACAGCCCTCGCAGAAGTTATGAGTCAAGGGCGTTATGAACCCTATACGGGTTCCGGTTTCTGCCACTTCGTAATACCGCGCAGGTCCTCCGGTCACATAATTGGTCGGCGCCAAGGTCCAGTTTTGTTCAAGACGGGCGCGTACCTCGGAGAGTGGCAGGTATTGGTCAGTGCGGTCCCCGTCGATCTCGCCGAGGGGCATTGTCTCGATCAGGCAGAGGTCGTGGCCTCGCTCCCCGCACCAGCTGAGCATCGCGTCGATTTCTGACTCGTTTACACCCTTGAGTGCAACCATATTGATTTTGACATCTAACCCCGCAGCATCCGCAGCCTCCACACCCTTCAACACCTGTGGCAATCGGCCCCAACGGGTAATTTTCGTAAATTTACCTTCGTCGAGGGTATCTATACTGACATTGACTCTCCGAACGCCCGCTGCGGCCAGCTCGTCCGCGAAGCGCACCAACTGGCTGCCATTGGTTGTCAAAGTGAGCTCGTCTAGCCCGTTGCCGATCTGTTGGCCCAACCGGTTGACCAACGCCATCAGGCCTCGCCGCACCAACGGTTCTCCCCCCGTCAGCCGGAGCTTGCGTACGCCGAGGCGGATGAAAGCGCTTGCAGCACGTTCCAATTCCTCCAGCGACAGTAGATCCTGCTTCGGAAGAAAATGCATATCTTCCGCCATGCAATACACACAGCGAAAGTCGCAGCGGTCGGTGACCGACATACGGAGGTAGGTGATGTTTCGACCAAACGGATCAATCATGGCTATTAATGTTGACTGATCTCCGCTGCTGCGCAAGGGGCTTTCCTGCCCGTTGCGGCGTGAGCCGTTTGTGGCCTCGGCGCATGCGGTGCTGGGCAACCAACCACGTATAGAGGGAGGTGACGATGGGGACGCGTGTCGGTATTGTGGGCAGCACCGGGCGAATGGGTAAGCTTCTCACGGAAGCAATCTTGGGACAGGATGCTACGCTTGTCGGCGGAGTTGGTCGGGATGGCGACCTTGCCGCTCTTGCGGCGGAAAGCGACGTGATCGTTGACTTCACCGTAGCCGCCGCAGTGAAGCATCATGCGGAGGTTCTGACCGCGTGCAGAACACCTTGGGTCTTAGGCACCACCGGACTTTCCGTGGGTGATGATCGTACGGTGCACGACGCAGCGGCAACCATTCCGGTATTTCAAGCCGCTAACTTTGCGCCCGGTGTGAATTTGGTCCTAGCCATTGCCGAACGCCTGGCGGCCTACCTGCCAGGTGACACCCATGATGCGGAAATTTTAGAGATGCATCATCGGCAGAAAGTGGACGCACCTTCCGGTACCGCGCTGGCGCTCGGTCGAGCAATTGCGCAGGGACGAGGCGTTGATTTGGTTGACGTTATGGAGTTGGGCCGGCACGGCCACACCGGGCCGCGCGCCACCGGCAACATTGGGTTTGCTGTGCTTCGAGGTGGCCAGGTTGTGGGCTCTCACAGCGCGATATTCACATCGGGAGCCGAGCAAATTGTTCTGGCGCATCATGCGCTCGACCGGCGCATTTTCGCTGATGGCGCTCTGCGGGCTGCTATTTGGTTGGCGAACCAGCCGCCTGGCTACTATGGAATGCGTGACTTTCTCGGCGTCTGACCTTCTTATCTGATCTGGTGTAAAGCCTTGTTGGTTGGGAAGGGGGATAGGAGCGTTGCGTTTTGCGCGGGGGTGTTCGCTTGTGTTTTTGGACGGCGGCCGGAAAAATCCTTGGGTTGGTCATGGCGATCCTGGCTCCGGCTCTATTCCCTGACTGTCTTGACATGGCGCATCGTGGTGCAGTTCGGCCATGTGCGGTGGATTTGGACCGATGGGTTTGTCTGTTTCAAGAAGATATTGAATAGCCAGGCGACGCCCATAGTCAGGTGTTGCAGCTGGCGCCGCGAAAAGCCTTGCTGCTAACTTCGACAAATTCTTCCGTAGGTGCGCCCGTTATTGCCGATTCGGACGCAAGTGCGATCGGCACGGGCTCCCG
>JAJZBH010000124.1 GCA_021799015.1 Pseudomonadota bacterium
GCGATTTATGATGGCGCCACCCGGGCCGAAGCAGCGGCGATCGGCAGTGTCACCCGACAAATCGTGCGTGATTGGGTAGTCAAATTCAATGCAAACGGACCTGTTGGCTTGATCGACCGCAAGCCGCAGGGTCGCCAGCGGCCTCGGTCACTGGCGCCGCATCGGGATTGGATTCTTGGCAGGCTTGAGCGCAAGAAGGACTTGATGATGCACGCGCTGGCGAAGGACCTTGCCGCGCGTGGCATCGTCACCAGCGAAGTCCCGGTCTGGCGCCTGGTTCCGTGATGCCCGCCTCAGCTTCAAGAAACGATGCTCGCCGCCGAGCAGGATCGTCCCGACATGCCCCCCAAGCGCCGGTTCTGGAAGATATATCAGGGTAGATTGCGCCGACCAACCGGATTCCCTGGATGAAACCCGGGCCAAAACAAACATGACGCGGACGCGCGGCTCGTCACCGCAGGATGCGCCCTTGCTTGCCAAAGTACCGCAGGGCCATCGGAGGCCCCTAGCCTTCCTCGCGCGGCTCTCTGCGGTCAGACCGCATCGACGCCCCCTGCGTCCTCGACGGGCCGATCAACGGCAGAAACTTTACGACCTACATCAAGCAAATGCTGGTGCCGACCTTGTCGCCCGGCGACATCGTTATCATGGATAATCTCGGCAGCCATAAAAGTCCGGTAGGGCGCAACGCCATTCGTGAGGCTGGAGGCAAGCTGCTGTTCCTGCCACCCTACAGCCCAGACTGGAACCCCTTTGAGCAAGCCTTCACCAAACTCAAAACACGGCTCCGCAAGGCCGCCGACCGCACCGTCCTGGCAACGTGGAAACACATCGGAACGCTGCTCACGGAGTTCAAGCTAGGAGAATGCGTAAACTACCTCAGAAACTCTGAATATGCATCACATTCGGTGAAGGAGATTCTAAATATGATCTCTCAATCTCGGCGGGCGCAGATGCTAACAGACTATTATCACTTTTGTACCTCATGGCGCCGCGATTCAAACACGGTCTTATGCCAATATGCTATGTCGTTAGCTAAGCCAACGCGTCGACATCGGTTGACTCACGGCATCACCAAACGGCGAAACTCCTGCCTCAGTTGAAAGACCGGTACCTCTGACGTGCGCAATAAGACGGAACAACCATTGTCTCTTAGAAACCCGTCTCGCCGAGTCCTGAAACGACTGTTGCCCAAGATTGACGCAACCGGCCACGCACAAGGTTGAATCGCGAATGGATATCCAATCGCTTCATTTCGTGCTAGCGCGAAACCATGACAGTCCGCGTCCGCTTTGCTCCCTCTCCCACCGGCATGATGCATATAGGTAGCGCCCGTACTGCGCTGTTCAATTTTTTGTTCGCGCGCCACCACGGCGGGCATTTTCTGCTGCGCATAGAGGATACGGACCGTGAGCGTAGCACTGCTGAGGCCACGCGCGTTATTCTTGATGCACTTGATTGGCTTGATCTTACGCCCGACGAACCTCCGGTATTCCAATCCACTCGATACGCCCGCCACCGAGAGGTTGCAGAAGCCATGTTGGCCACAGGCGCCGCATATCGGTGCTTTTGCACCCGCGAAGAACTTGCGGAAATGCGCGCACGGGCCGAGGCCGAGAAAAGGCCCTTCAGATATGATGGTCGCTGGCGCGATCGCAATCCGGCTGACGCTCCTCCAGGAGTCGCTCCTGTTATCCGCCTGAAGGCTCCACGCATCGGCGAGACCATCATATCTGACCTTGTTCAGGGTCCCGTCAGGATAGAGAACTCCGAGCTGGACGACATGATAATCGTCCGGTCCGATGGCACACCAACGTATCTGCACGCCGTGGTCGTTGACGATCACGATATGGCCATATCCCACGTCATCCGGGGCGATGACCATCTCACCAATACCTTTCGCCAAGCACAAATATACGAAGCAATGAGATGGCCGCTTCCCAAGTTCGCTCATATCCCGCTAATCCATGGAGTCGACGGGGCAAAACTCTCTAAGCGCCACGGCTCGGTTTCCGTCTTGCAATTTCGTGAAGACGGCTACGTCCCCGAAGCGCTGTGTAATTACCTGCTTCGGCTAGGGTGGGGTCACGGCAATGCGGAAATCTTAGACCGCACCGAGCAAGTCTCTCTATTCGACATTACCGGTGTCGGCCGTGCCCCGAGTCGCATGGATTATGCAAAGCTCCTCCATTTTAACGCCTTCTGGCTGCGCAAGGCAGACGATGAGTGGCTAACTGCTCAAATAGTACGTCGTATCGAACGCGACCACGGGCTCGAGGTAACCCCCGCTGCTGCGGGCCGAATTAACGTTCTGATGCCTAGTCTCAAAGAACGCGCCCGCACTCTCAATGAACTTGCCGAAGCGGCACTTTTTCTCGTTCGTGAACCACCGTTGCCTATGACTGCAAAAGCTATCGCCCAAATCAATACTGAATCGAGAGCAGACATAGCCAATCTGATCGAAATCCTCCGCACGACTGAATTCGAAGCAAAGTCATTACATGCTAGATTAATAATTTTCTCGGAAGAAAGCGGAAAAAAACTAAGCGCTATCGCCCAGCCGCTTCGTGCGGCCTTAACCGGAAGCACCACCAGCCCTCCCATCGACCTGGTAATGGCTGCCCTTGGTCGCAACGTGACCATCAGCCGACTCAAAAGTGTAGTTGACGACCATTGACGACGGAACCATCAAGTTTATGTAGATGATACATAGATGTGGTTAGACATCTATGAGCCGTTTATCAATGACCTCGTGCGCATTTAACGAGACATTTCCGGTTGAGGAAGCTGCTTGATCGTACGGTTTGACGAGTAGGAATATCGATCCTTCCAGGGTTGACCCCCGATCATCTACTCGTGCTAGCGTAGATTTCTCAAACTCGACGGGTGCAGCGTCATACCACGGTCAAAGCCCGTGCACGTTTGCTGCTGCACAAGGTTAGAAATCGCATCAGCACGAAAACCTTAGGTGGGATTTGTGCCATCCATGGGGCCGTAGTCCAAGATCGGGGATACGGCACCTGGCTGATTGGGGTCGATCGGAACCAACATGCCACCTTGCCACTGCTGAAGAGCGACAAAACTGCGCTCATTTTGACCGTTGGAATCGAATAGCACACCAAAGCCGTTAGCCAACGCGCCAAATGGCAGCATTTGTTTCCGCAACCCGGCAAGAACATCACCACTGCGGATAGCACTGATAGCAAGAGACGCACCAACATATGCGGTCAGACTGGCGGGGCCACGGGGGCTCGCAGCAAAACGCGTGCGGTAGGCATCGGCAATCGTTGTCGAAGCTGATTTGATTCCGGGGCGCGCGAAATTCGGCGGCGCAATTACCATGGTTCGATCAAAATCACGACCAATAATCGCGGCAACTGTGCTCAGCGTGTAACCAGCCCCTGTCCCAACCAGCATTCTTGGTCGCCATCTATTTAGAGCCATGGCTTGACTGAGTAGGATCGTGCCATCTGGCTCGCCGGCGTGAATGACAAGATCGAGAGACGCACGACGCATGCGCTGAACCGGTTCATCAAGATCAGCGCGCCCCTGCGCATAAGCTATAGATAGCACAACTGGAATCTGAGAAGCGTTGAATAGGTCCAGCGCCGCCGCCGCAAAAGCACCGCTCGATGCCCCAACGTCAAAGACAACCCCAACCCGTAATCTGGCTGGCTCCAATCTCCAAGCCGGTGCCAGAAGCTTAACAACTGCATCGCGGGCCGCTGCTGCTGCATCCATACTGGTGGGACCGATCCGCAGCAACGTACGGAATTTGCGCTGTGTTATACCGTCTGCCGGTGCGTCGAGCTCGATGTAGGGTATTCCCGCAAGTTCCGCAGATTCAGTGGCGGCAAACGATATTGTTGATGACATTGTGCCAAGAATTGCGGCAGCGCCCTGACTTCGTAGATTTGAGACGGCCGTCATGGCCGACTTGACATCGCTAGCTTCAGCCTGAATCAGCCGTACAGTTGGGCCACCATGACCGCGCATGATATCGTAGGCCATTTCGACACCACGCCACGATTCATCGCCTGCAATGGCGAGTGCACCGATGGTTGGGAACAAGGCACCAATTATAATCGGCTTTGGCGCCTCCTCACGGGGAGCAGCTCTGGCCGCCATCGGGGCAGACGCTGCTGCGAAGGCCATACATTCGACTGATCGGCGCAGAAATCGACGGCGTGTACTGTAATCCACCATGGCATATCGGTTTGGGTTTCATAGATATATATATAACGACATATAAGGCAGGTACGTAAGATTAGTAGAAGCAGCATTTTTTCGGGAGAAATAGCGGATGAACCCAAGCGCCCAACCTGTACCCGACCTACCAACGCAGATGCGCCACATCGGCGTGGCAGAACCTGGTGGGCCGGAGGTTCTTCGGGTTCAAACAGGCCTCATGCCGCAACCTCGCCCCGATGAGGTGCTGATCAAGGTTGCCGCGTCGGGAGTCAACCGACCCGATGTCCAACAGCGAAAAGGCCTTTACCCGCCTCCACCAGGAGCAAGTTTGATACTTGGTTTGGAAGTCGCGGGAGAAATTGTTGCGGTGGGTTCTGAGGTATCGAGTTTCGCGGTGGGTGATCGGGTCGCCGCCTTGTGTAACGGTGGCGGATATGCGGAATACGTTGCAGTGCCAGCGCTACAATGTTTGCCTGTCCCCTCCGGTCTGTCGATGCTCGAGGCTGCGTCTTTGCCTGAGACCACGTTTACGGTCTGGGCCAATCTGTTCGACCTTGGGAAACTAAAGCCGGGTGAAACCGTTCTAGTCCATGGCGGAACATCAGGAATTGGCGTTACGGCGATTCAGTTAGGTGCCGCATTCGGCGCACGGGTCCTCGTCACCGCTGGTTCAGAACAAAAATGCGCCGCTGCGTTGGAACTGGGGGCGCAGGGTGCAATCAACTATCGTAACGAGGATTTCCTCGATGCAGTCCGACGACTGACTGACGGAGCAGGTGTGGATATAGTACTCGATATGGTTGGCGCCCCTTATTTCACACGAAACCTCCGTGCGCTCAAACGCGACGGTAGGCTTATTGAAATAGCTTTTATGCATGGCACTGTTGCGGAAAAGCTTGATCTTCTGCCCATTATGATGAAGCGTTTGACAATAACCGGCTCTACGATGCGTCCACGTACCACGGCCGAGAAAGGCACCATCGCCGCCGCGCTTCGAGAAACGGTTTGGCCATGGTATGAAAACAAGCGGATCCGCCCAGTAATACACTCGCGATTTCCGCTGGCCCGTGCCGCCGACGCGCACGCGCTCATGGAATCAAGTGCGCACATTGGTAAAATCGTGCTTGAGATCATGTAAGTCAAACGAACGGGATAGCCCTCCGCTACGCTATGTTCTTAATTAGACAAACGGCTGCAGATATCGTCAATCAAAGCGAGATCCGCAGCGCGGGATAACCGATGCTCGCCGTCCTTAACCAGCGTGATCTGGACGTCTTCGCCGTCGATCCGGTCCGCGAGCCGCAGACTAGTCTGCCAGGGCACATCAGTGTCATGCTGGCCGTGAATTAACCGGACCGGTCTAAAAATCGGAATGTGGTTACGTAGCACTAAATGCTGGCGCGCATCCTCTAAAAACGCTCGAGAAATGGGGGTTGGCGGACCATAGCGATTCGCAAGAAGAATGACCTTTTGCTGCTCGGTGGCCGCACGCTGTGAGGATTCGCATCTCGATTTGATCAAATCCTCAGTAAAGTCCGGCGCTGGTGCAATGCCGACAAGCCCAGCCAAATCTGTGGCCATCCCGCGAGCCAGCAGCAGAGCGATCCACGCCCCCATCGAAGAGCCGATAAGGATTTTACGCCCCTTCGGTAGTGCAGCTTCGATCACCGCTTTCGCGTCCGCCACCCAACTTCCGATGGTGCCATCAATAAAACTTCCGCCCGAGTTGCCATGCCCCGCGTAATCAAAGCGTAGCATTGCTTGGCCCCGCACGGCACACCGATCACGAAGAAAGATCGCTTTGGTACCGTGCATATCGGAAGCGAATCCGGGAAAGAACACGAATGTTGGTTCGGCCCCTCGAAGATACGCGTATGCAAGCGCGTTCCCCCCCCGTTTCACGATCCCCTGTTGTTCGTCCATACTAATTCCCCTTTTGTCGTTTGCCATGCTACGGCGCGAGGCACAAAGGTCGCAACATGAGCAATACGCAACATATGGGAATCCTGCAGGTTCTGCCCCGTTTGGATACAGGCGGCGTTGAACAGGTCGTAATCGAACTTACCGCGGCAGTCAGCCGTGCGGGATATCGCGCTCTCGTGGCCAGCGCACCCGGTAAACTGGTGCCCTTCGTCGAGCGTGCCGGCGGCGAGCACTTCTCAATGGATCTTGCGAGCAAGAACATCCTGCGGATGGCTTGGAACGGTGATCAACTCGCTCGTTTAATCAGGGGACAGCAAGTTGCGCTTGTTCACGCCCATTCGCGAGCTCCAACGTTTGCCGCCCGTTCGGCTGCCCGTCAGGGCAAAATTCCCTTGGTAACCACCTATCATGGTGCATACAGCAACAGTGGTGCTTTCAAACGTCGGTACAACTCTATCATGGCCGCTGGCGATCGCGTCATCGCAGTGTCAAATTTCATCGCTGACCTAGTGCGTGAGCGCCACAACGTGAGCGATGACCGTCTGCGCATCGTCCCGGGTGGTGTCGACCCGTCGCGGTTCGACCCAGACGCAGTCAACAATGGCAGAGTTGAGCATCTAGCGCGCTCTTGGCGTCTACCCGACGGCGCACCCACAATTATGCTGCCAGCCCGGCTAACGTCGTGGAAAGGTCAGGAAGTAATGATCCGTGCGCTCGCAAGCATGCGTCACCGAGACCCTGTCCTACTTTTGGTCGGCAGTGCCCAAGGTCGTGAAACGTATGTAAAAATGCTGACCGAACTGGCGCGAAAGTTGAATGTAGCGAGGCGTGTACTGTTTACCGGTGATGTCATCGACATGCCGGCAGCCTACAAACTTGCTGATGTGGTCGTGAATGCCTCAACGGATCCGGAGGCCTTTGGTCGTACCATCGTCGAAGCGCAGGCGATGCGTCGTATGGTCATTGTCACCGATCACGGCGCCGCGCGGGAGACTGTTCGTGATGGCCAAACCGGGTGGCGGGTAAAGCCCGGCGATCCTGACGCATTGGCGACCACGATTGATGGCGCGCTTGACTTGCCGGTCAGCACCCGCATTGCCCTTGGCATCGCGGCTCGGGCCTATGTTTCCGAATACTACTCGACTTCCGCAATGCAGGCCGGAACCATAGCCGTTTATCAGGAATTGCTGCGTTGAAAGCGCCCTTGCAACGCATTCTCATTATACGGCACGGTGCCTTAGGGGATATCGCCCTAAGTTTTGCTTCTTTTGCCGGTATCAGGCAAGCGCATCCAGATACCGAAATTTCACTTCTCACCACTGCTCCTTTCGCCGCTTGGCTGAGCCAAGCGCCCTGGTCTCTAGAGGTCCTGCTT
>JAJZBH010000125.1 GCA_021799015.1 Pseudomonadota bacterium
ATGGCAGGGGGGATTACAGGTATTGGGACGCAATATCGGTTTCCGGCCGCATGGATCAACGGAAACTGTTCACGTGTCAGAAAAGTTAACTAAATCGGAAATTGTATTCGTGGCGTCGATGTGACAGAGATGCTCTCTCAGGCAAGACACCATTATTTCTTCTGCAGCGAATTTGGTTGTGGGCCTCCTGCCATCCAGTCAAGTAATTGGACCGTATGGACCGTCGGAATGCCGGCATTCGACAATTGAATCAAACAGCCGATGTTGCCCGCGGCGATTGCGTCTGGGTGCAGCGCACGTAAGGTACCGAGCTTCCGATTCCGTAAATCGTTGGCAATTTCTGGCTGCAGAATATTATATGTGCCTGCCGAACCGCAGCATAGGTGCTGGTCACGTGGTTCTGTGACCGTAAAGCCTGCTCGTTGGAGAAGCTTTCTGGGTGTGTCGGTTATCTTCTGGCCGTGTTGCAGTGAGCAGGCGGAATGATACGCGATCGTTAGATTGGGTCCAGCTTGTGTTGGTTGATAGTGGAATTTCTCCAGAAATTCGGTGATATCTCGTGTTTTTCCGGAGATTCGGGCGGCAGCCTGGGCATGGGGTGTGCCTCTAAAAAGAAATTCATAATCCTTGAGAAAAGTGCCACATCCGGAGGTATTGGTGATGATGGCGTCCAATCCGATTTCTGCATCCGCAATTGTCCACGCAATGACGTTACGCCGGGCTAGGCGTAGCGTGGTCTTATATTCTCCCATATGGTGCGTTAGCGCTCCACAGCAGCCGGTGTTTTTGACAACGATGACCTCAATTCCGAGGCGGTTAAGCAGTCGGATCGTTGCTGCATGAATCTCCGGATCCAGCACCTGCTGGGCGCAGCCGGCAAGAAGAGCCACCCGAGCGCGACAGGTGCCTTGGGCAGCGAACATGCGTTTCTTACGAAACGGTCTTTGGGGAGGAAGGTTGAGGGGGGCAAGCGCCAGCATTGCACGCAAGCGAAGCCAGGTTCTACCTGTTCTTGGAAGCACGCGTGTTGTGGCTCGTGCGAGCGCGGCACCGCGTAATGCTAAGCGTAAACGTGCCGGATAAGGCAGGATGGCGCTCAACGCTCGACGGAGCAGAGCGTCATGCCAGAGGCGCTTAGAGGTTTGTGCGACGTGCTTACGTGCGTGGTCAATCAGGTGCATGTAGTCAACACCGGAGGGGCACGTCGTCATACACGCGAGGCAGGACAGACAGCGATCTAAGTGACGCACAAGGGGCTCTGTTGCCGGTGCATCGGTCTCCAACATGTCCTTGATAAGGTATATGCGGCCGCGGGGGCTATCATCTTCGTCCCCCAGAATGACGAATGTCGGGCATGTGGCGGTGCAAAGGCCGCAGTGCACGCATGACCGGAGGATTGTGTCGGCGACGGCGGTATCGCGGTCAGCAAGTTGTTCTGGAGAAAAGTTGGTTTGCATTCGGATGTTTCCCCTAGACCGAATACATTTTGCCTGGGTTAAGTATGCCGGCAGGGTCAAACTCTTGGACTAGACGGCGACGGATTGCTGCGAGCGGGTGGTCTTCGCGCGGGATCGTAGTGACCAGTTCACGAAGGGAGTCAGGAGCTCGTAACAACCACCAGACGCCATCGGCCGCGCTAGCTAGTTCCATGACAGCCAAGTGTGTTGCCTGGTTGCCGGGTCCGGAAAGAAATGCAAGGCCGCCACCCCAATCCAAGTAGCCGTGGAGGGCCGCTTTCTGGCATTCCATATAAAATTTTGCCCCGCGTGAAGGTGGGATCGAGACCCGCCATATCGCAAAATGCGATCGTACCACCAAGGGGCGCGCGTTGCGAATTTCGGTCCAGACCTTTCGTGATTCGGTGGTGTCAATTACGTCGGATGCGCCGTACTCATTTAATAGGGACCGGAGCTTTCCAATCTGGTATGCAACAAACTCGGCATAATGCTCTACTCGAATCAGGGTCGCCGTGCGGTGAAAGCCAAGATAGTTTGCGGCTTCAAGTGGCAGAAAGGTGGCTCCTGTTACGGAAAACGGGGACGTGAGTGCCGTTGTCATCGCAGCAACACCTCGAGCTGCGTCGAGGTCGTGCAACACAATTGTGCTGGTGGCTTCAGGAATCGGTAAGACTTTCAGGGTTACTTCGGTGATTAGGCCGAGAGTACCATATGAGCCGGTGATTAGCTTACAAAGATCGAGGCCTGTGACGTTTTTTAAAACCCGTCCGCCAGACCGAATTTTTGTGCCGGTCCCAGTGATTACCCGAATTCCGAGCACGTAATCGCGTGTTGCGCCGGATGCGATCCGGCGTGGACCTGAAAGATTACAGGCAACGATTCCGCCAACAGTTTGTGCTGGGGTCGCGTCATCAGGGTCAGTGAGAAAACCGTATGAAGGAGGCTCGGCAGCTAAATGCTGGCCTGCGTCGGCAAGCTTTGCCTCCAGATCGGAAAGGCGTGTTCCTGCACGGCTCGTAATAACAAGCTCTGTCGGGGCGTAGAGCGGGGTTCCGACAAAGTTGCGGGTACTAAGCGTTTCCGCAGCCTGAACGGGCCGGAGAAAGCCTGATTTTGATCCGAGGCCCTCAAGAGCGAGTGGTGCGCGATTCGCGGCTGCCGCGGTAATCGTTTGGACGAATCCATCCTCGGTTTCTGGGGCGATCATGCCGAACACGGGCCTAGAACCTGCTCTGCCATAGGAAAGACTTTCGCGCTGTTGAGCAGCCAATCGGGGTCGAAGGCGGACTTGATTCGTCGCTGCAAGTCCAACTCGGCCGCGCTGAATTGCACGCTCATCAGGTCTCGCTTTTCGACCCCGACGCCGTGTTCGCCGGTCAGGCAGCCACCAACATCCACGCAAAGGCGCAAAATATCAGCCCCGAACAACTCGGCCTTGTGGGCGCTGTTCTGGTCATTGGCGTCGAACATGATTAGCGGGTGCAGATTGCCATCACCAGCGTGAAAGATGTTTGCGACGCGTAAGCCATGTTGCCTGCTCAACTCACCGATCCGCCGCAGTACGAACGGCAACGCACTAGTGGGGATAGTTCCGTCCATGCACAGGTAGTCAGGGCTTATCCGGCCGATTGCGCCGAATGCCCCCTTGCGTCCCTTCCAGATAGCAGCCGATTCTTCGCTGCTCTTGGATACTTTCAGGCTAATTGGGTCAAAGCGGTCGCAAATGGCCGTAATCCGTTCCAGCAGCACGTCTTGTTCTGATGGACTGCCTTCAACCTCGACGATCAACATCGCCTCAGCATCGAGCGGATAGCCTGCGTGAGCGTACGCCTCGCATGCATGGATGGCAGGACGATCCATGAATTCAAGAGCGGCTGGGATGATGCCGGAACCAATTATTGCATCGACACAGGCGCCAGCGATTTCATTGCTTCCAAATGCGGCGAGCATGGCGCGAGAACCTTCTGGCGCGCATAAAATGCGAACAGTGACCTCGGTTACAACGCCAAGCTGCCCCTCACTGCCAATAACCAGGCCAAGCCAATCGTAGCCCGCAGCATCAAGGTGGCGCCCGCCAAGCTCGATAATGTCTCCACTGATGGTGACCATCTTTACGCCGAGCACATTGTTAACCGTGACGCCGTATTTCAAGCAGTGCGCTCCTCCTGAATTCATTGCGACATTGCCGCCGATCATGCATGCCAGTTGGCTCGACGGATCGGGTGCATAAAAGAATCCACGGCCCTCTACAGCTTTTGATATCGCAAGATTCGTTACCCCGGGCTGAACGACGGCGAATCGATCAGCGAAGTTGATCTCGAGGATCTCGTTCATACGCATTAACCCGATGACCACGGCATCGGCGAGTGGAAGAGCACCTCCGGAGAGCGACGTGCCCGCACCGCGTGGCACAACACGTATGCCTTGAGTCCCACAGAAGCGTAGAATGGCAGCAACTTGGTCGGTTGTTTTGGGGAGGACTACCACGAGCGGCGGTTGGCGGCAGGAGGATAAACCATCCGTTTCATAGGGCTTAAGGCGAATGGGATCCGCAATGACACTGCCTTCATCGGCGAGGATGTTGCGCAGCTGCGTAATGATCCGCTCGCGTTGGGCCAGAACTTCACGTTTGGGAGCGGGCAGTCGGACCATAGAACTTCCCCTAAGGAAATAATCTTCGAGCGGAGCACCTGATCCGGAATACCACGGGTGTTCCTTTCTTAAGATTACGAATAGTCCGGAACCTCCGAATTATGAGAGCTGTGTACGTATTTCTGAAGGACCTCCTACGTTTTCCGTAATACGCTTACACCTGGAAGGCTTTTTCCCTCCATCCACTCAAGGAAAGCGCCGCCAGCTGTCGAGACGTAGGTCAGCCGATCTATGGCGTCCGCTTCGTGTAGAGCGGCGACCGTATCTCCGCCGCCAGCGACCGATGTCAAGCCGCTTTCGGTGGCTGCCGCAATAGCTTGGGCGAGCCTTATCGTTGCTGTATTGAACGGAGGCGTTTCGAACGCACCAACTGGACCGTTCCAAATTACCGTCTTTTGCTCCCGCAACACGGCGATGATAGCTTCCGTGGTGGCCGGGCCAAGGTCCAACGCCATGGTGTCGGCGGGAATCTCATGAACGGGAACGACTTGTGTTGGGGCGTTTGGCGCAAGAACGCGGCTCACAACGAGGTCAATCGGCAGTAGGATGCGGCAACCCTGTCTGCCTGCCGATATGACGATGCGACGTGCGGTTTCGTGGAGACTAGGCTCCTCCAGCGATTTTCCGACGTCAATGCCTTGGGCGCCGAGGAATGTATTAGCCATTGCGCCGCCGATCACGAGCAAATCAACTTTCGTGATCAGATTGCTCAGCAGATCCAACTTTGTTGAGACTTTGGATCCGCCTACGATGGCCGCGACCGGGCGGCGCGGGGAGCCAAGGGCGGCGTTTAAAGCGTTCAACTCGGCCTCCATCAGCCGTCCGGCATAGGCGGGAAGCAGATGTCCAACGGCCTCGGTGCTGGCATGGGCACGGTGGGCCACGGAGAACGCGTCGTTGACGTAGAGGTCCCCCAGTTTGGCCAGAGCCGACGCGAACCTCGGATCGTTAGCTTCTTCACCTGGATGGAAGCGCGTGTTTTCAAGGACCACAATATCTCCATTCCCCAAGGCGGCGATCGCGTTCTCCGCCTCTGGGCCGATGCAATCGGAGGCAAAGCCAACAGGCTGCTGCAGAATCAAGGCGAGCGCTTCGGCGATTGGCCGGAGCGACATGTCTGAAACTGGCTTACCGCCTGGGCGGCCGAAATGGGAAAGGACGACGACGCGCGCTCCTTTGCGCGCGAGCTCAGTGATTGAAGGCGAGAGGCGTTCTAAGCGGGTCAGATCGGTAACTCGCCCACCATGCACAGGCACGTTAAGGTCAGCACGCAAAAGCACACGCCGCCCGGCTACGGCGACGCCATCGAGCGTTTTATATTCAGCGACCATTAAAGGGCGCCAAATAGCGCCACAGTATCGCACATCCTATTAGAAAAGCCCCATTCATTGTCGTACCAGCCCATTACTCTAGCGAATGAATGATCGATGACGGTAGTTTGAGGTGCATCGAAACTGCAGGAATAAGGTACGTGATTGAAGTCTACACTAACGAGAGCCTCGGTTGAGTAGCCAAGAATGCCTTTTAGCCGGCCTTCGCTAGCCGCCAGCATTGCGGCATTGATCTCCTCTTTTGTTGCGGCGCGCTTGAGATCCACGTCGAGCGACACAAGAGAAACGTTCGGTGTGGGTACGCGGATCGCGGTCCCGTCAAGCTTGCCTTTCAGTTCTGGCAGGACGAGACCAAGAGCACGGGCGGCACCAGTTGTGGTCGGAATGATCGAGAGCGCTGCTGCGCGTGCCCGGTGGCGGTCCTTATGCAATGTGTCGACAATTCTTTGGTCGCCCGTATAGGAATGGATTGTCACCATGTAGCCCCGGTCTATGCCAAACGTCTCGTGCAGCACCATGGCCATCGGAGCTAGGCAATTTGTGGTGCAGGAGGCGTTGGAGATAATCGTCATATCAGGGGATAGCGTGTGATGGTTGACCCCGTAGACCACCGTAGCGTCAACGCCATCGGCAGGCGCTGAAATAAGAACCTTACGAGCGCCAGCATCGAGAAGTTTTGCTGCGGCCTCGCGTTTCGTGAACAAGCCCGTGCATTCCGTCACGACGTCAACGCCGTCGAGCGGAAGTTTTGCTGGGTCACGTTCAGCGGTCACACGGATCGGCGGATAAATTCGTCCATTATAGGTAATCACCATGCAGTTTCCTTCGATGGTGACCTGACCCGGGAAGCGCCCATGAACAGAATCGTAGCGAAACAGATGTACGTTGTCTTCCACACTGCCTAAATCGTTGATCAACACGCAGTTAAGATCCGAGCGCTCGCGCTCGATCAATGCACGAAGAAGTAAGCGACCGATGCGACCAAACCCATTGATCGCAATCTTTACAGCCATTTTCGAACTCCCTTGTCTCAAGATGCACGCTGCGCGCGTCTCATCGATCAAATTTTGGATTTTGCCGCGGCGATAATCGAGTCAGCGGTAATACCAAAATACTCGTAAAGCTTTTTGTATGGAGCGCTGGCACCGAAGCCATGCATGCCGATAAAAATGCCATTTTCGCCCAGAATGCGCTCCCAACCCAAACCGACCGCAGCTTCAATGCCGATACGCGGTGCAGCCCCCAATACGGCTTGACGATAGCCGGAATCCTGACGTGCGAACAATTCAAAACTCGGCACGGAAACGACTGCAACAGAAATACCTTGCTGCCGTAGCGCCTCTCGGGCCTCCATTGCGATAGCGACTTCGGAGCCGGTCGCAATTAGCGTCGCACGGCGAGAGCCTTCGGCCTCAGCCACAACGTAAGCACCCTTTGCGGAGAGATTTTGCGTCACGCCGGTGGCCCGCGGCAGGCTTGGCATTGGCTGCCGACTCAAGATCAGCAGTGAAGGACCATCCTTGTGGTGGAGTGCAATGTCCCAGCACTCTGCCGTCTCCAATGCATCTCCGGGGCGAAGCACAAGCGCATTGGGCATAGCGCGAAACGCAGCAAGGTGCTCCACCGGCTGATGTGTCGGCCCATCCTCACCGAGGCCAATTGAATCATGGGTAAATACGAAGATCGGGCGCGCTTTCATCAATGCAGCTAGGCGGATTGCCGGTCGACAATAATCAGAAAAAATGAAGAAAGTCCCGCCGTAAGGAATGAGTCCACCGTGCAGAGCGATGCCGTTCAGGCAGGCGGCCATGCCGTGTTCGCGTACCCCAAAATGCACATAACGGCCAAAATAGTCACCTGGTACTGCAGTTCCCATCGATTTGACGAAGGTGTTGTTTGATGGGGTAAGATCAGCCGAACCACCGACCATTTCGGGCATCGATGGCACAATGGCGTCTAGCGCGAGTTGGCTCGCTTGGCGGGTTGCAATATTAGGTTTTTCGGCAGCCAACCGGCGTCGTAACGCGGCAAAAGCTACAGTGTAC
>JAJZBH010000126.1 GCA_021799015.1 Pseudomonadota bacterium
CTTGGACGTGTCGATCGAAATACGCTTAAACTTCATTGGACGGCCCTTTCATTGGGTTGGTTGTTCGACCCTATCTTGGCACAGTCGATGCCGTCGGGCCGTCCACCCCAACACAATTCACGCCGCGCCGGAATCCCCAATCCGAGTCAGGCCAATGTCATCACGCTCTAGGCACCGCTTGACGTGTGGAAGGCTAGCCATGTGCTCAATCCGAAAGTCGCATGGCTGCCGCCGCAATTCGTAGTGACAATGACACTACGCCCATGCTAAGAGGCCCGTCTAGGAGATATTACCATGCCCACGACAGCCCCGGCGCATTCAGCCAAGAGGGACACGCTGAACCTCAGGATCAAGTTGGAGGAACGGAACCTAATCGACCGCGCTGCCAAGCTGCGGGGCAAAAACCGCACGGACTTTGTGCTGGATGCGGCGCGGGCGGCTGCCGAGGATGCCTTGCTCGACCAGACCGTGATTAGGGCCGAACCGGAAGCCTATGCCGTCTTCATCACCGCGTTAGACGCCCCCCCTCAGCCCAATGAGCGCCTCCGCAGGACCATGCAAAGCCCGCTTCCCTGGAAAACCAAGTGAGCCTCACGGCACCGGAGCCACTCACCGCGCAACATGACGTCACCTCATTCCAATCCGGCGTGGAGACGCTGGATCTGTGGCTGAAGCAACGCGCTTTGAAAAACCAGATCAGCGGAGCATCGAGAACCTTCGTCGCCTGTGATGGCAACCGTATTGTGGCCTATTACGCCCTGGCATCCGGAGCCGTGGCTGTCGAGGCTGCCTCCAGCCGCCTCAAGCGAAACATGCCCGATCCCATTCCCGTAGTGGTGCTCGGGCGGTTGGCCGTTGACCAGGCGCTACAGAACAAGGGCCTCGGCCGGGCGTTGGTACAGGATGCCGGCCGGCGCGTTTTGCAGGCCGCCAGCACCATAGGTATCCGGGGGATGCTTGTGCATGCGCTGTCAGATGAAGCTAAAGCGTTCTATGAGCGGGTCGGTTTCAATCCGTCACCGCTTCTTGACCCAATGATGCTGATGGCCACTCTGGCAGACCTGCAAGCAGCGCTGTAGACGCGCCCATGGCGGTCATTTAAGACCACTTAAGCGCCTCCATAATGACGGCATACGCTGGGCGAAATTCGAGTATGATGCACCAGTCAGCATTGAAGGTGGAGAATGGCGACAAACCTTGAAATACACCGAACGATTAGGGCTATTACCCTCGGCCTGGATGAGACAATTGCGTTTTACGAAACCTATGTGCCGTCCGGACAAAACGCTGCGCTGATCGAGCGCGTGAACAACTCAGATTATTATCCGGCATTCAACGTCATTTCAGATGCTCTCCATAGAGAGACGATCCTCGGGCTATGCCGAATTTGGGACACACGAAATGACACAGCGAACCTGAACCGACTGGCTGGGGAATTTCGGGATACACAGGTGCTTGCCGATCTCCAAAGCGCCGGACATTCTGTGGACCAGACTGCGCTGACCAAATGGTTGGCGGAAATAGATACGGGAAGTAAATCCGACGAGTTATTAGCTTTAAAACGAGCGCGCCATCGAGCACTCGCCCACACCGCTACGCCAAATGAACCGTACAAAGGTAGCGCTCGGGTTGCGGTATATGGCGACGAACGTAAGTTGCTAGAATGCACCATTCCCCTTGTTGAGGAAGCAGGCAAGTTTATCGGCTACTCATACCTCTCACCGCTCGGCGATATGCGCAGAATTAGACATGCTTTTGCAAAGCGGTTTTGGGACCATATCGGCTCTTGATCACGCGAGTTGCGCCTGTATTCTGGCATGCATAATCTCTGCCTTTCCCGGTTGGGTTCCTGAAACCAGCCAGTCCGCTCCCGGCCCCTTCAGGCCAAGACCCACAAGGCCGCTTCGCGCCTTTTTCAACAATATCAACGCATAGGCGTCGCAAGCTCGTAACCGCGAGCAGCTGCTCCCGGGAGAGGCAAATTTGGGCCCTGATATCCTGGTTGAGTCAAAAAACACCTGGCTCGTTAGGCTCGATACCTCCCGCTACCCTCATGATAAACGCGTGCCTATCAGGCTCCAAACATCGCTCAACGAAGACGCAAGGATCTTCGTCGGACAAAACCCATGCAGTCTTGTCTGCACCTGCGCTGTCCTGCGCCATGTCACAATGATCGATATTAACGGTTGCCGGCCTTGATATTCAGTTAATCATCAGATGATGGTTTAACGACGATCATGGGCTCACCTTGATAACCAGCTGCGCGAATTCGCGCGTACCGCACTATCTGTCGTGGCGAACATTTTTGTCACGATATCTCACTTACATAATCATGGTCTATCTGACAGGCGCCTTTTGATATTGACTTAACGTCAAGAGCCATGGCGCATGACGGCCACCTACATCAAAACGCATTTTTCTTTTCGTCGCGCACACATTTCCAGATCATAGTCTGCTCATCGATAGACACTCTTTTTGGAAGGATTAAACGATGAGTGAGGACATTCATGATCGGATTGCAGCATTTTTTGCCGAACTGGAATTGATGCCTGACAAGCCGCGCGGTGCAAGAGCAATGCTTGCGCCCTATGCCCGACAAATGCGCATGGCCCTGGGCCGCAAGCTAAACCGGCAGGAGCTCCTGGAATCGCTCCGCAGCAGGGGGCTTTCTATATCTCCAGCGATGCTGCGGGAGATTTTAAAGACAGTTCCGGATGAACCCGACGAGCCATTAGTGCAAAAGGTGACGCGGAAGAAGACGTCGACCAGCCGGTCGCGGCAATCGTCATCGGCAACAGCCAATGGGCCAGCCGCGGCAACCGGACCGTCAACATCATCGATACAAGGGTCAGCAACTGCCTTGATGCCGGATAACGGGACGCCGCTAACAGCAAAAACGACTGACGCTTCCAGTGATGAATCAGATGGCGGGGTAGAGTCTGGCGGCAACCCGTTTGAGTTCCTGTAGGCGAGCGCGACAGTTACACTCAGGCATGACAGCAGATGGGCGCAAGGCCACAACACTGTCGGGATGGATTGCCGGCAGAACCTGAACGGGCACTGCCGGTAACCCTCGGGACGGGCCGGCAATGCGGCCCCCATGACCGCGCTCTCCCTGCTTCATCACACATGCCTGCTGGCGATGCGCCGCCGACTCCCCCTGCCCATGACAAGAGCCGCGAGCCCGGCCGCTTACCCGGGCCGGAGGCACATCCACCACGCGAGGTGGACGCCAGCCCCGCCACCCATCGCGTACACCCGGCACTCCCGGAACCCGCCGCGGGCCCTCGTAATTCAGACCCGGCGACAGCCCTGGCGGGAACAGCAGAACAACATGCGGAGGATGCGTGCCGCGCGCTGGTACGCGCTCTCGCGCGGCAGGCGGCACGCGACATCATGAACCGGATGGCCCAGGAAGCCGCCTTGTTTACCAGGCCGGACACCCCATGATTATTTCGGGCTTGAGGATCGCCGTACCCCGGCTGAACCCCAACCCGTAAAGAAGGAGGCCACGGGTCATGCGCGCTGTCATTTACGCACGGTATTCAAGCGACAACCAGCGCAGCGAATCGATCGAGGACCAGCTGGAGGTCTGCCGGCGCTACATCACCCGGATGAGCTGGACCCTGACCGGCACCTACGATGACCCGGCGATGAGCGGCTCGAGCCGGTTTCGTCCGGGGTTCCAGAAACTCCTTGCCGATGCCGAGGAACGCCGCTTCGACGTCGTGGTCTGCGAAGCCCTCGACCGGCTGAGCCGCAAGCTCGCCGACATCGCGGATTTTTATGACAGGCTCACCTTCCACGGCGTCAAGCTTTACACGACCAATATGAACGAGATCACCCCGATGCATATCGGCGTGATCGGCATGATGGCACAGTCCTACATTTCTGATCTGAGCAGGAAGACCCACCGCGGCCAGCTTGGCCGCGCCCGCGCAGGCAAAATCCCCGGCGGCCTCGCCTATGGCTACGAGGTCATTCCTGCTCCTCCCATCCATCCACCCGAAGAACCGAGCGGTACGGTTATGGCTGCGCGCCTGCAACTTGCGGTTGCTTGGAAACTCTTTCTCGTTGGAAGAGCGCAGCCGGGTATAGCATACCCGGCTGGAGAAGCCGTTAACGCAATAGAAAATTAGGCGATCAACGACATTGGTTTGGGCACGCATGGGAGATAACGCTTTGCCGGACAGCGCGACTACCGGTCTGAGATACCGAAAGATAATCATGGCCGGCCGCAGATGCGCGATCAAAATACGGAATCGCGTGACGTTCTCCTTCCTGAGGCATAGAATGGTTGTACGAAGAGGTTGTTAGTCCATGGCTTTGTGCGAAGGCCGAAGCGGACATCATTAGAAGAAGCGTCGTGGCTCTGGCAAGATTCGGAAGCACTTTCATATTCAATCCTTAGGTGTATCGGTTAATATAGAGTCATTTTCGTGACAGAAGTGGTCGGATGCTGTTATCCGCGGGTGAGCGTATAGCGGCAGTCGTGGATCCCGTTGTTGCGTCAACTTTGTAAATTTTTAATTTGTTCTTGTACCATAACAACTACGTTGGAGTGGATGTATTGCAAGATTCTTGTGCTTCTTGACGGTTAATGGACCACGCTTTTTTCGTTGCGACGTGAGCGCTCATTAAACGCGGAATGAACGCACAATGCTGACTTCGCCAGTGGAGGAAATTTGTATGTCGCTCGCTGACCACTTGCGTAAAATAGAATTGGAGCGTGTTGCCTTAGGTTTGGTTTGATCGCTTATATCGGACGCTATGGCACTAGTATCGCCAATGTAGTCCTTGGGCTGAAGGAAGGTGTTTGTACGATAGCGATGTGCAGGGAGACCAAATGTGTTGTGTGTTGAAAATGAGTAGCGTTTCTCAGGTAGAAGTTGCGTATATGCCGGTGGCGGAATTGATGCAGACGGTGGAGGGTGTTGTCTACGAGAGAAACGCTGCCAGCATGCAGAGGGCTACTTGTTCCTTGCACCGTTTGTGTAATTTTGTAATGTAATCCGAGTGTACTTGACGGCGTGGCTTACGCCGCTAATCGGAGGTATTCATGACCTCTGAGAACGATCATAAAGGGGCGAGAGAGGCAGTTCAGCGGCCTCCCAAATCCGGTCTATCGATATTGGCAATTGAAGATGACGTGCGCATGGGCGCACTGGTCCGCGCTGCACTCGAGTCTGAGGGGCATCGAGTGGAAATTTGCGAGGACGGTCGTTCTGGGCTGATCGAAGCCGCTGCCCGGACTTGGGATGTACTTATCGTTGACAGAATGTTGCCTGGAATTGATGGGCTGAGTTTAATACGTACCCTACGTGGCGCAAAGGTGGAAACTCCCGCCTTGTTCCTGACCGCCTTGGGGGGGATCAATGAACGAGTGGATGGACTTCGTGCGGGTGGTGATGATTATTTGGTAAAGCCCTTCATTGCTGCTGAGCTGGCAGCACGCGTGGCGGCACTCGTACGGCGTGGTGGGCTGAAATCAAGCGAGGCCGTGTTGCATGTGGGTGATCTTGAGCTTAACCGGCTTACGAGAGAAGTTACTCGGGCCGGGAAGCCGATTGCCCTCAAGGCACGAGAATATGAGGTGCTTCACTATTTGATGCAGCACGCGGGTCGGGTCGTGACCCGCACAATGTTGCTTGAGGATGTCTGGAATTTTCACTTTGACCCCCAGACCAGTGTGGTTGAATCCCACATTTCGCGACTGCGCGCCAAGGTTGATCGTGGCTTCGGGGTGGAGTTGGTTCGGACGGTGCGCGGCGCGGGTTATCGTCTGGGCGACCCCGCGTGACGAGGTCACCACCGGCTATTTTTCGCACGACAAGTTTCCGCCTTGCCTGCGTCGGGGCCGGCATTGCAGCAGCCAGTGCCGTAGTTGTCTTTGCCGTGATCTACTATGGGACCATGGTATCGATGCGCATGACGCTCGATGGGACTATCACCGGAGAAACGAGGGAGGTCCTCGTGAATGGATCAAAGACCTCACTTTCCGTTATCGAGTCCAAAATACAAGAAGCCGTTACGAAGAATGAGCATTCCAGACGAATTTTCTATCTGGTGGCAAACCGAATGGGTGCGCCCGTCGTGGGCGATCTTGACATCCCGCTCCCCTCTTTGGGCTGGCACAATTTTAATGCGCCGCGAAAGAGGCCGTTTGCCGAAGGGGTAACTGCGTTGCGTGCCGATGTCATTGGGTTACCGGGTGGAGAGCGATTGGTCGTAGCAGTAAATTCAACCGTCTTGAAACATCTTGATGCCTTGATTCGCCGTAGTTTTGTGATTGGATTTGGGATGACGCTGCTGATCGGCTTAGCTGCAGGGATTGAATTTGGCCGTCATGCCTTGGTACGGGTCGAAGCTATGGGCGCCGCGACCCGGGAAATTATGGCCGGAGATTTTTCGCGTCGCATCCCCTTGGCGGGTACGGACGATGAGTTTGATCGTTTAGCCAACACGGTGAATTCGATGCTTGGTCGGATCGAGCAGCTGATGGAGAGTCTTCATGCTATCGGATGTGAAATAGCTCATGACGTCCGTTCGCCCCTCGGGCGACTACGCGAGAGCTTGGAACTGGCATTACGAACTGACGACAATGTCGTATTGCGCGGGTCTGTCGGTGAAGCGATCCAGGAGACGGATTTGGCGTTGAATCTTTGCGGCGCGATCCTACGTCTTGCCGAGGTCGAATCTGGTATTCGTCGCGCATCACTCGAGCCGATTGATCTCAGTCAGCTTCTTGTACGCTTGGTCGAAACGTACGAAACCGTCGCGGAAGAGAATGGCGACCATATAGTGGCCATGATTTCAGAAAACCTTGTTCTTACTGGCGACTCTGCGCTCCTGAACCAGCTTTTTGCGAACCTGATTGAGAACGCCATGAAGTATGCCTCACCAAAGGCGCGAATCGTTCTTCGGGCCTGGAGGGAAGCATCCGCGATCATCGTACGGGTTGAAGATAACGGCCCAGGTATCCCAGCGGCACGCCGGGCGGAAGCCTTGCGCCGTTTCGGGCAACTTGACCATACGCGTCGTACACCAGGCCACGGCCTTGGCCTCGCTCTTGCTGCTGCCATTTCTGATCTACACAACGCGACGTTAGAGCTGGAAGATGCCTGGGCAGGACAAAGGCGACCGGGCCTTGCCGTGGCCGTGCGTTTTCAGTTGCCGGTATCCAGTGCCCGATATGCACCGTTGACGGCCGATAAACGTGCGCAAGCTGCCTCTCGGTTGTCATAGGCCAGTCGATCAGCCGGGCCAGCCGGACCAGGGGATGCCGCTGGTCGATGATGTTCTCCAGTCGCGAGCGGAACAGTTCGCGATCATCCTGCGGTGCATTCAGCTTCGGCGGCATTCTCTCTCCCAT
>JAJZBH010000127.1 GCA_021799015.1 Pseudomonadota bacterium
CATGGGGTTGTCAATCAGAATGGTTGCAAATGCGCCGATAAGCTCACCATCGGCTCGCAGCATATGCATCTCGCTGATGCGCTCTTCGAGTGGGCAGCCTGCGAGCGCTACGCCAAATGGTGACGACTGAAACGCGCCGGTTTTGCGATCAGTCAGACCACGTGAACAACTATCCTTTCCCTGTTCGTGGCACCAGATACAGTAGTTCATCTGGTCCAAAGCCTGATCTGTCGTCATCCCAGCGTCGGTCAACGCAAAGCCGTCGCGGGCGCGCCAGCGCCCCTCTGGCAGGCGATGCATCATTGCCCCGTCGCGCTCAACTGTTTGAACAGGCACAAGGTGCTGGTGGTCTATCTTGTGCGGTACGCGGAAAAGAACATCGTGTGCGTGTTCGGCCTGCCCGGCTTCAGTTAGCGCTGCCCAAGCAGCATAGCGTTTGGCAAGGTCGAGAGCATCCGTCTTACCCGATGCTTGCCATTCGAGGACGCATTCCGAGAATCGCTGTTCCGTGAAGGGGTGGACCCCGTATCCTTTGAGCGCTGCTCGAAGCGCCGGGCCGTCGAAATCCGAGGGATCCGTATACGACTTCACAGCTTGTCGCTGAACGAAATTACGCTTGACCTCACGGACGGCATCGCGCGCGGCGGTTGCTGCACGGATAGACATGATTTCGTGCTCAATCCCGAACCAAGCTCCCAGGAAATCGCTGAGATGTGGGGCAAGATCGATGATCAGCTGTGCTTCGGTCTTACGGTCGAGAGACGAAGGGGTTGCGCGTGCACTCATCAGGCGGGAAAGAAGATCTGAGTTGTGTTGGGCCAGATCGTGGCAGAAACGCCGATCGAGATCGACCAGAGCTTCCCGGTCTTTCAGCGTAGCGATCCATTCGCTCACCGCTTCAGGCGAAGTCCGTTCGTGTTTCGTGTGCATCGGGGTGCCTTGCCATAGGGGAGTCAACGCGACAAGCGTACATATGCCGAGCTGGGTTGAACCGATGTTGGGGATCATGACCTCGTCTTTCACGCCTGCGTGATTTTATAAGGTCCTATGCGAGGAAGGATGGGTGCGATCGAAGTAACTCGTCTGGTTAAGTGCTTCGGCACACTGCGGGCGGTGGACGATATTTCATTCAGCGTACCCGAGGGGGCCACCACGGGGCTGCTCGGAGGCAACGGCGCGGGCAAGACCACAACAATCTCGATGCTGCTTGGAATTCTGGTTCCGGATTCCGGCTCTATCACCGTGCTCGGCCATAACATGGCGCGGCAGCGCTTCGCTGCGCTCGCGCGCATGAATTATTCTTCCCCTTACGTGGCTTTGCCGATGCGCTTGACTGTGGCAGAAAACTTGCGCGTGTACGGCAACTTATACAACGTCCCTGATCTAGGCAGACGTATCAGGGAACTCGCGGAAGAGTTCATGATTGGCGCCTTACTCGACCGCCAGGTTGGCACGTTGTCTTCGGGACAGAAAACGCGGGTAGCTCTGGCTAAGGCTCTAATTAACCGGCCGGCGCTGCTCTTGCTTGACGAGCCGACAGCGAGTCTGGACCCTGACACGGCTGATTACATGCGTGGCCGCCTGGAGGCCTATCGTGCTGCAAGCGGAGCAACGATTCTACTCGCGTCGCATAACATGGCTGAGGTTGAACGCCTATGTTCGGCCGTATTGATGATGAAACAAGGGCGGATCGTTGAGCGTGGAGCACCGCAGGCGCTGATCGACCGCTATGGGCGAGGTGATCTTGAAGCCGTGTTTCTGGCGATTGCTCGTGCCCGAGAGGGGGATCCTCAATGATTCCCGCTTCGCGTCGGATCTGGGGGTTGGTTTATCGCCACATATGCCTATATCGGCGCTCTTGGCCGCGGCTGCTCGAGCTTGGATATTGGCCGACACTCGAACTGCTAATCTGGGGTTTTACGGCAGAATTCGTCGCCCGTCCTCAGCAAAATTCTGGTATTGCCCTGGGAGCTGCGTTGATTGGTGGGGTCTTGCTCTGGGAGCTGGCGCTCCGGGTACAGATGGGCGTGACAATTTCCTTTCTTGAAGAGATCTGGTCTCGCAACCTCGGCCATATTTTTGTCAGCCCCTTGCGGCCAGGTGAACTGGTTATGGCCTTGCTGGTAGTGTCTGCGATGCGGGCTCTCGTCGGTCTCACACCGGCAGTGGCATTGGCGGCATTCCTGTACGATTTCAATTTGTTCAGTTTAGGAATGGCGTTGCTGCTGCTGATTGCCGCATTGTTTCTGATGGGTTGGTGGATGGCGTTGGGCGTTGTGGCTCTTCTGTTTCGTTACGGGGCCTCGGCAGAAGCGTTGGCTTGGACACTTGCATTTGGTGTTACGCCGATCGCATGTGTATTCTATCCGGTACGGATACTGCCCGCCTGGCTGCAACCGATCGCTCTTGCTCTGCCGGCCGCGCATATTTTTTCCGGAATGCGCGGGCTGCTGTTGGAGCGCCACATTCGGTGGGCGGAAATCGCGGCATCATTCGGTTTGAACGCGGTTTGGACGGTACTGGCGATCATGGTTTTTGCAGCCCAGTTCCGCGCCGCGCGCCGAAATGGCTCCTTGATTTCGATCGGTGAATAAGGCGTTTCTTGCTTCATGGTCATGCATTCAAAACTTACCCGGTTCTGGCTGATCCGGCATGCAACAGTCGCGCGCGAAGCACTGGCAGTTTTATATGGCCAACGTGACGTACCGCTATGTGCTGAAAGGTTGATTTTGGATGCCGGTCGCTATGCGTATCTTGGCTCGAGTTTACCTCGCGGTGCGCGGTGGCTAATTACACCATTGTCACGAACGAAACGAACGGCAGAAGCTATCATGAATGCGGGCTACGGCGTGCTAGAGCCTGAAGTCGAACCGGACTTGATCGAGCAGAATTTTGGTGACTGGGAGGGACGCCCAATGGTCGAATTGGCGGCAGACAGCATGGCCCATCCATTTTGGCCGGTTGCCGGAGATGCGACGCCCCCTGGCGGCGAAAGCTTTTCACAGTTGCGCTGGAGAGTCGGTGCCGCACTGGAACGGCGAGCGCAGTCTCATTTGGGCGGTGATGTTGTCGCGATCTCGCATGGCGGTGCGATACGGGCGGCCGTCGCGCACGCGATCGATCTTACCGCTAATCAGGCCCTAAGCATCGCGATCGAGAATTTGTCGATAACGATGCTTGAATATCACGCGCGAGGCTGGCGTATTGTAATGCTGAATGAACATTCATTCACTTGAATAATCGAGCCTTGGTTGCCGCATAATGTCGGAGCAGTGATAAACGGGATTAACCGGGAACAGAACCGAAGGAGAAGGCTATGGTGGGTACCAACGCGATTCGTCGATTTGCCGGGAGGAAGGTGTACAGATTTGGGTTGGCATTCGCACTGTTTGCCCTACCGTTGACAGCCTGCTCGACCGGCGCCGATGCTGCCAATAGCGCCCAGGTCCTGGTGGACCGGTCAACGCTCACAGTTGAAACAATGCTTGGCTCTGGTGCTGAAGGTAATCAAGCTTCCCAGTTTCTCCGCCGGGCCAAGGCTGTTGTTGTATGCCCACGCATTTTTAAGGCCGGCTTTTTTATTGGCGGTGAAGGAGGGGATTGTGTGCTTGCCTCTCGTGCCGCGAATGGATCATGGTCTGACCCGGCATTCTACTCCATGGGGGGGGGCAGTTTCGGGCTTCAAATTGGCGCACAGGATGCTGAGGTTCTCGTGTTGCTCATGAATGAGACGGCGCTTAATGCTTTCCTTAATAGCCAATTCAAGTTTGGTGCCAACGCTGGGTTGTCGGTCGCAACATTGGGGGCCGGGATCGGAGGTGCTACTGGGACTGCGTTGGGAGCGGATATCATTACATTCAGCAAATCCCGCGGCCTATATGGGGGGGTATCGCTTTCAGGTTCAGTATTCTCGAATAATGTGGCCATGGACCAGCAATATTATGGTCAACAGGTTGACCCGCGACAGATCGTCGTGAACATGGCGGCAAGTAATCCAGGCGCTAACCCTCTACGGGCAATGCTGTCGCGTTACGGGGGATAATTCCCTTTCCTGAGAGTGGTGTAGCCGATATCATGATAGAGATGCACGCAAATGGCTGATGCCGACCCGCCACCTTTTTGGCAGGCCAAACGCCTTGATCAGATGAGTGAGGCCGAATGGGAATCATTGTGTGATGGGTGTGGCAGGTGCTGTTTGCACAAATTACGGGACGAAGAAACCGGTGCGTTGGCGTTTACGAACGTTGCGTGCCGGTTGCTCGATCTCAGAACGTGCCGATGCCATGATTATAGGAATCGACGAGCACGGGTCGCCGACTGTGTTACGCTCCGCCCCGATACGCTCGTTGGGGTCGATTGGCTGCCGCCTTCCTGCGCCTATCGGCGACTGGCGGAGGGCCGTGACTTACCGTCGTGGCACCCACTGATTACGGGCGACCCTTCCACTGTTTTCACGGCGGGTGCAGCTGTGGTATCTCGGGTCATAAGCGAGGACTATGCAGGCGATCTGGAGCATCACCTGGTCGAGTGGCCGGGCCTCGATGTGCCATCAAGACCGCGGCGGAGCGGTTCATGATGGTAACGGAACGTTCTGACCTGGAACATATCATCGTCGGAGGGCGGAAGGCTGCTTTGCGCTGGCGGCGGAACGCGCGGGCACGACGCGTTGCGCTCCGGATTAACCCATCTGACGGTCAAATCGTAATTACTTTACCGCCGCGCGCTTCCCGCCGCTCCGGTATGGCATTGCTGCGGGCGCATGAAGGATGGGTCGCGGCCAAGCTTGAGGCACTTCCCTCGCAACATAGGTTCGTGGCGGGCGGCACCGTGCCGATTTCGGGCATCCCACATCGAATTATCCATGATCTTTCGTTTCGGGGGAGTCCCTTGATCGCGGCAGGAACGATAATCGTGGGGGGGGAGCAGGTATTTCTTCCACGGCGGGTGCGCGATGCGCTTGTGGCAATGGCAAAAAGGCGATTCTTTCGCCGAGCCCTTGCAAAGGCTGAGGCAATTGGAAGGCGGCCGACACGCATCCGGATCAAAGACACGGTTTCGCGTTGGGGCAGCTGTACGCCGGATGGCTCGCTCATGTTCTGCTGGCGCTTAATAATGGCCCCGGATTTTGTTCAGGATTATGTAATCAGCCACGAAGTTGCTCATTTGCGGGAGATGAATCACGGCCATGCCTTCTGGGCCGTGACCGAACGTTTGACCCCCCACCGGAACGCCGCCACAGACTGGCTTGCACAACACGGCCAATTCTTGTTGCGGATCGGATGATCCGATGCATTCTCCCCGACAGGAGTTAGGAGTACCCTCTGATGAAAGCTGTCGCCTTCACCCATGCTCGTCCGGTTGTTGCCGATGACGCGCTGATCGATATCGATGTTACAGAACCAAGCCCGCGCCGACGCGATGTTCTTGTGGCGGTGCGGGCCGTGTCGGTCAATCCGGTGGATACCAAGGTGAGGCGACAGAACGAGCCATTGGGTGAGCCACGGATACTAGGCTTTGATGCGGCAGGGGTGGTACGGGCGGTAGGCACTGAGGTGACGCAGTTCGGTATCGGCGACGAGGTCTACTACGCGGGGACGATCGACCGCCCGGGCAGTAATGCTGAATTTCAGTGTGTCGACGAAAGAATCGTTGCCCGAAAACCGCATCGGCTGAACTTTGCGGAAGCTGCAGCACTGCCGCTTACCACGTTGACAGCTTGGGAGATGCTTTTCGACCGGTTCCGACTGGTGCGGGATCGCACTCATCGTGATACGATCCTGATAGTCGGTGGCGCTGGGGGCGTCGGTTCTATGGCGATTCAATTGGTCGCGCGCCTGACCGGGCTGACGGTCGTGGCGACAGCGTCGCGTCCGGAAACGCGTGATTGGTGCAAAGCTCTCGGCGCCCATCACGTGATCGATCATACTCACGACATGGCGGCGCAACTGGGGTCGCTTGCCGTCGATGCGCCGCGATACATCTTCTGCACCAATCACATTGAGCAGCACTGGCGGGCGCTCAACAGAATGCTGGCACCCGAGGGAGAGATCGGCATCATTGAACCATCATCTCCGCTGGATGTGGGCGAGCTGTTTCAGAGATCGGGATCTCTGCATACGGAATACATGTTTTCTCCGTCGCTGCACCAGAGTCCTCGGATGATCGAGCAGCATCGCATCCTCGACACCGTCGGCCGACTGATTGACCAGGGCGTACTGCACAGTACCATGACGCGGCATTTTGGGCTGATCAACGCGGAGAATCTCCGCCGTGCGCACGCAGAAATCGAAGCAGGCACGATGCATGGCAAGATCGTGCTTGAAGGATTCTGATTTGCTTATCTTGGCCAGTACTTCGGCGTCTCGCCGGGCTATGTTCCGACAAGCTGGTCTGGAATTTGAAACGATTGCGCCGGAGGTTGACGAGGCGGCTGTCAAGCGATCGTATCGGGAAAGGGAGCAATCCGCGGAAGCGGCTGCTGCGGCGTTGGCACGTGCCAAGGCGCTTGATGTCGCATTGCGCTACCCTGATGCGACGGTGGTCGGTGCTGACCAAGTTCTGGAGTGTGACGGCGTTTGGCTCGACAAGCCGTCTAGCCTGGCTGAAGCAGCCGCGCACATCCGCTTTTTGCGTGGGCGTGCCCATCTGCTGCCTACTGCCGTGTGTTGTGCACGAGGAGACAAGATTCTGTGGAGCTGTGTCGAGGTGCCGCAGCTCGTGATGCGCGACCTGTCGGACGCATTCATTGACGATTACGTTGCGGCGGAAGGCACGGCTCTGTTGGCGAGTGTGGGTGCATACAGGCTGGAGTCTCGGGCAGGAAATCTATTTAAGCATGTCCAGGGCAATTTCTTTACAATTCTCGGGTTGCCGCTGTTGCCGCTGATCGAGTTTCTCAAGGACTTTGTCGACGGGCCATTATGGTTTGATCGCGAACAAAGCACCGATTATCATGATGTTATGGCCAAGCTAGCCATCGTTAACGGTCATGGAACAAACTAACGGCCGGAGATGCGCAACGAATCTTGGCGCGCGGGAGCGTCATGCAAGCGTTGCAAACGGAAAAATCTAGGCGCTGTCTCTACGGCTCGGTTATCTGGTGTAGGCTCGCGGCAGTGCAACGGGTCACGGGTATTGGCAGGTACCTTTCCCAGGCGCAGTTGGAATTCCATCGATCTGATCGCGGCGGACGCCTGGCATCATCAGCCTGTTTTGATTGGAAATCGATGCACTGCCCCCATATTCCAGGGCGCCAGAGGAGCGGATCCACCGCCTTATACCAGGCTGCTCA
>JAJZBH010000128.1 GCA_021799015.1 Pseudomonadota bacterium
GCCCCCCCCCCCCCCCCCCGGGCAACACAAGGAGGCCTACAATAAGAGCATCTGCGTCAGAACAATTGCAACAGCCAAGTAGCTTCCGGAATCCGCATGGGTGCCTGGAAAGGTCTTTGGCCGTCATAATAATCCGCCTATAAGGGATCCATCCATGTCTTATAATACCTTCGGTACAATGTTTCGCGTCACCACTTGGGGTGAAAGCCACGGTCCCGCCATCGGTTGCGTGATCGACGGCACCCCTTCGCTCATGCCGCTTAGCGAAGGGGACATTCAGCCTTTCCTGGATCGCAGGCGTCCCGGTCAGTCGCGCTTCACCACCCAGCGCCAAGAACCAGATCACGTTCGAATTCTATCAGGAGTTTTTGAAGGTCGGACGACGGGAACACCGATCGCACTTCTCATTGAAAACGTTGACCAACGCTCACGAGATTACGGCAGTATCGCCAATCAGTTTCGGCCCGGCCATGCCGACCTCACCTACCTCTGGAAATACGGAATCCGCGACCCACGCGGCGGCGGGCGATCTTCGGCGCGTGAAACCGCAATGCGCGTTGCCGCGGGCGCAATCGCTCGCAAGGTACTTGGAAATTCAATCACAATTCGAGGTGCCCTAATTCAAATGGGCACCCAGCCGATTGACCGCGCACGTTTCGACTGGAACCAGACGGAGCGGAACGCATTTTTTTGCCCAGATGCAATCGCCGCCGCTTTATGGGCCGAGCAATTAGATGCTGTTAGGAAAGCAGGAAGCTCCATAGGCGCGATCGTCGAGATCGTTGCTGAAGGTGTCCCGCCAGGACTCGGGGCCCCCGTGTATGGAAAGCTTGACGCCGATCTCGCGAGCGCCATGATGAGCATTAACGCGGTAAAGGGAGTTGAACTCGGCGACGGGTTCGCGACAGCGGCGCTGCGCGGTGAGCAAAACGCTGATGAGATGCGGATGAACTCAGATGGCTCGGTGCATTTTCTCAGCAATCATGCTGGCGGTGTGCTGGGTGGCATCTCAACAGGCCAACCGATCATCGTGCGATTCGCTGTGAAACCGACGAGTTCATTACTCACGCCCCTGCGCAGTGTTGACGCCTCCGGGACCGACGTCGAAATCAAAACCACAGGCCGCCATGACCCCTGCGTAGGCATCCGTGCGGTGCCCGTTGGCGAAGCAATGATGGCCTGCGTACTAGCAGACCATCTTCTCCGTCAGCGTGCCCAACGCGGTGTGCACCCTATGACGCCGGTTTTACCTTCCAAGGATTAGGTGCAAACGACCATAACTACCTTCAGGTGCCCAAATTCGCAGCGCAGCTCATTCCGGTTTTCAGTCATCAAAAGCTGGCACGCCAAGATACTGGGAAACCTGTGTGCGGGTAGGTTTAACTGCTGGAATCTTCGTCGTTGATGCTGGTTGAGGTTCAGCTGGTGGTGTTGTCGGGGTGGTTGCGTGGTGTTTGGGGGCGATCAGGGTGCTGTGGCGAGAATGTTGAGAATCCGTTTGAGATTGCAGGCGATGGCGGTGAAGTGAACCTAGGTGGTGGCAACGGGCACCAATGTTGGAATAATCTCGATTTCCCTCCTAGTGCTGGGCGTTGTAGCCACGGGCAGCAGCACTAAAACCATTGGCGCCACGGGAACCGATAGTCTCATTGCTGACTCGATGTTGATTGTAACAGGCAAATCTATCTCGGTTAGCCCAAAACACGATGCCGAACGGGCGGATGTCGGGGGTGGGGCAAAGGAGATTTCCGAACATCCAGAATCGGAGCCCACTGAGTTGGCGCAATGCCATGTCTCGCACAGCCTCGAATGCACTCTGCCCGAAGAAGTTGCTCGTCAACTTATGGTCCAAGACTGCGTGGCAGCACATGCACGCGAGGAGTTACGTATATTCGACGTATCGGCTGCGCGGCTCATAATGGCCGCCCTGACCTCAGCAGATGTGTTCACTGCTCGCGCCGCCACGGCATTGGTTTTGAGTCTCATGATTTTTGACGCACCTTCGAATATGAGGATACAGGCCATTGCATCGGGGGCGGTTTTGTTGCTTGTCTTTCTGGACCTGATTAACGCTCACATCGATGATGCAAGCTGGTTAAGCCCGCGATTTGGGTAAAGTTCTGAGGGGGCTCTGGCTATGACCGTGACAATGGTATCGGGACGCTGTTCGGCCATACGCACTCACAGGGATATTCCTATGTTCAGTCATCGGTCGAACGCCTGCTAATGTTACTGCGCAAATATTTTCGAATAATAATCCTCGGGGTGGTCACGGCCGGTCTGATTGCTGGCTTTATCGGGCAGGTATTCGCCTTGCCAAATGTGCCTAGAGTTGCTTGGATCGTGCCAGCAGTCATCGTAGCACTAAGTGTCCTTCTTGATTTTGTAAACGGGATGCGGCGAGGCGCGTTTGGCGTTGACTTAATCGCACTGCTTGCGATCGTGGCATCAATCGCTCTTAACCATCTCCTGGCTGGTATTATCATCGCTGCGATGGTCGCAGGCGGCAATTCCCTTGAAGAGTATGCCAACTCGAAGGCACGCCGAGAGCTTGCAGCTCTGGTGTCGCGAACTCCTGTCAGCAGCCACCGACTCAGCGGAGGCGTTATAATCGATATCCCAATCAGCGCGGTGGCAATTGGCGATCTACTGCTGGTTAAACCAGGAGAAATCGTTCCCGTTGATGGAACCGTCGAGCAAGGGCCAGCAGTACTGGACGAATCGGCACTGACCGGTGAAGCTCTTCCGGTTACGCGACATGATGGTCAAGCGATTCGAAGCGGCGTGTTGAATCAGGACGGGCCTTTTACAATGCGTAGCACAGCGACCGCTGAGCACAGTACGTACGCCGCAATAATCCGCTTAGTTCAGACTGCAGAGCGCGAACGCCCACCGATGGCACGCCTTGCTGATCGTTGGGCGCTTGGATTTCTCGGCGTCACCTTGGTTTCTTGCTTTGTTGCTTGGGTCTGGACCAACGATCCGGTGCGGGCACTCGCGGTGCTTGTAGTGGCGACGCCTTGCCCGTTGATCCTAGCAACACCAGTTGCATTAATCTGCGGAATTTCCCGCGCAGCGAAGCGTGGAGTAATCATCAAAGGAGGAGGTGCGCTAGAACGACTTTCGCGCGCAAACGTTGCCCTTTTCGATAAGACAGGGACGCTCACTACCGGATCCCCTCAGGTTACCAACATCCTAACCTTAGGAGGTTGTAGTGCCGATATGAGTCTGCACCTTGCTGCCTCTCTCGAACAACTATCGCAACATACGGTCGCTATCGCCATCTCTCGGGCGGGCAGTGTGCGCGGATCATTGAGCGTACCGACGAAATTCAGCGAGACCCACGGCAGGGGGGTAATTGGAACGGTCGACGGCCTAAGTGTCATCGTTGGTAGTGCAGCGTTTCTGACGGCTGCCGGGATCGCTGTGCCAGCATATGGTGCAATCGCTCGGCAAGCACGGCTCGCGGCGGCGGCATGCTGGGTTGCTGTGGATAGTCGGTTGGTCGGGGTTTTGCTCCTAACTGATACGGAACGCCCTGATGCGGCGAACGCGATACTTGCGTTGCGACGGGTCGGTTTCAAGCGCTTGGTTATGCTCACAGGAGATCGCCGCGAACCTGCACAAAAGATCGGTGCGCGCCTCAGGCTGGATGCGGTCTATCCTGAATTGTCACCTAGTGACAAGATTGCCTTGACGCAGGCCGAACGACGTATTGGCACAACCATGATGATCGGTGACGGCATCAATGATGCGCCAGCCTTAGCAGCTGCGGATATTGGTGTGGCAATGGGCGCGCGGGGAACAGCAGCAGCAGCTGAAGCAGCTGACGTTGTGCTGATGATTGATCGTCTTGACCGGGTGGTCGAGGCGGTGGTGATTGCCAGGCGTGCAAGACAAATCGCTATCCAATCCATTGCGGCTGGCATGGGGCTGTCATTCGCGGCGATGGTGTGCGCGGGTCTAGGATATCTCCCGCCTGTGGCTGGCGCATTGTTGCAGGAGGTGATTGACGTCGCCGTGATTGTAAACGCCCTACGTGTACTCGGCAACAGGTCCGCTCCGCCCATCAATGCAGTTTCACGCCCTCATCCTGCTTGATGACACAATTTCTACCGCTCATGGGCTATCACAGCCGAGGTGACCTGCGTCGGCTGGCTATGCGGCCTGAGACGTCTCTACCCGCAGCGCACCGCCGGGTCACAACGTCTGCGCCGGCTTCAGTGCCACGATCGGCTAACAAGCCCTTGGGTCTCCTCAAAGCCCCAGGCAACTGTTTCAATCGGGCTTGGCCTCCAACCTGCTCGACAACATACATTCGGCACGGCTGTATCGCTGACACTTCAAGGCGGCGTCGCAATGCCGGCATTGCCCACAATGCCCCCCTTGAATTGCGACCTCGCCAATGGGGAGCTCCCAACGCGCGTGGGATGGTGGGCGCTTTTTAGCTGATTTGCGCTGAAACGTGTGTCCAGGGAACCTCTACCACTTCATCGCTCGCTTAGCTTCGGTTTCCACCAACCCAACCCCTCCAAGGACGCTGGCGAAAAAACGAATGTTCATCCCTGGAGTTTGATGCGGCCGGCCGGCCAAACATTATTGGAGAGAACGTGCATATTGACCAATCCTGACTTCACTTTTTCCTGGTTGCTGCTGTGCAACCAAGTTTGGGATCATCAATGCCCAGAAACACGGGCCTGGCAATCCCCAACCCAAGTTAGAGGCGTACCGAAGTGGCAATCTTAACCGTCCGGTGATCTATCGGCTATCTTTTTTGGATCCCTCGTGTGCCGTGGACATTTCATCGTACACCAGTCCATCTAGCAACGGAGGATTTTTCACACCAAACGGCCAGTTTACGCAGCCTTTGTTCCTCCTCCCGCGCTCCACGAAAGGTTTCGGCCCGTTGGGTCGACTCCGCTAACTTTCTAGCGCTCGCATAAACCGGCTATAGACTATTTATGAAAGATCAACCTACCCCCCTCGGTACGTCGAGTCCTTGCTCGCATTACGGCATGAGCGCCCAGATTCATGCCCGAATTACGCATGACGTCGCGTTCTGGCCGCTCCGCCAACGGTCATGGACTTTTGGCGCGTGCGCCGGCTTCTTTTTTATCGAGCCGCCTTGCAATATTGTAATTAATGAGAAACTCAACTGGGACGAGCGTCTAATTGCAGCGCGATTGGTTGGCGAGTGGGCTGAATTAATCGGTTCTGGTGTATCAGCGCCCTTGGCGGGATTAGCCGCGGCGCGAGCAGCTGCCCAGTTTACGATGGCTGAACATATCGACATAAGTGAGCAGCTGGGATGGCTCACCGCGATGGCAAGTGATGTGCCGCCAACGTCCGACGTCCTGGAATTGGCCTGGGCCGCATTAGCACGGAATTGCTTGGGAGCGCCCTTGACGCTGCCACCCGGTGCAGCAGCCCGTATCATTACCCTTTGGTCAATGCTTGGTACATCCGAAACTATCATGGAGACTGGCGGCGACATCCGCCTCTGGCGCGACCCGCAGACGGATCTAAACGGATACGGATGCAGTCACCGGCCCCGCCCGTGGGCCATCACGTTTGCGTCCTCAACAGCGTCATCCATATCCGAGCGTGGGTATGAGGCATCTGACAAAGCGCGTCTGCGAGTAACGGGGGCGGCGCTCCTCGCCGGCGATTACACGCCGATTTACGTCGAAGCAGGCTTCGTCCGGGATGCAATCGCGGAAGCTTTTGGAGTCCCGAGTGGTGGTACTGTAGTTCTGGCTGCATCTGGAACCGACAGCGAACTTCTGGCTTTGGCGCTTGGTCACCTTCCAAACGCGGCGATTCCGATCACCACCATACTCCTTGCGCCGGAGGAGACCGGTAGTGGCGTTCCAATGGCCGCGAGTGGGCGGCATTTCGCGATTGATACCGCAAACGGGTGCGATGTGGCCCGTGCCAATCCCATAGAAGGATTTAGGGATGACACGATTCTTATCTCGATCCCGCTGCGAACTACAACAGGGAATATTCGGGCACAAGAAGACATCCACGCAGACATTGTTGCCGCGGCCACGGAAGCAGCTCGAGCTGGCCGGCGAATCATTTTTCATGCGCTAGACCTGTCAAAAACTGGCCTTTTGGCACCATCGCTAAAGCTACTGCGCGACTTGCGGAAACGGTTTGGTTTGTCGCTCGATATCGTAGTCGATGCTTGCCAGCTACGCCTAGCCCCAGACCGAATCAAGGCATACCTCGAGTTGGACTCAACGGTACAAATTACTGGATCAAAATTTCTAACAGGTCCTCCGTTTGCCGGGGCCGCATTGATTTCTCGGTCGGTTTCGAAACGGTTATTGTCAGGCCGGCTACCGGCCGGGTTGAAGGCCTATTTCGGGCGCGCTGAGTGGCCTTCGAACGCAGTTGTTGCTCGCTCTTTGCCGCCTAGCGCCAATTACGGCCTCCTGCTCCGTTGGCACGCAGCCTTGGCAGAATATCATGCGTTCGCAAGCACGACAGAAATACAAAAGCGTACGGTCATCACCCGATTCACTATGGTGGTTGAGCAAGCCATCCGGGCACATTCTATATTCATGCTCCATGATGTACCCGGGCCTGCCCGCGAAGGTGAAGGTTGGGACACATTGCGCACTATGTTCGCCTTCGCTGTGCGGTCCCCTGCGGTTCCACAAACATTTCTTGATCTCGACGCAGCGCGCAAACTGTATCGTTGGCTGAATGCCGATTGCTCGACATTATTCGAAACCGCCGACGAACAGCAACTCGCCGCAAAAATATGCCATATCGGCCAGCCGGTTGCGTTACCCAACGAACATGGCAAAATTATCGGTTGGTTGCGAGTTTCAGCGGGAGCGCGACTTATCTCGGGTGAACCATCACACGGCTCGCTCGCCATGTCGCATAGGCTTGACCAGGAAATGACGGACCTCGCCACCGTTTTTAACAAGATTGCTCTCCTGCACAAGCATTGGACACTCCTTGATGCCGCTGACCCAGCCCCACAATACCGTTAAGACTATTCTAGCGACAACGCCAAAAGACAGGCGAACCAGGAGACCTGTGTGCGGGTGGACGTGGACAGGTGCGTTTATTGCTGATTCTATTGGCCTTCCAGGGTGGAGAGCAGCGGGTGGCCCAGCGGTCGATTGGTCAGGAGCGGTTTGGCTTTGCAAGGG
>JAJZBH010000129.1 GCA_021799015.1 Pseudomonadota bacterium
TTCCGATCGCGTTTGTCGCTGGACTGATCCCGCTTGTCGTTGCGACTGGGGCAGCTCAAATTAGTCGACGCTCTCTTGGCACGCCGGTGTTCGCCGGAATGATTGCAGCAAGTGCCGTTGGGATCTTTGTTATCCCCCTCCTGTACGTTGTCTTCCAAAAGCTACGGGAACATGGCTTCCGGACGAACCGCGCGGTAACCAATGCCGATGAAGCATCCGGCGGTGACTGAAAACGATAGAGATCCTTTGCTGCACGTCGCGACCGATACCGAAAGGCCCTGAGCGTTCAGCCTTTTACGCTCCGAAATGCCGGGCAGGCCGACACTAGGATAGATCACTCATCACCTGCGCGCACAGATGATCTCAAGGCTCACCTGCGTGAACACACCGAACACAACACCGGATATAGCCAGTCACTGCCATATTCGAAAGAATTAGGAACAATGCTAAGCACACCATCAAAAAAAACGCCGCCCGAAGGCGGCGCTTTTCATCGTTTGAGGCCACTCCGATTTCAGGCAGCCTTCAGGTTCTCCGCAGAAATTTTGCCTTGCTGGCCTCGCTGAGGCTCGTACGAAACCCGCTGGCCCTCGTTGAGGCGGCCAATCCCAGCACGTTGGACTGCCGAAATATGCACAAAAACGTCCTTCGAGCCATCATCCGGCTGGATAAAGCCATAGCCCTTGGTCGCGTTGAACCATTTTACGGTACCCGTAGCCATTCGTCACTCTCCATAAAACACGGCGATCCGCACGCTGCGGACCATTGGAACTCTTCAACTGGGGGAAGTGTCGAACGCGCAAGCGCGAAAAGGCACGAGCAACCACAACAGAAAAGCGCCGTGCAAATGCCATTATACCATAATCAACAGCTTGCCTAGCATCAGGAGCGCAATGCATTTAGCACGTGGAGCAGCCCTGACCATTGCTGGACAAGATAACCGCCGCTGACCATTGTCTCCGGTGCCCCGATATCACCGGTCGCGGGGAAATCACTCGAAAAATCCGCGGTGTGAAACAGGATGTCCCAAACTGGGAAAACAGCCCCATAGTTAACAGACGTGCTACCTGCAGCAAACAGGCCGTGATGCGCGCGATGAAAGCGGGGCGACACTACTAGCCGCTCCCCAAGGCGGCCGAACCCCATCTTTATGTTGGCGTGGCTGAAGCTTTCGACAAAGCGCAGCGCCAGCACCAGGACAGGGAACTGCATCGGCGGAATACCAATCAAAAGGCCCACAACCATGAACCAAAGGAACCCGGCGGCGTCATCGAGAACGTGATTGCGGTCGTCTGACCAGACTGTCATCTGCCGCTGGGAGTGATGCACCGCATGCAGAGCATACCAGATCCCGAAGCGATGGGACAAACGATGCCGCCAGTAGTCGGCAAAGTCCAATACCAATGCATAAATGAAGAAGGTAACGATGGGGTGACCGAACAGCAGGGGAAAAATGGTTTCCAGCATTGGCGGCGCATATCCGTGATCCGCCAAAAAACCATCAAGCCGGGTTTGCAATGTATAGAACACAACAAAAGTTGTAATCGGCAGGATGCCTATCCTCGCAATGGCCGTGTAAAGGACATCGGTCAAAATCGGCTTCCGGCTCTCCCAGCGCTCGATCGGGAAGCGGCGTTCCAATGGTATGCAAATTGCGTAACACAGGAGCATCTGAAACAGACCATAGAGCGCTACAAGCGTCCAACCGAAAGAGAGCTCGCTCCATTGCATCAGACCGAATCGGTATAGAACGGGTAGAACTGCCATCTGCTCGATCCAACCGGCAAGATCATTGAATGGATGGCCCGAGATCATCATTAAGCGAGCCGCATCGCCGCCAGTGCCGGCGCATCGGTTAGTAATGTTGAAACAAAAATCCCGTGAGGGGAACGGCCAACCGGAATCCTGTCGATACTTCCCGTTCGTGGCTCAAACACGGCAACCTCTGACGCAAAACGAAGGGCGATCCACAATTTACCGTCTGGCGCAAAACAGAGATCATCTGGTCCCCCCGGCATCGCCACGCGAGCGACGACCGCGAGCGTCTTCGCATCCAAGACTGACAGCGAGCCAGCCACACGGTTCGTCACGACGATGTGCGCACGGTCTGGCGCTAGGAATAGGTTGTGTGGGCCTCGGTCGGTAACGACCCGACGACGCACTCGGCCGTCACGCGGATCAACCACCGCAACGTGGTTGCTACCCATGATGGCGACAAGCACAAGCCCTTCATGCCACATCACGCCGGCTGGGGCGCTGCCGACGGGGACGCTCCAGCGCGCCCTAAGGTCTAGAAGATCAAATGATGCAAGTGCATTCGCGCCCTGAAGGGAATTGAACATCCATCTGGAATCGGGAGAGTATGATAAGTGACTCGGCATTGAACCGGTGCGAAAACGCTTAGCGAGTGTCAGCCTATCCGCGTGGTACAGATCGACGTGGTTTAGGCGCAGAGCGTTAACGCCAAGGTACCGGCCGTCTGGACTGTACCACAGCTGGTACGGATCCGGAATCAAGACGTGGCTCATCTCTTTACCGGTAGCGGGGTCAAAAAAGAAAATCGCATTACCAGCGGCATCAGACACCAGTAGCCGCTGGCGGTCGGGTGCAAGCGCCCAGTGGCTCGGTTCACGCAACGTCGGTTCCTTACGCACCACTTTCCGTGTCGTCATGTCGATAATCGACACCGTTGCGCCCCCTGAATCCATGACGATGGCAATTGGTGGACGTAGTGTTGGAACCGCCAATCCGGCCGCAGGGAAAGCCACAGCACCCAGCAGGGCACGACGAGAGATTTCAAGCTTCATCGATACCGTACTTTCAAAGCCGACCTTGGGAAAACCACCAGCCGACCAAACCTAAGGCCGCTACGTTCAACACGCATGCGATTTATTGAATCGCAGCATAACCGTCTACACAGACCCGTATTGACACGATCTCGCCGCCTTCTCAACAGGCTCGAATGCAATGCAGCACAAGGGCAGCAGCATCCTGCGATAAAAGCTGGGCAATCCACCAAAACGACTACCAAATCCATTTTCGAGCCCGGCGCCGATTAGCATCAGGAGCCCAGCCCCCACATATCGCACTTCAGTTCGGCATCAATTTGAAACCACTAACAAGCAGATTTTGATATTTCTCCGACGCGCTGTTCTGCCACCATGTCCCTGCGCGGCTTCAAGGGGTAACGCCGTGCCCGGCCTCTCAGCCCGGCAAAACCGGGAGTAAAGGAAACCCGCCGACCTGGGACCAGCGGAATACCCAGTTTAATCGAGTGCGTCTGCACGTGGTGAAGTCATCCGAACGCCGCGAAACCTCCGCGAAATCAGGGATGATGCAAGCCGAAACGATTTGGCGCTCAAACTTGATACCGCGCTTGCTATCGCCTAGGGTGGTCCGCCAATGATACTCAATGCTACCATTCAGGATGATCGCAAGCCGGTTGTACTTCTGCACGGTCTTTATGGCAGTGCTCGAAGCCTTGGCGTGATCGGTCGCGCGCTGGCACAATCGTGGAGAACCGTTTCTCTTGACATACGGAATCACGGCGCCAGTTCTCATGCACCGGATATGCAGTATGCAACGATGGCCGATGATGTGTTTGAAACTCTTGATCAGTTTGGAATCACGCAAGCCACGCTTATTGGTCATTCGGTGGGTGGCAAAATCGCAATGATGGCGGCGCTGCGCGCACCCGAACGGGTAGCAAGCCTAGCTGTGATGGATATTGCTCCGGTCGCATACCCGCCGGATCATGGCAATTCGGCCGATGGGGTGATTGACGCGCTCCGCACGATTGACCTTCATCCCGGCCTTACCCGGCGGGAAGCGGACACGACATTGGCTTCTAGGATCCCGGATCCCGGGCTGCGCGGCTTTTTGCTCCAGAACCTCGTCCCGGGTGAAGCGCCGTACTGGCGCATTGATCTCGACGCCATTGAGGCGGCCATGCCGAATTTGACGGGGTGGCAAGACCCTAAACCGTGCAAGCCATACATGGGTCGCGCCCTATTTATCCATGGCGATAAATCAGATTATGTTTCAGCAGGCGCCGCAACCGAGATCCGCACCAGATTTCCACATGCGCTCATTAGGACGATACCGAATGCCGGTCATTGGCTGCATGCGGAACAGCCAGATACTGTGGTGGCAGTCCTCGAGGATTTTCTTAAACAATAATGGCTACCGCTGGATATTGAAGTTGACTGTCATTTACAGCATCTTTGCCTCGAAGGGCGGCAGACCATCGGGCGCCTCGAACTCTATCACCCAAAGATCGGGGTCACTCCGACGCGCGCGGTTCACGATAGCGTCGGCTTTCTCCTGATCGGCAGCTTCAGCTACCCGAAGCCAAGCCGGCTTGCCATTCGGGTCTCGCGTCTGCGACAGAATCAAGAAGCCCCCTCTTGAACGCAGGAGGAGAAGAATGCCGCCAGCATCGTCATCGCCGTGATGCAGTACTGCACCAGGCTTGCCATCGGCAGTCCCCCTGCGCAGCGCCATCTGTACCCAGACCCTCGTCTTGACACGCGCCTCGCTCAAACTGGCACCTCGCTTCAGCGGTCTCTAGAGCTTTCCGCTATCGAAGCACACTCTGCCTCTTGTTGCGAATTTTGGTGACCGCCGCTGAATCCCTGATCTCTATAACCGCGCCGAAACCGCGCAACCAGTTGGGCAATTCGAACGGGTGTGATCTGCGTCATGTAGGTCGGCCTTGCCATGTCCCCTCTCCTTCTTGTTGTCGTCATGACACATGGATGCTTCTACTACCGCCAATGTCGAAGCGAGCTCACAACCTGTTACGTCTTGGCTTCAACGGCGCGAGGGACGCTGAGCGCAATCGGCTCACCAAGCGTTCGTTACGGACGACTTAGCGCACGGATGCGCTCGCACGTCACCACGTTTGACAACCCTGCCGACCGAACGGCCGGCGAGCCCGTAAGGCTCATTCCGACATCGAGCGGAAAACTGGATTCTGTGGGTTTTTCTGGCTGCCGCGCCAACGCTTGGACATATCCGGGTTCCTTCGGCGGACGGCTATAAGGTAGTCGCTGTTCTATGCTGCTGAACCCTTCCCGAGCCCTCGGTGCGACTCGCTTGAACCTGCCCTGATCAAGAGTGGATTTGCTTGGCTGGACTTGGTCCCACACGCGATTGCCGTAACATCCGGTACAAACGACGAATTTTTCTTTCAAGGTCGAATAGCCACCTTGAATGGAGTTTGAAGTTCTGGCACCGGTCAATTCATGATCGAGAAGATGACCGAGAAACAACGTGAATACGAGCGCAAGCGCGCCGAGCGCGCGAACATGACTCTGGAAGCCTGGCTCAAGGAAAAAGAAGCCCGTCGCCGAGCCGACGAGGAGGCGGCTGAAGCACAGAAGAAATTACGGAAACCCACCAAGCCTAGTGCTTTGCGTCGACTCATTGATCGGGCTCACAAGCCGTTATAGCGGCTTACAAGCCCGACTTGCGGCTAGTCGATCTTACTGATGTCAGGGGCATTGGCGTTCTTCATGCCAATGACATGGTAACCGCAATCAACGAGATGCACGTTCCCCGTCACTCCACGCGAAAGATCGGAAAGAAGATAGAGGCCAGCACTACCAACTTCTTCCAAAAGCACATTCCGCTGCATCGGTGAATTATACTGATTCCATTTCAGAATATAGGTAAAATCGCCGATGCCGGAAGCCGCCAGGGTCTTGATGGGGCCGGCACTGATCGCATTGACCCTGATTTCATCCGTCCCAAAATCTGCGGCCAGATAGCGTACAGATGCCTCGAGTGCAGCCTTGGCAACTCCCATGACATTGTAATGTGGCATGACGCGCTGCGAGCCAAGATAGGTCATCGTGAGCAGGGATCCACCCCGGGGCATGAGCGCGGCCGCACGTTGCGCTGCCCCAACGAAGGAATAACACGATATATCAATTGCCTGCAGAAACTGGGCACGCGGCGTATCCGCAAACCTCCCGCGCAGATATTGCTTGTCGGCAAAACCGATTGCATGGACAAGAAAGTCGATCGTGCTCCATCGCGACTGTAGCGCAGCGAACACGGAATCAAGTTCTTCCTCTTTGCCGACGTCGCAAGGCAGCACGAAATGCGAGCCAATGCTGGCTGCCAACGGGCGAACCCGCTTTTCCAGTGTCTCACCCTGGTAGGTGAACGCGCATTCACCACCTTGCGCCGCGACGGCTTGCGCTATGGCCCATGCAATCGAACGGTTGTTCGCGACCCCCATGATCAGGCCGCGTTTGCCGCGCATCAGATCACCGCGGATAGGAAAGAGCGGCTCTTGTTCGTTCATAACATGCTCCAAATGGGACAACCGCTGGTATGGCGGTTTCGGGGTGGTGGCACAGGCCGGCGTACCGTATCAAGTAGCGGACCGAGACCTCATCGTGAAAGATCTACCAATGATCAATTTACATGATAACCCGTTTGATTTGTTCGAAACGTGGATGGGAGAGGCGGAAGCGTCCGAGCTTAATGACCCCAACGCAATGACATTGGCGACGGCCACCCCCAATGGCAAGCCATCCGCTCGAATCGTGTTGCTGAAGGGGTGGGACCGTCACGGTTTTGTCTTTTACACCAATCTCGAAAGTCGCAAATCCATAGAAATCATCCAAAATCCGGCGGTGGCACTGCTGTTTCATTGGAAGATACGTAAAAGACAAGTCCGCATTGAAGGTATTGCCTGTAAAGTCAACGATTCCGAAGCCGACGCATATTTTGAGTCTCGGCCGCGCTTGTCCAGAATCGGCGCATGGGCGTCCGATCAATCGCGCCCTCTGGCCGATCGCGAAGTTCTGGAACGGCGCCTTGAGCTGGAAATCACAAAGTACGCGGATTCACCAATTCCCCGTCCCCCTCATTGGTCTGGCTGGCGTGTTACTCCAGACGCCATTGAGTTCTGGGAAGACCGCGACTTTCGGCTCCACGATCGTGCGCTCTTCATTCGCAAGGGCAATGGATGGATAGCGACTCGGCTATTTCCTTGATCCCGTTGAGGTCTCCTTAAAAACTTACGGACCTATTGACCTTCGTGGGATGTTCTTGTATTGTTCTCTTATGTCGATCGGGGCGTTTCTCGGGCAATTTCCGGATGATGATGCGTGTTGGGCGTACCTGGAGCAGGTGCGCTGGCCGAACGGG
>JAJZBH010000130.1 GCA_021799015.1 Pseudomonadota bacterium
GCTTCTTCCCGCACTTGGTTCATCGTATGGGCTCCTTTCCGCAGTTGCGGCAAATGCCGGGCATCACGCTGCGACGCGGCAAGATGGCAGAATGCACTGCGAAATTCCAGTGATGACATTGTCTTAGCGGATCGAGCCTACGCGGGAAATCGGTTATCCTAATTGCCGGCCACCTCGACAACCCCTACCGAACGGACAAAAAACCCGTCCCCACAGTGCCTGGCGTTGAGCGATATGTTGTTCACATTCGGGTGATGACTCCCTTCCCTGTCCTGTCCCACGGGCAGGCGCCCCACAAAAACAGAAAGTCTTGTTGCTTGCCCATGGTCTGGCGCGGGGGTTGAAAGACGCGCTTTCAGGAGAGCGTCGTGGCTGGCGACATGCCTGATGGGCGGTATTGCAAAAAAGAATCCGGAGGACATTCATGCCGTCAAAAATAATCGCCGCCTGAGGTGGCTGGTTGCAAAAGTCTGCCCGAATCACAGCGGCAGAGTTACCAGTCCGAAACATCGACCGTGCAGCGATTCCAAAGAATGCAAAAGATATTTGTTGATTCGTTGAAAACGGACCTGCCACGTGACGTCATCGTCTGCGAAACAGCGCAGGAAATCGGAAGGATTGCGGCAATCGATACCTCCGACAGAATGGCAGCAGATGACCCACGGTCATGCCATTCAGGACGCCCACCCGGTTAGAATTGCAAGTCGCAGGACGATTTTGCATCGTTCGGTGCCATTGCTGAGCTTTGCTAATGCAAGTGAAAACATCGAACGCGGAGGAATCGTCCGTGAGCGGTTAATCATTGCATTTGTTTCTCCGGCGTCGCGCAGGTCGGCAAGCAACGCCGTTAGATCTCGGTATTCAAACTCGACGACGTCCAACTCCGCGACAGGCAGCGTAAACTCAGCACGCTGGAGGAGCGCGGCGCAGTCAAGGAGATCAGGAAACGGCGCGATGCGCGGTGCCGCCCGGCCGGACAGCTCAAGCTCCGCATCTAGCAACGCCGTACGGAGGTTTCCCAAAGTTCCGGCCACCGGTATACTGGCCAGAAACAGTCCCCCGGGCCGCAACGCTCTACGCAACTGGATCAGCGCACCAGGCAAGTCATTGGTCCAGTGCAATGCGAGATGAGCAACGATAAGGTCGAATTTTTGTTCCGCGAATGGCAGTTTCTCAACGTCCATAACCACAGAAAGACCGGCGGCGCGTCGTACCATTGCGGCCGTGATATCAGACGAAACGACCGCGATCCCTCGCGCAGCAAGGAATCTGGCCACGGCGCCGCGCCCGCCGAAATCAAGTGCAAAACGAAATTGACGGTTCGTATCGTCCAACCGGATGAGAATACGCTCGGCCAGGGTGTCAAGGACTTCATCCAGCCGAGAAATGCGCTTGGCCGCACGACAACGATGGCGCTTGACCGCCGTTTGGTCGAATATCTCTATTTGAGGAACCATAAGGATTTCTGCGTTTCAGGTGGGAAGAGAATGTTGCTTCTGGTATGGCAATAATTAGGGTTTGGCCTACCCCTTATATTTGGTATTACTATCCTGTGACATCCTCCCCGTCGTTAAATAACGAGGCCTCCTTCTGCGGGCGTCTCATGTCGAGACGGAGAACGTTCAATGAGGCATTCAGATCCTGATCTGAGCAGGGTTCCACACTTTTCGCAGACCCAATTCTCTTATTTTCCGAGAGCTGCGACACCTTTCGGCCCAATCCTGCTTCCGCAGGACGAACAGGTTCGGGTTGTACTGGCCTCGTCAACTTCAAGGAAGATGCCACAGCTCCCAACGGCTTTATAGTTGAGCATTCCTTTCAAGTCTGACCATCCCTGGTCCAACACCGACCTGGCTAAATGTGTTTTTGCCAGCTTCGATGGCGACACGTTTCCCAGCACAATCAACCCGCATGCGTGGGTGATTGTGGTTCTAACCTTGCGATTCTTATCCTTGCGCCTGTTTGCAATCGTGCGGTGGATTACTTTCAGCCGACGCTATTTGCCGGCCCTCTGGGCTACGGCAAGCCTTAGCTCCAGCTTCCGATAGAAGCCGCTCCGATCAATCTTCGTACCATCTGAACACGCAGCCAATTCATTTAATCCAAGACCAATCCCGATTTCTTTTTCTGCCGGGAGACATTTGGTGTCGGTCGGCTCGACGGTGACGTTTAGAAGCCATTGTCCGGACCCATTTTCAGCGAAACTACCGGTTAAGACTCTAGCTTCGGCCGGAATCGAACGTCTGCTACAAAATTGAACCTTTCGCTTGCCGTAGATTATAAGTCCATCCCGGATCCTGAGCCCGGAAGCCTTAAATAGAACCCATCCCCTTGATTTCTTTCCCCCAAACCGGAGACAGGATCTCTCGCCGGTGTTCCTAGAGTCCACGTATTTTTCACAGATTTCCTGGATCGTTTGACGGTGAAGGCCAACCTCCGAACTGCAGCCTGAGGACAACTTGTTCAGGTCAAACCCACTCGGCCATTTGTTATTATGCCTGGTTGCGAGCTTCTGGGCCTCGTTACACCAGTTCCATACAAAGTTCACAGATCGAGCGCGTGACCTCAACTATTGCGCATCGTTCCCATCCTTCAGACGATACCTGTCGGTACGGATCACGATGAATCCCTGCGGCATTGAATCAATGAGTTCAAGTAATTACACTGTGTAAGCCAATTACTTATATGTTGACGTCAAACAACGGCCTATTGAACGTGGGCTAATTTTCCGCCTTATATCCCCAGCCTGAACACCGGGGTTTTACGGTGGAACGGATAAATTATGCATTATATTTCCTCTTGTGCACCGCCGCAAGCGGCGTATGTGACAAATTGGAGATGAACATGGCCATTATCGAAATTTACACACAAGCCTTCTGTCCCTATTGCAGCCGTGCAGTGAGTCTGCTGCGCCGCAAAAGCCTGCCGTTTACTGAGATTGATGCCCCGCGGGGAAGTGCCGCCCGGCTCGCTGCCATTGAGCGATCTGGGGGGCAGACCACTGTGCCGCAGATCTTCATCGATGGCCAATCTGTCGGAGGCTGTAATGAGTTGCTAGCTTTAGATCATGCTGGCAAACTCGATTCTCTTCTCGGAGTTTGATCGCAACATGATTCATTATGCACTTCGATGCGCTGCCGAACATGATTTCGATGGCTGGTTTAAGAGCAGTGCCGATTTCGAGCGCCTTGCACAAGGCGGTTATTTGTCATGCCCGCAGTGCGGAAATACCACAGTTAACCGAGGAATGATGGCTCCGCGCATCGTTGGCAAGGCCGTTGCACCGCTCCTCACGGAAGTTCATCCCCCCCCGTTGCAGGGAGCACCCACTAAGACAAATTCTGTCCAACTTTCCACTACTCCTACCGCCTTGACTGAGCAGAAGAGGATTGTCGCCGGACCGATACCAGACGTCCTGCGTTCCATGCTGGCGCGAATCCGTCAAGAAGTAGAAGCGAATTGCGACTACGTCGGCCCCAATTTCGCGGAAGAAGCGCGGCGGATCCACGAGCGGGAAGCCCCCGCGCGAGGTATTTACGGGGAAGCTACGGCCGACGAGGCCGAGTCCCTTGAAGCCGACGGCATCAATGTTGCCAGAATTCCCTGGGTACCGCTTAATGATAGCTGATCAATTCAGCAGTTCCAGTATCGCCGTAGCTGCCTCGTCGCTGGGCAAGGCATGCGATTTCGGCCACAAGCTAGCGCGAACCTGGGCGAAACCAGCGATCTGCCGGTCCTGCGCCGCCGGGTCATTAAGCAGGCCGGCAACCATATTTGCTAACCGGTCGGGAGAACAATGCCCTTGGATCAACTCCGGCACCAGTTCACCGCCAAAAAGAAGATTCACTAGGGCTGCATGCTGGACAGTAACCATCCGGCGAGCAATCATTGCCGTAAGCGCATTGACGCGGTAGGTTACTCCCATCGGCGTTCCAGCCATTGCCAATTCAAGTGTCGCCGTGCCGGATTTGGTCAATGCAACTGCGGCAGCGGCAAAAGCATCATATCGATCGGCAATCCCTGTTATTATAAGCGGCTTTATTGGCCACGAGACCGATGCCTCCTCAAGCTGCGCAAGCATTGCCGGTGCCGCGGCAAGAACCGGAACCAAGTCCAGCCTCTTGTCCGTCAGCCGCCTCATAACCTCGCCGTAAATTGGCATGAGTCGAGAAATTTCTCCGCGCCGACTCCCCGGCATTAGAACCATGGGCCTTGCAGTTGCCGGAAGGCCATACTTGGCCCGAAAGCGTTCGGAATTCCCCTGATCAGCTCCCGACTCCAAGACCGGATGGCCAACAAAAACCGGAGCAAGCCCATAAGGAGCAAAAAACTCGGGTTCAAACGATAACAGGCACAAAAGCTTATCCCACAAGCCCGGGAAGTGGCGTACTCGACCTGCACGCCAAGCCCAGACTTGGGGCGCCACGTAATGAACTCGGCGGATTCCCTGCTCCGCAATACGTCGCAGGACCCGAGTGCAGAATCCAGGGCTATCAATCGTGACCACCACGGCCGGCCGCCGCCGCAAAATGTCTTCCACGGTCTCATCCAAGCGCGCTCTGAGCAACCGCAGCCGTGGAAGGACCTCCGCTAGGCCCATTACCGTAAGATCCTGCATCGGGAATAAAGACGCCATGCCCTGTTCGGCCATTCGTTCACCACCGATTCCGGCGAATTCCAACCCGCGGTCCGCGCGGCGCATGGCCGCAATGAGCCGGGCGCCCAGAACATCGCCACTGGCCTCGCCTGCAACAAGATAGATCAGGGACCGCACAGTGCTTGGCTGTGACGTTGGCGCGACATTAACCTCCTGCGCTCGTTTCAGAAGAATGTTCAGCCCCCGAAATCAGCGCCGGCAACGACTGCCGGAAGCGCGCCAACGCAGCCCTTTTCTCTGACCGCGACAAACCTCGCTCAGCGGCCACGACCGGACAGTATGCGGTTACCGCGTAATTGGTTAGCTCCGCCGGCGTTGCATTCGGGTACAGCTTGCGCACCTCATCAATGAGTGCCCGTGTCCGGTTCGGCAAGGTATCGGCCGTTACCCCTTCCATGATCGTCATCCAGTGGTTGCCCGGATCACTCATCGGCGTCGATAGTAGAGGACAGCCGAGCTTGCGTGCTGCGGCAGAGCCCACCGGGGATAAATTGAGATAATCTCGATCTGCTAGAGCAATTTGGCCAGGCGGTGCAGTCTCACGCAGTTTCAAGACATCCTCCGCGGTCGCATCAGCCACCCCCGGATTATCCCACGCCGTGCGTACATAATTTGCGATTGCAGCAATTTCATGGTCGTTCAGTACGTCCGCAAAGCTCGGCATGGCCGGTCCATTTTTGTGCCACGGAATTAGCCCACCAAGCATAGCGCTAATCAGGTTGTCGGGAGGGCCGTTCCAAACAGATTGATTACCTGCGAGATTCGGAAAAACATTTGCGATCCCTGCGCCGTTTGCCTGGTGGCACGCTGCACAATTAGCCGCATAAAGGTGCTTGCCCTCCAAGACCACTGTTGGGTTAGCCGGCACAGGCTTCGCAGGTGTCTCGCGCGGCGGAGTCGCCGTCTGCAAGTACGCCGCCAGATCATTGATATCGGACTCGGGAAGTTGGCTGAGGCTGAAATCGACCACAGCTTTCATGGGACCGTATGGCGCCCCCTGCTTCATGTCCCCGCCCGCGTGCAGGTATGCCACAAGAGTTGCCCGGCTCCAGCCACCAACGCCGTATTTCTTCGATGATGAAATATTAGGCGCGAACCAAGATTCACCCAAGATTCGTGTCCCCGCTAAGCTTTCATCCTGTTTTGTTGCGAACAAGAAATTACGCGGCGAATGGCATGCGTCACAGTGCCCGAGAGCTTCCGCCAGGTAGGCACCGTGACGTACGGCGGGGCTCCAACTCTTTTTGTAGTGCACAGGTCCAGCGTTAAAAAATAAGAGCCGCCAAGTCAGCAGCCCGGCCCGGATATTAAACGGAAAACCTATGCTGTTGGGCCGTTGTGCTGCTTTCACCGGCGGAATGGCGTCTAGATACGCCTTAATCGCCATAACATCGGGCTTCGATAGTTTTGCATAGGATGTATAGGGCATTGCCGGGAACAGGTACTTCGGGAACACCAGCAGTGATGAACCTGGCGCAATCCCCCAGTGCACCGCATTCCAAAACTGAGTGTCGTTCCAGTTTCCGATGCCGGTAGCTTTATCGGGTGTTATGTTGGGAGAGTAAAGCGTACCGAACGGCGTAACAAATGACTTTCCGCCGGCAAACATCTCGCCGCCCGGCGCTGTATGACAGGGCATGCAATCACCGGCTGCGGTGAGATACTCACCGCGTCGAACTTCGGCGACTTGTTTCGCGTCCATGCCCTTTGTGTCCGGCACGGGCAAGGCCGGTATGTCGGTGGTCGCCGCCGTGATCGGTGTTGGCCTGTAAGCAAAATCGGCCAGACCACCAAACGCCAATGCAGCCCCGGCTCCGAGGGTTACTATAGTGACGGCGGCTACCGAGAGCGACATGAGGCGAGTAACAAGCGGGCGATGGATCTTTCTCATCATTGTGTTTCCGTCCTGAACTATTGCCGTGGCATACCTCGTCGTCGGTCTAGTCTGAAAATCCACCCGACGTTTCCGTAGCTCATATCCCACGGATAAATTTCGATAAACCGGACCGCACCGCTGGGCAAGGCTTTGCGTGAATCTGGCGAACCACCATGCAGTTTCGGATGCGGTTTCCTTTGGCAAAAGCCGCCGAAGAGAAAAAACGCGCCTCCCCTCCCTTATGCGATCGCGAATACCTAACTTAGCTCGTCAAGCTCGAAACTAGCGGAATTGCTTCACGGCCGCTGCCTTCAGATAACTTCCGCAGCAGCCCTTCACAGGCATCATCGATCTTGCTAGAGGCTCAAACCTCGGTGTGATCGTACCCGCCATCAAACAGTGTGGGCGCATAGCTCAGTTGGTAGAGCAGCTGACTCTTAATCAGCGGGTCCAAGGTTCGAGTCCTTGTGCGCCCACCAATAAAATCAAGTCCGGAATGAAGTGTCACCCTTCGCTCTGACGTGCACCCCGTTTTTGGATCGCCCCGGGCGGGAATTCGCCGGGTGTATGGCTCAGGGGGCGGAAGCCGCCGATGAGCCTTTCGTGAGCGAAATCGGCGG
>JAJZBH010000131.1 GCA_021799015.1 Pseudomonadota bacterium
ACGACAAGTCCAAACGCGTGATCGCTACCGTCATCGCCAATCGCCTCCCCATGGCAACAGCGAATCACGGCCCGCCGAGCCGGTCCTATTCACATTCGAGTCAACTGACCCGCAGCTTGGTATTAGCCCACCGCGCCCGTATTCACGGCCAACCAACAGCGACCTTGTCATTCATGACCTGTACCTTGGCCGATGGTTACTTCCCGAGCCGCGTGCACAATGGAATACTATCCGGCAAAGGATGCCCGCACTGGGCGGCGCCAACGAGGGAAAACACAGGTTGATGCATCGACAATCGAACAGCGGATGGAAATGGGCGACGGGGACGGCCGCAATTGTCGCCCTTGTGTTTATCGTTGGTGTGGCCATGAATTTCCGCTCCCATCGCGCGCATGCCCCTGCGCCGTCAAAGCTCGCTGTCCCGGTTACGGCGGCCAGGGCACTTCGCCATGATGTGCCGATCTACCTGTCCGGACTTGGTACCGTGACCGCCGATAACAGCGTCACCATCACGCCCCAGGTTGGCGGCCAGATCGTTTCCGAACCGTTCCGTCAAGGGGAAATGGTGCAGGCTGGGCAACTGCTGGTCCAGATCAATCCGGCCCCATATCAGGCCGCGCTTGACCAGGCGATCGGCCGGCAGAAGCAGGACCGGGCAACGCTTGCCGGAGCGGAACAGGACCTGGCGCGCTATGCCACACTGGTCCGTGAGAACTATGCCTCGCAGCAGAAGTACTCCGACCAGAAAGCGCTGGTGGCAGAGGACGCCGCCACGGTTGAGGCCGATGCCGCGGCTGTCGAGGCGGCGCGGATCAATCTCGGGTTCACGCGGATCGTCGCCCCGATTTCCGGCCGGGTAGGTCTAAGGCTCATCGACGTCGGCAACGTGGTCAGCGCGGGGACGACAAGCGCGATCTGTACGATCATGCAAATCGATCCGATCACCGTCGTTTTCACGCTGCCGCAGCAGAAACTCGAGGACGTTCTGGCCGCCATGACCAAGGGCAACAAGCCAGTTGTGATCCTTGATGGCACCGGCCAAACGGCGTTAGCCAAGGGGCGGTTGCTCACAATCGATAACGAGGTGGACACAGCAACCGGCACATTCCGCTTGAAGGCGATCATCCCCAACGACGCAAATCGGCTGTGGCCAGGCCAGTTTGTCCGGGCTCGCCTTCTGGTCGATACCCTGAAGGGGGTCACCACGGTACCCGAAAACGCCTTGCAGCGTGGTCCAGACGGCTATTACGTGTACCGGGTCCTCCGTCACGGCAAGAACAGGACTGTTGAGCGCGTCGCGATAACCGTTCGTGCACGCTCGAATGGAGCAGCCGTGGTCAGCCGGGAGCTGGAACCTGGCGACGAGGTCGTAACAGGGGGAGCTTCGCGGCTGGCAAATGGCTCTGTCGTCACCGTAATACGGCTCGCCTCGTGAATATTTCGGCGCCCTTCATACGTCGGCCAATCGCAACATCGCTGCTGATGTTCGCGGTTTTGCTTGCGGGCCTTGCCGCCTACCCGTTTTTACCGGTCGCCGATCTTCCGAACGTCGACTTTCCGACCATTGAGGTCAGCGCCACCTTTCCTGGTGCCAGCCCGCAGACGATGGCAGCGACCGTGGCTGCTCCCCTGGAGCGCCAGCTCGCCCAGATCCCGGGCGTTACGCAGCTGACCTCAACCAGCGTTTATGGCAGTACCGGGATAGCAGTGCAGTTCGCGCTGAATCGCAGCCTGACGACAGCCGCGCAGGACGTTCAGGCCGCAATCAATGCGGCGTCCGGCAATCTTCCCGCGGACCTGCCGACTCCACCGACCTACCGCGAGGTGAATCCCGCGGACGCGCCGATCATGATTATCGCCGTCCAGTCCGACGCGATGCCGCTGACCACCGTCGACAACTACGCTGACAACGTACTGGCACAGCATATTTCCCAGGTTTCCGGCGTCGCCCAGGTGCTGATTGCCGGCGAGCAGAAACCTTCGATCCGGGTCGAACTCGACCCGGCGCGGCTGGCCACGATGGGTCTGACCCTGGAACAGGTGCGCGCGGCTCTCGTCACCTCCTCCGTCGACGCACCAAAAGGCTCTGTGGACGGGCTGACGCGCTCCTTCCCGATCTATGCCAACGACCAGCTGGTCACCGCTTCAGCCTTCAACAATGTGATCATCGGCTATAAAGGCGGCGCTCCGATTTATCTGCGCGATGTCGGACGCGCCGTCGCGGGACCGGAAAACAATGAGCTCGCCGCGTGGCAGAACGGCCATCGCGGAATCGCGCTGATTATCTTCAAGCAGCCGGGAGCCAATGTCCTCTCGACGGTGGAGGCGATCCACAGGCTCCTGCCGAGGTTACGCGCCGACATCCCACGAGCGGTTCACGTGTTTCCGGTAGTTGACCGCACAGAACTGATTCGCGCTTCAATCAGCGATGTTCAGTTCTCTCTGCGGCTCGCCGCCTTCCTCGTTATCCTCGTTATCTTTCTTTTTCTTCGCAGCCTGTGGGCGACACTGATTCCGGCGCTTACCGTGCCGTTGGCTTTCGCGGCCACTTTCGGTGCCATGTATCTTTGCGGCTTCAGCCTGGACAATCTGTCGCTGATGGCCCTGACCATTGCTGTCGGCTTCGTGGTCGACGATGCGATTGTCATGCTGGAGAACATCTACCGTCATATTGAAAACGGAATGGCGCCGCGGCAAGCGGCGATGGTCGGATCCCGGGAAATCGGTTTCACTATCGTTTCTATCACGGCATCGCTGATTGCCGTGTTCATCCCCTTGCTTCTGATGGGCGGGGTCGTTGGTCGGCTCTTCCGTGAATTCTCGATAACGCTGGCTGCCGCTGTTCTGGTTTCAGCGATCGTGTCCCTCGTGATGACCCCGATGCTGTGCTCGCGGTTCCTCAAACGCCGCGATAGCGGCGAGGCCTCACAAAAAGGCAGCTTCTTCGCCGTCATGGAGTCGGGGTTTGGCCGCCTGCACGATTTCTACCGCCAGACCCTGGATATAGCACTTCGCCATTCCAGGATCATGCTTGCCACTTTTGTCGGCACCGTTCTGCTGACAGCGTGGCTTTTCGTAATAATCCCCAAAGGATTTTTCCCACAACAGGATATGGGTCTGATCATCGCTGTAACAGAAGCAGGGCAGGACGTCTCGTTCCGTCACATGGAAAAGTTGCAGGAGAAAGCAATGGCGATCATCAAGGCCGACCCCAACGTTGCCTCCTTCAATTCCGTTGTCGGCGCCGGCGTCGGCGGCCAGACAACCAATAACGGGCGGATGTTCATAAACCTCAAGCCTTTCTCGCAACGAACGCTGTCGGCCCAGCAGGTGGTGAACGAACTGGAGCCAAAGCTTCAGCACATTGTAGGCCTGAAAGTCTTCCTGCAGGCTGCACAAGATGTCACGGTCGGCGCACGTTTTGCCAAGACGGAGTACCAGTACACTTTGCAGGATACGAATCTGCAGCAGCTCGAGCACTGGACCCCGCTGATCCTGGCGCGCCTGCGCAGGCTGTCGATGCTGAGCCAGGTTGGCAGTGACATGCAGGTCTCCGGGACGGCACTAACACTTACCATTGATCGTGACCTTGCTTCCCGCTTCGGGGTAACACCTGCCGCGATCGACGCGACCCTTAACGACGCGTTCGGCCAGCGGCGGGTGATGCAGTATTTCACTCAGGTCAACTCGTACTACGTGGTCATGGGTGTCCGGCCAGCGCTGGCCGGACACCTGAGAACATTAGATGATCTCTATGTGTCGTCAGACACCGGGACCGCCGTGCCCCTCTCGCTGCTGGTTCACCGCACAACCCGAAAGCTGGTGCCACTTGCGATCAACCACCAGAGCCAGTTTCCTTCGGCAACGATCTCGTTCAACCTGGCGCCGGGAGCGTCGCTCGGTGCGGCCACGCGCGCTATCGCGAAGACAGTTGCCGCGATGGCGCCGCCGGCGTCGCTCATCGGGTCTTTCCAGGGCACTGCCCAGGCGTTCGAACAATCCCTGGCAGCCGAGCCTTACCTGATTCTGGCGGCCCTTGTTTCGGTCTACATTATCCTGGGCATGCTCTATGAGAGCTATATCCTGCCACTAACGATTCTTTCGACCCTGCCGTCGGCCGGGTTGGGAGCTCTTCTGGCGCTGGAGCTGTTCGGCTATCCGTTCACGATCATCGCGCTGGTCGGAATCATTCTCCTCATCGGCATCGTGAAGAAGAACGGCATCATGATGGTCGACTTTGCAATCGTCGGGGAGCGGCAGCATGGCTTGTCCGCGCACGAGGCAATCCGACGGGCTGCATTGTTGCGGTTCCGGCCGATTTTGATGACGACGCTCGCAGCGATGTTCGGCGGGTTGCCGCTGATGCTGGCAACCGGCGCCGGGGCGGAATTTCGCAAACCCCTCGGCGCAGCAATCGTCGGCGGACTTCTCGTCAGCCAGATCCTCACGCTCTATACGACGCCGATCATTTATCTGTATCTGGAGCGGTTACAGCAATGGCTGGCCCCTGCGCGCCGCGCGATGCTGCCGCGGATGCTCAGCACGATGCACGAAAGCCGCGAACAGGATCGCGCATAAGTGTCAGTCCCGTCAGACCACCTGGTTAGGGGGGTGCCGGTGAGCAAGAACCGCCGCAATACCATCGAGGGCCAACATGCCCATGGCGACGCGGGTCTCGACGGTGGCGCTTCCCAGGTGCGGAAGCAAGACAACGTTCTCAAGAGTCCGGTACACTTCAGGAATGTCCGGTTCATGCACAAAGACATCAAGACCGGCCGCACGAATTCTCTTCGTACGGAGAGCATCGGCAAGGGCGTCATCATCGATCGTTGTGCCGCGACCGGTATTGATAACAATGGCTCCAGGCTTAAGGTCGACAATGCGGGCCCGGTTCAGCCAGTGATGGGTTTCCTTCCCTCCCGGCAGATGAATTGACAGGACATCAAGGCCACCCAGAAATCTCGGAATCGACTGGACATAGCGGGCCCCTTGTTCGTGGTCGAGACCAAGCCGGGCCCGATTGTGATAGGTAATTTCCATGCGGAACCCCTTGGCCATTCTGCCGAGCGCCTGACCGATCCGACCCATGCCGAGAATGCCAAGTACTTTGCCCTCGAGCGTTGTTCCAAGAAGGAAATCTGGGGTCCAGCCGTTCCACGCGCCGGCACGCGCGATGCGCTCGCCTTCCCCGGCGCGCCGAGCCGCCATCAGCATGAGGGTGATCGCGAGTTCGGCGGTGGCGAAGGACAGCACGTCGGGGGTATTGACCACCGATAATCCTCTGCGGCGAGCCGCCTCGAGATCAATATGATCGGTGCCAACGGAGAAAGTTCCCAGGACGCGCAGGGGTTTGGGCAATGCCGAAATCGTTGCGGCGTCGAGTTGATCTGCCGGCGTGACCAGGGCGGCCTCAGCATCGGCCAGGGCTTCAATAAAGAGGGCCCGGTCAAAATTCGACGCCAGACCAAGGAACCTGGTCGAATATTCCTGGTGGGCGCGACGGGCGACAGGTTCCGGCAAAGTGCGGGTCACAACCAGTGTCGTCACAGCCAACGGCCTAGCGCCTGCAGGGCCTCAGCGGTATCAAAGTCACGAAGAATGGAATCATCGTCGATCGGAAGCTCCGCAAGTTGATCGCCATGTCGGGCAAGCAGGGATCGGGCGCCGGTGTCGCCTGACAAACGGTGCATTTCGGGAAAGAAACGTCGATCCCAGAGCACCGGATTGCCGCGCTCCCCATGATACGTGGGAACCACAATGGAGCGACCGGCGTCCGGGTCGTAGGCATCAATGATCCGACGCATGACGCTCCCGGTAACCAGCGGCATGTCACCGAGGCAGACAAGGGCCGCGCAACAGGGAAGCGGAACGGCGGCGACGCCGCACTTCAGGCTCTCCGCCACTCCCTCTGCAGGGTTCGTGACCTCGATGACCGCGTGGCTGCGATGAACAAGGGCGCTCCGGATCTCGGCAGTGTCGCGGCCGACCACAAGGATAATTGGCTCGAGACCCGCCTCCGCGACGTGATCCAGCGTTGTCTCGATCAGGGTTCGCCCCGAAGACAACGCGAACAGAAGCTTGTTGTGCGGGCTGCTGCGGGACGAGCGGCCCGCGGCCAGAACAATGCCCGCAATCGTTGGTCCATTGTCACCGATCATCATTGCCTGCCGGCTCTCGACGAGGGGTCGCAAGGCGAATGCAGACGGTTGCCATTGCAGAACGTCGCTCCGGACAATCCCCCGCTCTGAAACCGATCGCCATAATCATTCAGTATAGCCGGTTCCCGAGGGCGTGGCGATCATTTCGACCACGCCGGGCTGGTCTTGAGCGCCGCGCCTCCTGCTTTCCGGCGTTCCCGCTGCCGTCAAACCCCGGCTACGGAAGCGGATCACCAGCATTCGGCTGGAGCACATTATCGCCGTCGGTCGCCGACGTGAAGTTTTCCATGCCTCGCGGCTATGATTTCGGCCATGATCGACACCGCGATCTCGGCCGCGCTTCGTGCACCGATGTCGAGGCCAACGGGCGCCCACAGGCGGGCCATGGATGACTCCGCAACGCCCGCTTCACGCAGGCGCCCAAGGCGCTTGGCGTGGGTACTGACCGAACCGAGCGCACCGACATAAAAGGCGTCCGAGGAAAGGGCGCGAATGAGGGCCGGGTCGTCGAGCTTCGGATCATGAGCGAGGGCAACGACGGCGGTGCGACGATCAGGAGCGAGTTTATCGATGGCTTCGTCAGGCCATTCGGTACGGATGACGCCGCCTGGAAAGCGATCAGCTGTCGAGAAGGCGCGGCGCGGATCGACAATGATCATTTCAAAGCCGACCTGGGTCGCAAGCCGCGAAAGTTCCTGCGCAATGTGCACGGCCCCGACGACGATGATGCGCGGCGCAGGATTGCGGGCTTCAATGAACCATTTGGTGTCACCGACGATGACTGTTTCCGATTGATCCATGGCAAGAGCCGTTGCCGCCAACTCACTGAGTTCAGACGGCATTTCCGGGTCGGGAAAAATATGCGCGAAGCCATCCGTAAGGCGGATGCAAAATGCGACAGGGCTTCTGTTTTCGGCAGCCTCCGCGAGAGCGTTGATGTGTGACAATTTC
>JAJZBH010000132.1 GCA_021799015.1 Pseudomonadota bacterium
TCATCTTTCTGCACAGACGCTAAGTCACCCGAACACGTCAAGCCTGCAGTGCCGAGATAAGGTCGCCAAAAACACATGCCAACGGGTACGGGACGGATCTGAGAACAATTTTCGTCGGTTAATGCCAAAACCTTCATTTGTACAGTCAGAGATCAGCAGCAGGCAGCTTCCATTTGCACAGGCCGTTGGAAGTCAAACTCCTTACCGGTTTGACCGATGATTAACGGACAGTAAAGGTCTGGCCTAAAGGTCTGAAAATTCGTGGCCATCATGACCAGGAGCGTGGCGCGACCTACGATTCGGTCATGGCCACGTCGACATTTCCGAAGTTTGAAGTTCATTTGTAATTTCTTGACCGGTTTGCATGCGACATTCTCTGCCTATATTTGCCTTAATGATAGATCGCGTCAGGCATGAAGGTATAAAACTTGGGTGACCTCCTTAACATGGACGCACTGTTGCCCATGCGGCCCGGCGCAAAAGGGCCCGAACAGGATAGCGTGCCCTCGGGCAAAGCTTGTCGGACCAGTGATCATCGCAGCTCCATTGGGATCAATCACGACTTGCCAACCGAGCCATTCGATTGCGGTGATCTGCCCTTCTTAATCAAGCGCGATGGTACGTGGCACTATCGAGGCAATCCGATCGAGCGGAAGGCAATGGTATGCCTTTTTTCGCGTCTACTCAAACGCGACGAAACGGGAACCTTTTTCTTGGAGACGCCTATTGAACGGGGGCGGATCGAGGTCGAGGATGCTCCCTTCGTAGTCATCGGCATGCAATGGAGCGGATCAGGCCGTAGCCAGCGGCTTACATTCCGCACCAACATTGATCAGATAGTAACTGCGGGCCGAGAACACCCACTCCGAAGCCCTCATGATCTCCTCACCTGTCAACAAGCACCGTATCTGCATCTTCGCGATGGCGCCGGCCACTTCCCGATCGAAGCCCGGCTCAATCGAGCCGTGTACTACGAACTAGTTGCTCTGGCCGAACCCGGCTTCCATGATGGCAAACCGGTGCTTGGCGTTTGGAGCAACGGTGTTCATTTCCCTCTTGGCGAAATTGCGCCCCTAGACACCTGAGCATTATGGAACAAGCGATTCTTCCGCCAACGAACATTGCGTCTTTACGTGCAGCTTTGATCGGTCACCCATTTCGCACGGCCGACGCGGGCTTTACGCGACCTGCAGCCGTCCTCGTCGCTCTTGAGCCGGAAAAGGGCGTCTGGCTTACGAGGCGGTCACCGCATTTATCGGCTCATGCTGGGCAGGTCGCGTTCCCGGGCGGAGCGATCGACGCACACGATGGGTCGCCAGAACGTGCAGCGCTACGCGAGGCGCAGGAAGAGATTGGTCTTGCTCCACAATGCGTCGAAATCCTCGGAAGGCTTGACGATTTTGCGGTGCGCACAGGATTCTGCATTACGCCAGTAACGGCAGTCATTCATGGTCCCGCAAACTTCACCACGGCCCCTGATGAGGTGGATGCTGTTTTTCGCCTTGACTTTTCCACGCTTCTGCATCCGGCGATGCCGGAATGGCGCCGGGCCCGATGGAATGGCAGTACCCGTGATTTCCCAGTCTGGCCCCACCCCGACCATGTGATCTGGGGCGCGACTGCATGGATCCTATTCCGCCTTGCCTGTGCGCTACACAGTGCACATCGTTAATCGTCAGTTACTGCCTCTACTTGTCATCAACCGGTGATGATGGGTTCGCTTGCGGTACCATCGTCACAGTGATTTCGTTCGGATAACGAAAGGCAGCACCGTTCCCCACGTCCACAAGCGTGCCGACGAGCAGGCCGAATACCGGATCGGCAAAAGTAATAAACCGCGTGTGAGACTCCACGCTGCCCATGTTCGTCGCTGCACCCGGTTTCGTGCATTCTACGTTCAGTGGGGCGTTGCTCCCTTTGACGGCCACCGTACCTGGCGCTCGGACGAACCATTGGCCACGATCGTTGGTCAGTGTGCAGAAGGCACCGGAAACTGGCCGACCCGCCCATTCGGTCTTCACGGTAACAGTCTGGTTGACACCGTCTATCATTGAGGCGCACCCAGCCAACGGGATCAGCAGTAGCAACGGCAATACTGCACGAGAACGATCAGCCATGGTTACAGCCTCCACACGACATTAACGAACCGCCTTGGCTCGGCGGCTTGGACATGATCATTGCAGAGGCTTAACTGATCTTCAATTCCTATTTTCGGTTTTGCGATTCTCATTATGAAAAATGCCTAAGCCAGGGAGATTTGCGCAATCGATGCAATGGAATACAGCTATGGGCCATGCCGTTGCCCCCATCCTTGGCCGAGAATAGAGCTCTTATGCAGCTTTGGGCTGCTTTACCAACCGCCAGAGCGGTGGGTGGCGCGGTTCGGGATGCTGTTGCCAACTACCCCATAAGCGACGTTGATCTGGCCGTTCCGCTCCCGCCGGACATCGTAATCCAACAACTCACTGCCAAAGGCATACGAACGATTCCTACCGGGATTCGCCACGGCACGATTACGGCGTTAATTCAGGGCTCACATTTCGAGATCACCAGCCTGAGGCAGGACGTTGAGACCAACGGGCGCCATGCGGTCATCGCACTTACGGACGATTGGTATTTGGACGCCAAACGGCGAGACTTCACAATCAATGCAATGTCGATGGACCGGAATGGTCGAGTTTTTGATTATTTCGGCGGCCTAGACGACCTTGCAGCCGGTACGATTCGTTTCGTTGGTGATGCCGAGCAGCGCATCCGCGAGGATTTTTTGCGCATTTTGCGCTATTTTCGATTCTTTGCCCGCTACGGACGTGAAAAACCTGATCCAGCCGCGCTGCGGGCAATCGCGGCAAATCTGGACGGTATTCAGGACCTCTCCGCCGAAAGGGTGTGGTCTGAAATCAAACGCATTCTTGCCGCGTCCGATCCATCCCGAGCGGTTGAACTGATGGTTCGTACAAATGTACTACACCGACTTCTGCCTGAATGCAGAAACCCGGAAAAATTTGCCCGTGCGATTGCCCGTGGAATGCCGCCCGATCCGCTGGCCAGGTTCATGGCGCTGATCGACGGTCCGTCCGAGCCAATTGCAGATCGTTTGCACCTTTCCGATAAAGAGCGAAAATATTGCGCTGCAATCAGACACGCACCGGATCTGCCGGCAGATGCGACGGATGCCGAACTTCGAGTCGCGTTGGCCGATCATGATCGGGTGGCGCTGGTCGCAAAAACGTATCTTGCAGAAGACGATGACGACCGGACGCGCTTGCGTGCCCGCCTTGCACGGGCATCACAGCCGGTTTTTCCGTTAAAGGGACGCGATGCACTTACGCTCGGTGCGGGCCCTGGCCCCATAATTGGTGCGGCGCTTGCCGCAGTGCGCACCTGGTGGTTGGCTCACGGGTGCCTGCCGGACATAGACGCATGCCGGGCACACTTGAAGGCAGAGTTGAGCCGGCTTGACCGGACCAACTAATCATAAGCATATCTGGGAAATGGCATCGACCGGTCACGCCTCCACAGCAATTTCAGGAATTTTGATGTTGGCTGTCGGGCTCGGAGCCTGACCCCGACCGGCCATTTATTCTTCCACTCCCGTCTTCACAGCCCACCCACCCTGTAAATCATGAACGATTTTGATCCCGACAAATACGACTATCGCAAGACCATTTTTCTACCGCGCACGAATTTCCCGATGCGCGGTGACCTTCCAAAACGCGAGCCCGAGGTTCTAGAGCGCTGGCAAAGGATGGACTTATTCTCGCGCTTGCGTAAGGCGAGTGCCGGGCGCACACCGTTTATTCTCCATGATGGCCCGCCTTACGCAAATGGCGACCTGCATATCGGCCATGCGTTAAACAAGATCCATAAGGACGTGATCAACCGCGCTCGACAAATGGCCGGATACGACGCCAATTATGTACCTGGCTGGGACTGCCATGGCCTACCAATTGAGTGGCGAATCGAAGAGCAATACCGCAAGGCCGGCAGAGACAAGGACGAGGTTCCTTTGCTGGACTTTCGCGCTGAATGTCGCGCATATGCTGTGCACTGGCTCGAAATCCAGGCGAAAGAATTTCAGCGGCTGGGCATCGAAGCGGACTGGAGCAATCGCTATTCAACAATGGATTTCAGATCTGAAGGCGCAATTGCTGCCGAAATCCATAAATTTGCGGCGAACGGATCGCTATATCGCGGCCTGCGACCGGTCATGTGGAGTCCGGTAGAGAAGACCGCCCTAGCCGAGGCGGAAGTTGAATATCAGGACCGGAAGGACACAGCGATTTGGGTCCGTTTCCGGCTTTCTGAAAGTTCTGTCGGCACAAATTCGCAGCTTGGCCTGAAAGAGCAAGCGTCAATCGTTATTTGGACAACCACCCCCTGGACGATTCCCGGCAACGAGGCTGTGGCCTGCAATCCCGTTACAGAATACGTACTCTTCTCCGTTGATGCAGTTACCGAGGGATCCGGGGCAACCCTCGGCGAGAAAATGATTGTCGCCGCTGATCTCCTGGACGTTTTTAGCACTGCCGTAGGGATCGCACAAAGGTCCATTTTAACTAGATTTCATGGAAGCCATTTTGAAGGCTGCCAATGTATTCATCCTCTTTTTGAGATTGATAGTAGATATCCGCTTCCAGATAGCGACGGGAAGCTTCCGCCTTCGAATCGGGGATTGGTCCCGATCCTGTCGGCTGATTTCGTTACGACCGAGGCGGGTACAGGCTTTGTGCACATCGCACCGGCACACGGGGAAGACGATTTTCTTCTTTGCCGAGCGCGCAATATTGCCGTGCCAGACACGGTTCAAGACAATGGTCAATACGGACCAAACGTTCCGTTATTCGCCGGCATTCACGTCTACAAGGCCGTCGATCCCGTTTGTCGATCATTAGCCCAAGCGGGCAATCTCCTCAAACGCGCGGAGTTTGTACATTCGTATCCTCACTCATGGCGGTCGAAGGCGCCCTTGATCTATCTCGCCCGTCCAAACTGGTTCATCCGCATGGATGGATCGGGCGCGATTCGCACACGAGCACTCGAGGCGTTAGATAACACCCTGTTCGTTCCGGACCAGGGTCGCAACCGCATTCGCTCGATGGTGGAATCTCGCCCTGACTGGTGCATATCGAGACAACGTGCCTGGGGCGTCCCGATCGCAATATTTGTCCGCAAATCGGACAGGTCGATTCTCAATGATCAAGCTGTATTTGATCGAATCACCTCGTGTTTTCAGAAGGAAGGCGCAGATGCGTGGTACGTGCGACCGCCTAGCGACTTCCTTGGCAGTGACTATGACCCGAATGATTTCGAGCAGGTATTCGATATAGTGGACGTTTGGTTTGAGAGTGGTTCAACCCATGCGTTCGTACTGGAAGCACGGGGTATGCCTTGGCCGGCAGATTTGTATCTCGAGGGTTCAGACCAACATCGAGGCTGGTTTCAAGCCTCGCTCCTTGAAGCGGTTGGTACACGTGGATTCGCACCCTTCAAAGCGATTGTAACCGACGGGTTCGTGCTTGATGAGCACGGCAGGAAGATGTCAAAATCGCTTGGTAACGTGACATCGCCTCAGGATGTAATCGACCAGTATGGTGCGGATATTCTGCGTTTGTGGGTCATGAACTCGGATGTCCATAATGATCTACGAATCGGCAAAGAAATTCTCAAACAGCAGGCTGATCTATACCGACGCATTCGAAACACATTACGCTGGATTCTGGGAAATCTAGACGGCTTTTCCAACGCCGAGGCACTCGGGTGGGAATTAATGCCAGAACTTGAGCGTCTGATTCTCCACAAACTTACAGAGCTTGATGCAATGGTACGCCGGGCCGTGGATACACACGATTGGACCGGGGTAGTTCCGGCGATTCATCAATTCTGCAACAGCGATCTATCAGCTTTCTATTTCGATATCCGAAAGGATGCTCTTTATTGCGACGTGATGCTGGACAGGAACGGTCAACAGATCAAACAGAGCGACACACGACGTGCCTGCCGAACGGCTTTGGATACTTTGCATCGCTGCCTAACCATTTGGCTTGCTCCGATATTGCCGTTTACCGCCGATGAGGCGTGGCAGGCAAGGTTTGGGGAAGAAACATGCGTGCACTTGGAGCAATTTCCAGACCTTCCCAGCAATTGGCGAGATCCAGCCCTTGACGCACGCTGGAATGCGGTGCGGGCAGTGCGACGCATCGCCAACATGCAGATTGAGGAAGCCAGGAGAAACGGAGAAATCAACGCATCACTGCAGGCGCAACTTACCCTCCAGTTTGCCCTAGACGACCCGGCACACCTGCGCGATGCGAATTGGGCGGAAATCGTGATAGTCTCTACCGCACTGGTGGAGATTGACCCAATACCTCGCAACCCCGGACAAACCTCTCCTCTGCGCCAATCGCCGTTAGTGACACAGGCTACAGGCACAAAATGTGCTCGGTGCTGGCGCGTGCTTCCGGAAGTGGGCACAACCCAGAAACACCCCGCCTTGTGTCGACGCTGCTGCGAGTATGTGTAATGAAACGTCGTCTTGCGGGCTTTGCATTTGCGATGGCCGTGCTGCTTATAGATCAATTATCAAAGGCTCTCGTCCTCTATAAATTGGATTTGCCGGAACGCGGAACGATACACATTCTTCCTGTGTTGAACTTCGTAATGGTGTGGAACCACGGCGTTACATTCGGCATGTTCAGTGACGCCAATGCCGTGGCGCTGTTCATTCTGGTGGCAACCGCTGCCATTGTTGCCCTCGCAACGTGGCTGTGGCGTACAGATGGGGTGATAACGACACTGGCGCTTGGAGCAATCATTGGCGGAGCTGTCGGCAACGTGATATCGCGAATTCAGTACGGCGCCGTCGTCGACTTCATCGAGTTTCATATCGGGCGTTTCGCC
>JAJZBH010000133.1 GCA_021799015.1 Pseudomonadota bacterium
CCTCATGTGACGTTCGACCTCCTCACGGAGAATCCGGTTTACAAGCCATTCCGCTATCCGTGGGCGTACGAGGCGTGGCTGACACAACAACGTGTTCATTGGTTGCCAGAGGAGGTTCCGCTGGCTGACGACGTCAAGGATTGGCACAAAAATCTTACGGTCGGTGAACGAAACCTGCTTACGCAGATTTTCCGATTTTTTACCCAAGCGGATGTTGAGGTGAACAACTGTTACATGAAGCACTATTCACGGGTCTTCAAACCCACTGAAGTGCTTATGATGCTCTCGGCCTTCTCCAATATCGAGACGGTTCACATTGCCGCGTATTCGCACTTACTCGACACTGTTGGCATGCCTGAGGTCGAATACTCAGCGTTTATGAAATACAAGGAGATGAAGGCCAAGTACGACTACATGCAGGGATTTTCGGTCGACAGCAAACACGAGATTGCCAAGACGCTCGCAGCTTTTGGCGCGTTCACAGAAGGCTTGCAGCTCTTTGCCTCTTTCGCAATTCTTTTGAATTTCCCGCGTTTTAACAAGATGAAGGGAATGGGCCAGATCATTTCATGGTCAGTGCGCGACGAGACTCTGCACTGCCTGTCTGTGATCAAGCTATTTCGGACTTTTGTTGCCGAGAATCCAGAAATCTGGACAGATGATCTGCGTCGTGAACTCTCTTCTTCATGTAATATCATTGTTGCTCACGAGGATGCATTCATTGATCTCGCGTTTGAATTTGGGTCGGTGCATGGCCTCGAAGCGGCTCACGTTAAACAGTATATTCGATTTGTAGCGGACCGCCGTTTGGTACAATTGGGATTAAATCCGAGTTTTCACGTCAAAAGGAACCCTTTGCCCTGGCTCGACGAAATGCTCAACGCGGTAGAGCATGCAAATTTCTTTGAGAGTCGAGCAACGGAATATAGCAAAGCATCCACGACCGGTTCATGGGATGAGGTCTGGGCGCATTGAATTTGCGTCCAGAAACGTTTCTCTCGTCGAACGGTTCTCTTGTTTAGTTTTACGTTTGTTGGAGTGCCGCCGAAGTGCGGGATAAATAAGATTGGAAGCCACGGTCTTAGCACTCTGATAGTTTTACGCGACGCCACAGATCTTCCATTTCCTTCAGCCCGGCATTTTCAGGAGCTTCACCGACCGCGATGAGTATTGCTTCCATGGCTCGGAAGCGGCGCTCAAACTTTGCGTTTGCTCGAGTGAGCGCAGATTCGCTGCTGACATGCAGCTTGCGGGCGAGGTTGACTAAAACAAAAAAGATGTCGCCGATTTCATCCTCGATCCGATCTAGGTCTGGGGTCGCCGCAGGACGGGGTAATTCAGCACGTAACTCTGCGATCTCTTCATCCAGTTTATCGAGAACTGCAGCAACGTCAGGCCAGTCGAAGCCGACTCTTGCCGCGCGTCGCGCGAGCTTTTGCGCCCGAATCATAGCCGGTAGGGTACCAGCAATGCCGTCCAGCGCACTGAACTCGGTGCGTCTATGGCGCTCGCGCGCTTTTTCCGTTTCCCACGCTTCGGTTTGTCCAGCTGTGTCGCCGCGCTCTGCATTCCCAAACACATGCGGATGGCGCCGGATCATTTTGTCGGTAATTCCCGCGACGACATCATTGAAATCAAACCAACCGAGTTCTTCCGCGATCCTTGCGTGATATACGACCTGAAGCAGCAAGTCGCCGAGTTCGTCGCACAATGCCGACCGATCATTTTTTTTGATGGCATCCGCAATTTCATAGGCCTCTTCAATTGTGTAGGTGGCGATGGATGCAAAATTTTGTTCGCGGTCCCAAGGACATCCCGTCTCCGGATTACGCAGAGCGGCCATCACATGTAGCAATGCGGTCATTTTTGATTGGCTCATACTGAGGTACCGTTCACTTCAATTTCGGGGCGTAACGAGCAAGTCTGGTCAAATTGAATACCGAGCGGGAAGGTCATGCAATCCATCGGGGCGAGAACAAATTTCGGAGTGGCAATAGCGCCGAAGCCGGATCGCCTCAACCTCTGCGCGGCTTGGTGGCGATAAATGAGGCAAAGAATGCGGGGAGCAGACGTATGGATAGAATACACCAAATGTATCTAGGGAATCTAGTTCAATGCATTACTGTTGGTCACGTGGTTTGTCCTGGAACGACGATTAGTGTGCCTGACGCTAGGCGTAATGGTGGTTTTATGAATTAAACTCCTTAAAGCTGTTTGATCCCCAATTTTAATAACACTATAGTTGCTTTTGTTGGGAACCAGCGACGTGATGCCGTAGTGTTAAGGCGCCACCGTTGCGTAGAATGGATTGTGCTTCTTCAGTATACCCGTGTTCATCATGAAGAGTCAGGCCGGGGAGCAGAACCGACCCGCCACGAGCGTTTAGCCTCGCTTGTATCAACGCAATCTTGGCCGGTCGTCCCGCGCGGGGCCAGAGCGGCATGATGTGCGCTGCGCCACAGCGAGCCGCTTCGAGGGCGACAATCGCACGGCTCAGAGTGGCTGTGGAGCAAATTAGCGTGAGGCTTCCGTACGGGTGAAGTAACTGTGCCAGAGCAGCCGTCCAGTGATGTAATAGAGCTTTGCTGGCGCGATATGCCGCGCATCGAAGATCGTCTGTGGACGCGGTCGAGCGATCATCATGCCACGGTGGGTTGGCTATCGCATGATCGAACCCACGTTCACGAAATGGCGCCCGTAAAATGTCTCCCGTGACGATTGTGGCGTTGTTGAACCCATTTGCCCTTATATTTGTACTGGCGATGGTCGCAATACACGCTTCTTGCTCGAGACCAACTGCGTTGACACCGGGGACGCGATGCGTAAGGCACAATAAGGCGGCGCCGGCGCCTGTACCCGCTTCGATGACACGATCTCCGCCGCGCGCAGGAACTGCAGCGGCAAGGAGGATTGGTTCAATGCCTGTACGATGACCGAATCTCGCCTGCTGGTAGGAGACCCGACCGTTCAATAAGGTGCCATGCGTAGTTATCACATCGGTGCACATGGAAACATAATTAGGCGCGGGTTGTTGTTTGTTCTGGCAATACGGGATTTGTTGTAAAAATGGACGAATATATTTCCAGCTTCAGCGGTATACAGGCTCCGCATAATTGGTAATGGTCCAGCCATGGAAAAATACACCCACAAAGTCCATTTTGATCGTATCATTGCGATTGACAGCAGTCATCCTCTCTTTGCCCTAGTCTTTTCTGTCAAGCCGGCTTGTCTTGACCGGCTTTCCATTGCCCCGATATGCTGTCAGCAGGGGCAGAGCGGCAACGTTAAACTGACTAGTGGATGGAATTGTGAAATCCGAGCGTAACGCCGAGATTGATGCGGCTCATATAGAGGGCAAGGCGGTAAGGCCGGATGCATTGCAGTGCTTGGCCGATATCCTGCGCGCCGACTTGGCAGCAACAAACGCCGCGATCGTAGAGCGGATGGCAAGCCAAGTACCCTTGATACCCCAGTTGGCGGCCCATATCGTGGCTGCTGGAGGAAAGCGTTTGCGTCCTTTGCTGACGCTTGCCTCCGCTCGGTTATGCGATTATCACGGAGAACGGCATATTGGGCTTGCGGCGTGCGTCGAATTTATACACACGGCAACATTGCTGCACGACGATGTTGTTGATGAAAGTCATTTACGCCGGGGCCTCATGAGTGCGAACGCTATTTTCGGGAATAAGGCTCCGGTTTTAGTGGGGGATTTCCTGTTTGCGCGTGCATTCGACCTGATGGTCACAGATGGGTCACTTGAAGTCTTGCGAATCCTTTGTCGCGCTTCCGCTACGATTGCCGAAGGCGAAGTCCTGCAACTCTCGACTCAAAATGATTTGACGACCGATATTCCGCGTTATTTTCAGGTAATCGAGGGTAAGACAGCGGCGCTTTTCACTGCAGCCTGCGAGGTTGGGGCCGTGGTTGCCGAAGTCGGTGGAAGCAAACGCGTGGCGTTGGCCGAGTTCGGTCGGGCCTTGGGCATGGCTTTCCAGCTTGTTGACGATGCGCTCGATTATATAGCGGATCCGGCACAGCTCGGCAAAACAATCGGCGATGATTTTCGGGAGGGGAAGCTAACATATCCTGTGCTTTTGGCATTTGCAGACGGCGATTCACAGGAGCGTGCATTTTGGCAACGTACGATCGAGTCAGGGGATCAATCTCAAAGTGACCTCGGTCAAGCACTCACGCTAATCACACGGCACAATGCAATCGCTCGTACAATCGAGCGTGCCCGCGAATTCGCTATGGAGGCGCGTACCGCGTTATCGATATTTCCTTCTTGCGAACTACGTGAAATCCTTGGCGCTGTTGCCGATTACACTATCTCTCGCAACCACTGACATTGATAGAGATTTCCAATCGGTGGAATCGTACTGACGACGTTAAATTCGAAGGCGAGCCATTTCGATTAGCGGGCAGCGATCCATCACGACGATCAATCCAGCCTGCCGGGCGAAAGCCGCTGTTTCTGTGTCGATCACACCGAGTTGCATCCAAATCGTTTTTGCGCCGAGCCGAATGGCATCATGAACCGGCTGCGAAACCTTGGAGGGTGCTCGGAACAGATCGACCATCTCCAGGGGAAGCGCATCAAGGAGAGAGGCTACGATAATGCGACCATGCAATTTTTGGCCTGCGAGAATTGGATTGATGGGCGTCACATCGTAGCCGCGACGGAGCAAGTGGAGCATCACCCTATTTGACGGTCGATCTGGATTTGTTGAAGCGCCGACTAATGCGATTCGAGTGGTCATCGTTAGGATGTCATGAATCGTATTGTCGTCGAGACCGTCGATTGTCATGCTGTCTCTGTTCAGTTTTGCCACCACAAGATAAATAAGACCTGAATGCAATCGGCAAGGTTCTATCAGATATTTTGGTTCAGCCTAGTTACTGTGCTCGTGTGGTACTGGCCCAACCGACCACAGGCCGGTAATGTGACTATGCCAGATGCTCGATTCGAATCAGTGTCCTACGCGCCCTTTACAGCATGGCAATCGCCGCTGACTAAAGATTTTGCGAATTCGTCCCAGGTAGCACACGACCTTCACCTGATCGCGAACAGCGCGGATGGCGTCCGTACCTATGCTTCAATCGAAGGTAATTTCGATATTGGAACGCTTGCGAAGCAGGCCCATCTGAAAGTGTGGGAAGGAATTTGGCTCGATGCAAATCCGCGTGACAATGCGCGCGAGATGGCAGCAGGCATCAAGGAAGCGAATGAGCACCCAAAAACGGTCACAAGAGTGGTTGTGGGTAATGAGGTTCTTCTCCGCCGAGATCTGTCGGTGACGAATCTGATCAAGGATATCGATTCTGTAAGGAAAGAAGTGAAGCAACCTGTGGCCTATGCGGACGTGCCGAAGTTTTGGTTCGAGTTTCCTCAGGTTGCAAAGCATGTTGATATAGTTATGATTCACCTCCTGCCCTATTGGCAGAATCATCCGGTCGACGTGAATGCGGCGATTGCTCGGATTGCCCGGACAATTGAAGAGGTTAAGCGACGATTCCCAGAAAAGAAAATCTCCGTCGGTGAAACTGGCTGGCCAAGCCGCGGCCGGTGGCGAGGTGGTGCTGCACCCAGCCGCGTGAATGAGATTGTTTTCTTAAGGAAATTTGTGAGTTTGGCTGAGCGGGAACATATTGATTACAACCTCATCGAAGCGTTCGACCAAAACTGGAAATATCACGACGAAGGTGTGGCGGGGGCGAACTGGGGAATCTGGAACGCCGCCCGAGTGCCGAAGTTTCCCCTTCATGGCGCGGTGGTTGAAATGCCCTGCTGGCGTCTATACGCATTTGCGGCCTTGGTTCTTGGCTCAGGGTTCGTCCTCGTGTTCGGTGTGAGCCGATTGGCGGCAGTGACGCTAGCTTTCGGCTTAAGCAACGCGTTGGTTTATGCCACTGCTACCACATTGCATACACTCTATGACTTCTCGTTGCTCGTCTGTGCCAGCGTGAATCTCCCTGCACAGGCGCTGTTTGCTTACACAGCGTTACGGCGTGCTACCATAGGTCGGGTGTACCCGCCCGCGTCTGGGATAGATACGATTAAATTAATGCGCAGCGCACTTTCCGGGCACATGCGTCTGCACCAATTCAGACACGAGGCTTTCGACCACCTTTGGTTTCTTTTTGTGATCACGGCGTCCATTCTCCAGATGATGCTGGTCTTCGATCCGCGATATCGGGATGCCCCGTTCGCGGTGTTTGCCGTGCCGATTTTTTTAGCCATTTGGCGCCTGTGGAACGGTGATCTGCCGTGCGTCGACACTTGGAGGGACGTCGTGCCGAGTCTGATACTGGCTGGCGGAGCCCTAATGAGCGCAATAATATCGGGCGCAGCGAACAGTGAATTTTTGATATGGAACACCCTAGCGATAATTCTAGCAGCTCCAGGCCTCGTTGGAGTTTGGCGCCGTTCAGGATTCCGTTCAATTGCTGGACATTCCTGAGAGCCTGACTCTGAATGATAGTATATCTACCTCTGCGGCGCGATTTTTCTTGTAAGCGGTCGGATGTGGGCGAGCAGTACCCAAGCGGCAGCACTGGCGATTGTTGCCTTGACATCCTTGGCGAGACGGCGGCATCGGCCGAGCCAGGCAAAGGTTCTGACCTGCCCCGGGTAAATTCCTCCGGTTGGGATTAGAGTCTGGCCTTGGTTGAAGGACGGACAGATGAAGCGGAAGCGGTTTTCGGAAGAGCAGATCATTGGGGTTCTGCGAGAGCAGGAGGCGGGTGCGAAGGCGGGTGACGTGGCGCGCAAACACGGCGTTTCCGAGGCGACCTTTTACAATTGGAAGGCGAAGTATGGCGGGATGGACGTGTCCGACGCCAGGCGGCTGAAGGCTTTGGAGGACGAGAACGCGAAGCTGAAGAAGCTGCTTG
>JAJZBH010000134.1 GCA_021799015.1 Pseudomonadota bacterium
TCTGACAGCGACCGTCGTAGCTCAGGCCGCTAATTACCCGTTTTGCACGATTGAACCCAACATAGGTCGCGTGGCTGTACCGGACTCTCGTCTTGAGGTGCTGGCGAAAATCGAAAAGTCAGCAAAGATCATGCCGACCGCTCTGGAATTCGTGGACATTGCCGGACTGGTACGCGGTGCAGCAAAAGGTGAAGGTTTGGGAAACCAGTTCCTAGCGAACATCCGCGAGGTGGATGCAATCGTCCACGTCTTGCGCTGCTTCGAAAATGACGACGTCACTCACGTGGAAGGTAGTGTTGATCCGATCCGCGACGCAGAAACGGTAGAAACCGAGTTGATGCTTGCCGATCTCGAAACTGCCCAAAAAAGAGTGCTGAATTTGGTGAAGAAAGCCCGTGGCGGCGACAGGAGCGCCGCAGCCGAGCTCTCGCTATTTGAACCAATTCTGGCTGCGTTAGAATCCGGCCAACCGGCACGCGATGCCATACAAAAAGGACAAGAAGAAGCAATCCGCCGATTTAATCTTCTCACGACCAAGCCAGTCCTGTATGTTTGTAATGTTGAGGAGAACGCCGCGGCCGTTGGCAATGGCCAGTCTGCTCGCGTTGCCGCCATGGCCCGGAACCGCGGGGCTGGCCATGTTGTAATCTCTGCCGCGATTGAATCAGAGGTCGCACAATTGCCCTCCGATGAACGCAGCGAGTTCCTCGCCGGACTCGGCCTCGCCGACTCCGGACTCGATCGCGTGATCCGCGCCGGCTATGATCTCCTTGGTTTGGTCACCTATTTCACGGCGGGTCCCAAGGAAACTCGTGCATGGACGATTACGCGGGGCACACGTGCGCCTCAGGCTGCTCGTGCCATCCATGGCGATTTCGAACGCGGTTTCATTGCTTGCGAAACAGTCGCCTATACTGATTATGTTGAATTCGGCGGACAGGCGGGTGCCCGCGAAGCGGGGAAGCTCAGAATCGAAGGGCGGGACTATGTCGTCCAAGATGGTGATGTTCTTTTGTTCCGCTTTAATGTCTAGGGAGATCCCGCAAACTGAGTGATCGCGCATCGATCCTTCTGCCGTACGCCGTCAACCAGCTCTTCAGCTATGCAGTCCCGGAAGGAATGTCCGTGAAGGCGGGGGACGTTGTAGTTGTGCCGCTAGGAGCACGGCGCGTAACAGGATCAGTCTGGGATACGGCATCTGAAACACAATGGAAGGAACGGAAATTAAAACATATTATTACAAAACTTGACGCGCCGGGCTTGCCGGAAGACCTGCGGCGTTTTGTCGACTGGGTGGCAGACTACACAATGGCGCCACGCGGCTCGGTACTTGCATTAGCGCTCAAGCCTAGCCTTTTGGAACGCCCACAAACACGCGTACTATGGCGCGAAGGCTGCATTTCTGCCCGAGTAACCGAGGCACGCAAGCGCGTCCTGGCGACTCTTGCCGCAATTGGGGCGGCAGATACCGCAACGTTGGTTAACGCCGCACGGGTATCAACAGGAGTCATCCGTGCCATGGCTAACTCTGGCTTCCTGATCCCTCAAGTGCAGTCAGAGAAAGCAACCAAGTTAAATCCGTCCCATCCTGCGCCTGTTTTGTCGGCACAGCAGGCTACCATTGCTGGCGAGTTAAGATCAGCCGTCAGATCCCAAACGTTCTCGGTGACGTTGCTGGAAGGTGTGACCGGCGCAGGAAAGACTGAAACCTACCTCGAGGCCGTCGCCGAAGCGCTACTTGCGGGGCGGCAAGCCTTGATACTCCTTCCAGAAATTGCGCTATCAGCCCAGTTCACGGCACGAATCGCCGAACGTTTCGGCGCAGATCCCACTGTCTGGCACTCGTCGCTGACGCACTCGCAGCGGCGTCGCGCCTTCCATCAAATCACCTCAGGCGATGCTGGGCTCATTGTTGGCGCACGCTCGGCACTTTTCCTGCCGTTTCCTGCACTTGCGGCAGTTGTGGTGGACGAGGAACACGATACCGCCTACAAGCAAGAGGAAGGCGTGATCTATCATGCCAGGGACATGGCTGTGGTTCGGGCACGGCTCGCCAAAGCGGCCATAATCTTGGCGTCAGCAACACCTTCTCTTGAATCGTGGGTGAATACACAAGCGGGACGTTACCATCACCACGTTTTAAAATCGCGTCATGGCGGTGCACAGCCGCCACAAGTAAGTGCCATCGACATGCGAATTCATCAGCCGCCGCGAGGGCATTTTCTATCCGCGCCTCTGGTCGATCAAATCGCGTCGATAATCTCGCGTGGCGAGCAAGCCATGCTGTTCCTGAATCGGCGAGGGTACGCACCCTTGATGCTGTGCCGTGCGTGTGGGCATCGAGTCACCTGTCCGAATTGCACGGCATGGCTAGTGGCGCACCGTCGGCTGGGAGTGCTGCTGTGTCATCATTGCGGCCATCAACAAGCGCAGCCTGCCACGTGCCCTGCTTGCTATGCAACTGACACTCTGACAGCAATCGGACCCGGCGTTGAGCGGATCGACGAAGAGATCGCAAGCGCATTGCCACAGGCCAGACGCCTGGTGATGACGAGCGACCTGATCTCCACGCAGGAACACGCTGCCGAGTCTGTGCGGGCAATAGAGGCTGGCGACGTCGATGTAATAATCGGCACACAAATGATCGCAAAAGGTTGGCATTTCCCCAATCTCACATTGGTCGGGGTCGTCGACGCAGACCTCGGCCTCTCAGGCGGCGATTTGCGCGCTGCTGAGCGCAGCTCCCAATTATTGCACCAAGTTTCGGGCCGGGCCGGTCGGGCTGTTCGTGCGGGGGCAGCTTTGCTGCAAACCTACCATCCCGACCATCCAGTAATTGAGGCGCTGGTGTCCGGCGACCTTAAAAAGTTTCGTGCCGCTGAAGCGGCGCTCCGCCAGCCTGGCGGCTGGCCGCCGTTCGGTCGGCTCGCAGCGCTGATCATTAGCGCAAAAGATCCCGACGTCGCAGCGCAAGCGGCCCGTAACCTGGCCCAACAAGCTCCAAATTCCCCCGGCTTGGATATTCTTGGCCCCGCTCCCGCCCCCATTTCATTACTCCGCGGGCAGCATCGCTGGCGTTTCCTGCTGCGAGCAGGACGTAGGCTTGCCATCCAGCACTTTATACGGAAGTGGCTGAACCAGGTTCCCCTCCCTCTCGCTGTCCATGTCACCATTGATATCGACCCGATCTCGTTTCTGTGAGGCGGTTGCGCGTCCATGCCCCCTATGCTAGGCGACCCCTCGCCGTCCGTCCGGGCGGACAGGGTTTTTTTTTGCCCGGATTTTGGCGACCAAACATCCTGGTTATTTTTATTTTATCGACCGCGAATGCAACGGGACGAAACGCGTGACAACGGCCGACCTAAGTACGGAAAAAGTCTCCAATCTTGCCGAGCGCTACGCTGTCGCGCTGTACGCGTTAGCTGACGATGCGAAACTGCTTGATCAGGTAACGAACGAGTTGCGCACTTTACGTCAACTGATCGACGAATCCAGGCCACTAAGCTACTTGATTGGCAGCCGGACAGTACCCCTGACGGATGCCAGCGCGGCCATGTCTAAAATCCTGCAATCTCAAGGTTTTTCTGACTTGGTCCGCCGCTACGTGCTGACCATAATCGCCAACCGCAGAATTAGCGCACTGCCCCAGCTGATTTCTGGTTTCATCGCCTACGCCGCGAAGAAGCGCGGTATCGCGACCGCCGATGTGGCGACCGCCCACCCTCTATCAGCAGCGCAACGCGCACAGCTCGCAGCACGCCTCGCCGAGGTAGGTTACGGCCGTGTCCAAATTAACGAACATGTTGATCCAACGTTGCTCGGCGGGCTGGTCGTAAAGATCGATTCACGCCTATACGACACCAGTCTGAAATCGCGCCTGCAACGCCTGGGCCATGTGATGAAGGGAGCTGCCTGATATGGAGATCCGTCCCGCCGAAATCTCCGAGATTCTAAAACGACAAATCGCCAATTTTGACGCTGAAACGAATGTCAGCGAAACCGGCTTGGTGCTTTCGGTTGGAGATGGCATTGCCCGCGTCTCAGGTCTAGGCAACGTAATGTCTGGCGAACTGGTCGAGTTTCCGAGCGCCGGCGTAAAAGGCATGGCTCTCAATCTCGAGATCGACAACGTCGGGGTCGTCATATTTGGCGAAGATCGAGCTATCCGCGAAGGCGATACGGTCGTTCGCACCAGTGGTATCGTTGATGTGCCTGTAGGTAAGGGGCTTTTGGGCCGAGTAGTCGATGCGCTTGGCAATCCTATCGACGGCAAGGGACCGATTGAAGGCTCTGAGCGCCGTCGGGTCGAGGTAAAAGCGCCTGGTATCATTCCTCGCAAATCCGTTCATGAACCGGTACAGACAGGAATTAAGGCCATTGATGCGTTGATCCCGATCGGTCGCGGCCAGCGCGAACTCATCATCGGTGACCGCCAAACCGGCAAGACTGCGCTTATTATCGATACAATCCTAAACCAAAAAGCCGCCCACGCCGGCACCGACGAGAGCAAAAAGCTTTACTGCATCTATGTCGCGATAGGCCAAAAGCGATCAAGTGTAGCTCAGTTGGTTCGAATTCTGGAAGAAAACGGCGGTATGGACTATTGTACCATCGTCGCGGCCACCGCCTCCGACCCCGCACCGATGCAGTTTCTGGCCCCCTATGCCGGCTGCGCGATGGGCGAGTATTTTCGCGACAATGGGATGCACGCGGTAATCTTCTACGATGATCTTTCGAAGCAGGCTGTCGCTTACCGACAGATGTCTTTGCTGCTGCGACGCCCACCGGGGCGCGAGGCATATCCTGGCGACGTTTTTTATCTCCATTCGCGCCTTCTTGAACGCGCCGCGAAGATGTCCGAAGAATTTGGCGCTGGTAGCCTTACCGCTCTGCCGGTCATTGAAACGCAAGCAGGTGACATTGCCGCTTACATCCCGACTAACGTTATTTCAATCACTGACGGACAGATATTCCTGGAGACCGAGCTGTTCTTCAAAGGCGTTCGACCGGCCGTGAACGTTGGCAATTCCGTGTCACGCGTTGGTTCCGCGGCACAAATCAAAGCTATGAAGCAGGTCGCTGGCAGAATCAAACTTGATCTTGCGCAATATCGCGAGATGGCTGCGTTTGCGCAGTTTTCCTCGGACCTTGATGCCGCCACGCAAAAACTTCTTGCTCGTGGGGCACGTTTGACCGAGTTGCTGAAGCAACCCCAGTTCAGCCCAATGCCGGTCGAAGCGCAAGTCATCTCCATTTTTACTGGGACACGCGGCTACCTTGACGGCATCGAAGTTGCCCGTATCGGCGATTTCGAAAGCCAATTACTGTCCGAGATCAGTGCTCGCGCCCCTGAAATTCTTGATGCAGTCCGTATTGATCTCGAAATCAAAAAGGGCACTGAAACAAAACTGACCGCTTTCATCGAAGCGTTCCTGAAAACCTTTGCCTGAGGGCGCCGCGCCGTCATGCCCAGTCTGAAAACGCTCCGAAATCGGATTGCCAGCGTCAAATCGACGCAAAAAATCACCAAAGCGATGAAGATGGTCGCGGCGGCCAAGCTGCGGCGTGCCCAAGCGCAGGCCGATGCGGCGCGCCCCTATGCCGCAAGGGTAACTGAAATCTTGTCCTCCCTGACGCATGATGCCAGCGGCAACCCGAATGCGCCTCCCCTGCTCGTAGGTACCGGCGCAAGTGCGACACATCTGTTGGTTGTTATCACTGCGGACCGCGGCCTGGCGGGACCGTTCAATGCGCAGGTGGGCCGCGCGGTACGCCTTCGTACCCGCGAACTTGAAGGAGATGGCAAGCAAGTCAAATTATTCACGGTCGGTCGCAAGGGACGGGATTATTTGCGCCGAGATCTCGCCGACCGCATTGTCGCCGACATCAGTTTCGTTGGAAAGAAGTCGATAGAATTCGCGGATGCTGAAGCAATTGCCCAGCGAATCATCGTCGAGTTTGATCGCGGTGCGTTCGATATCTGTACCATTATCTACAATCAGTTTGTTTCTGTAATTTTCCAGCGCGTCGCCGAGTTAACCCTCATCCCTACACTACCGCCAGAAATCGAAAGCGCCACGATCAAAGATGCCAACGACATTGCAAGAAAACCCGGTGAATTCCGAGATGGCCAATATGAAATCGAGCCGGAAGACGGCAGTGTCTTGGCTGCACTCCTACCGCGTTACTTAGCGATCCAGATCTACCGGACTCTCTTAGAAAGTGCCGCAGGCGAGCAGGGCGCGCGTATGACCGCGATGGATAACGCGACCCGCAACGCAGGTGATATGATCAATCGACTGACGCTTAACTATAATCGTACCAGGCAGGCCAACATTACAAAGGAATTAATCGAGATTATCTCTGGTGCAGAAGCGCTTTGAGCTTGATCATCGACGGAAGAGGGATCCAGAATATGGCAAAAAACGCAACCGGCAGGATCACCCAGATCATGGGCCCAGTCGTCGATGTACAGTTCGACGGTGAACTACCACTCATTCTAAACGCGCTGGAAACAAAGGTCGGCGAGCGCCGGTTGGTTCTCGAAGTTGCGCAGGAAATCGGTGAACGAACTGTGCGATGCATCGCAATGGATAGCACTGACGGCTTGGCCCGAGGAGGCGAAGTTACGGATACCGGCAATCCCATCCACGTTCCCGTGGGTCCAGAAACCCTTGGACGAATCTTGAACGTTATCGGCGAACCAGTTGACGAGCGTGGACCAGTATCCGCAAAAACGTCTTCTCCTATCCACCGGGATGCCCCAAGCTTTGAGGAACAATCGACTTCTGCAGAAATCCTCGTTACCGGCATCAAGGTCGTTGACTTACTGGCCCCCTATCTGAAAGGTGGAAAGATTGGCCTCTTTGGA
>JAJZBH010000135.1 GCA_021799015.1 Pseudomonadota bacterium
TGACGAGATCGCCGCTCTTCCGGCGAGGCGTTGACATCACCGTCGATCGCCACACCCAACATCGCACTCCATGAAATGTCAGAAAATCAATGCGAAACCCGACCCGCACACAGGTCTCTTAATCTTTGTTGTTGCCGGCGGTATGGCTGGGTTCCTGGGCGGTCTGCTCGAGGTCGGTGGCGGCTTGTTGGTCGCCGCTGTCCTCAGCGTCACCTTGCTAGCTTCCGCCTCCCGCCCCCAGCCAGGTCATTCATGTCGCGGTCGCGAGCGAGCTGGCCGGCATGGTGGTGACGTTCGGGTCCGCCACGATCGCGCATCTGATGAGCGGTTCCACGCTACGCCTCGTCGTCGTCGGCTTCTGCGTGCTGGTGTCCGGGTGACAAGCCATGATGCGAATGCATCCAGTACGTGCCGGGGACGGAGATTGGGGCGTAATCAGAAGTCTTGGACGAGGTCGGAGCGAGGGGTGGCGTCTGAGGTCAGGGGAAACCATCCTGCGTCCAGAGTGGAAGTTGCCCGCGCCGGTGGATGAAGGTGTCGTCTTGAAGCCGGTTGGTAAGAGCGACACGAAACCGCTGTCCCGGCGCGAGCGTTAGCCGGGACGGCCGGTTTCGTTCTTTAGCCGAAAGACCCTAGCCGCACGGCCGTTGACCTCGAGCGTTTGCGTTCCAGCGATTAGCTGGTGACAGCCCGAGTCAGCAGACGCGGAAACTACCGCGTGAGATGCGAGAAGCGGGAGCGCCTCGACGGCGCTAATGGCTGCGAGCAGGGACCGGCGGGAAAGGCGATGCGACATATCACATGCTCAAAAAGGAATTGATCACATCCGAAGCGCATTGATCGACATCAACCCGCACCTGCGGCACCCAGTCGTTCGAGGTTCAACCGACGCAGGCGCAGTGCGTTGGTGATGACCGAGACCGAGCTGAATGACATTGCAAGTGCCGCGATCATCGGGCTCAGCAGGATGCCGAAGACCGGATAAAGCACCCCGGCCGCTATCGGCACGCCGACCGCGTTGTAGACGAACGCCAGGAAGAGATTCTGGCGAATGTTGCGCATCGCGACTCGGCTGAGGCGGCGGGCCCGCGCGATGCCGGCGAGATCGCCCTTTACCAGCGTGACGCCGGCGCTCTGCATCGCGACCTCGGTACCCGTGCCCATGGCTATCCCGATGTCGGCCTCCGCGAGGGCAGGGGCGTCATTGACGCCATCGCCAGCCATTGCGACAACGCGGCCTTCCGCTCGCAGCCGGCGAACGACCTCGTGCTTCTGATCGGGCAGGACATCAGCCTCGATCTCCGAAATTCCGAGCTGCTCCGCCACCGCTTCGGCGGTCCGGCGATTGTCGCCGGTCAGCATCACGATGTGCATCCCTTCCTTCCGCAGGGCATCGAGCGCCGCCGATGTGGTCACCTTGATCGGATCGGCAACGGCGACCACCCCGGCCGCCTGGCCATTTACCGCGACGAAGAGCGCCGTAGCCCCCGTTGCCCGCAATTCGTCGGCTGACGCCGCAAGATCGCCGAGCGCGACGCCCTCGGCTTTCATCAATGCGGCATTCCCGAGTACGACCCGCTTGTTGTCGACTCGCCCCCGCACGCCCTGCCCGGTGACGGACTCGAACTCAGCTGCATCGGCGAGCGCTGCCTTTGCCTCGGTCGCACCGCGCACGATCGCCTCGGCCAGCGGATGTTCGCTTGACTGCTCCAGGCTTGCCGCAAGCCGGAGCACCTCCGCTTCGGCAAAGCCTGACGCCGGTACGGTCTTCGTGACGCGAGGCTTGCCTTCAGTGAGTGTACCGGTCTTGTCGACGACCAGCGTGTCGACCTTCTCCATCCGCTCCAGCGCTTCGGCGGACCGAATCAGCACTCCGACCGTGGCGCCCTTGCCGACGCCGACCTGGATGGACATCGGCGTCGCCAAGCCGAGCGCGCAGGGGCAGGCAATGATCAGCACGGAGACGGCGGCCAGCAGGCCATAGGCGAGAGAGGGTGCGGGTCCCCAGATCGCCCAGCCCACGAAACCCAGCGCCGCGACCCCGACCACCGCGGGGACGAACCAGGAGGAGGCGACATCGGCCAGGCGCTGGATTGGCGCGCGCGAGCGCTGCGCCTCGGCAACCATGACGACGATGCGCGCCAGCATCGTATCAGCGCCCACCTTTTCGGCGCGCATCACCAGGGCGCCGGTTCCATTGACCGTTCCGCCGATCACCTTGTCGCCCGCTTGCTTGGCCACCGGCATCGATTCCCCCGTGACCATCGATTCATCGACGTTGGTTCGCCCTTCAAGCACGCTTCCATCGACCGGGATCGCATCGCCCGGCCGCACGCGCAGCCGGTCACCGACCTGGACCTGGTCGAGCGTGACTTCCTCATCGGAACCATCGTCACGCAATTGCCGTGTCGTTTTTGGCGCAAGGTTGAGCAGCGCCCGAATCGCGCTGCCCGTCTGTTCGCGTGCCCGCAATTCAAGGACCTGTCCGAGCAAAACGAGCACCGTGATCACCGCGGCAGCTTCGAAATACGTATCCACGGTGCCGCCGGCGCCCCGGAATCCAGCCGGGAAAACGTCGGGCACCAGGGTCGCGACGACGCTGTAGAGATACGCGGTTCCGGTTCCAAGCGCGATCAGCGAGAACATGTTGAGGCTGCGGTTAACGACCGAGCGCCAGCCGCGGGCGAAAAAGATCGAGCCTGTCCACACCACGACCGGTGTCGTCAGTACGAACTGGAGCCAGTTCGAGAGAACGCGCGGCACGAACCGCTCGAGCGTCGGGCCGAAACTGGGAACGTAGACCCCCATCGCAAGTACCACCACGGGCACGGCAAGAGCGAGCGCCCACCAGAAACGGCGTTGCATATCGCGCAGCTCGGCGTTCTCACCCGTGCCGGCCGTCGGAGCCACGGGCTCAAGCGCCATACCGCAAATCGGGCAGGTATCGGGATGATTCTGCCGAACTTCAGGATGCATCGGGCAGGTGTAGACCAGGGCCGGTATCTCGCAGACCGCGCATTCGTATGTCGCGGCAGGTACGGGATCCCGTGGTGGCGTCTCAGTCGGCTTCAGGTAACGGGCAGGATCAGCGACGAATTTGTCACGGCAACCAGCCGAGCAGAAATGAAACTCCTCTCCGACATGTTCGAACCGATACTTCGACGTCGCCGGGTCAACGGCCATCCCGCAAACCGGATCACGGGCGGTCTTTGCAGCTCCAGCCTGTTCGGCGTGATGGTGTTCTGGAGGATGATGGTCGGCCTCCTCAGCCTCCTTCACACGCTCCAGGGTCATGCCGCAAATCGGACAGGAGCCCGGATGATCCTGCCGGATCTCGGGATGCATCGGGCACGTGTAGATCATGCCTTCAGGCCGGGATTTTGATGCCTCCGCCTTCAACTCCAAATAGCGCGCAGGATCGGCCGCGAACTTCTCCCGGCAGCGGTTCGAGCAGAAATGGAAAATCTGGCCTTCGTATTCCTCGCGATGCTTTGACGTCGTGGGATCGACGGCCATTCCACAAACCGGATCGCGCACCTTCCCCGTAACCGGCTCGGATACGTCGTGACGGCCTTCATGGCCAACATGGTCGTGCGCATGTTCGTGCATAGCGATGTCCCTTTGTCAGGCGGCCGCGCGCAGCGCTTCATCGGTCGCTTGCGGTCCGTCGCTTGCGTGTATATATACCTAGCATAGGTATCGTATCAAGGGTGATAGGGCCACATGCACGACAAAACCAAGCAGGCGGTGACAACGCGCCTCCGGCGGATCGAGGGCCAGGTCGGCGGCTTGCTCCGCATGATCGAGGAGGACCGCTACTGCGTCGACGTGCTGACCCAGATCGCCGCGGTGCGGGCGGCGCTCCACAAGGTCGAGGAGCAGATCCTCCGCGACCATGTCGGCCACTGCGTGGCCGATGCCTTTGTCTCGGGCGGCGTCAACGCGCAGCGCCACAAGGTGGAAGAGTTGATCGAAGCGATCGGTCGGATGACACGATAAAGATATGCCCACCTCTTTTTGGGATGGCCTGCACAATTCCAGTTGTAGTAGGGTGACGACGAGATGATGGTCGTCAAGCCGCATCTACGGTTTCGTACCCGTTCACGCTGGGGTACGAAGCCGTAGGATGCGGCAGACTACAATCAAGATCGGCCCTCGAGGATGTCTTTCTTGCGCTGGAGATATTCGTCGCGATTGATTTCGCCGCTCGCGTAGCGCTCTTCAAGGATGGCGAGGCCGCGGGAGCTTTGTTCCGGCTGGCGCTGGACGCGGTGGTAGCTGTGGCTCATGTAGCGCGTGCCCCAAACGATTGCCGCGATGACCAGGAAGAGGACGGCAAACCCGAAGAATCCGCCGAAGAACATCATTGGCCACCATCCGTGATAACCGCCGCCGTAACCCCCCATCCCGTATGGCCCGTAACCGTACATCGTTTTATTTCTCCGCGGGCTCGATAGCGCCTGTCTGGCGGTTGATGTCATATTCTTGCACCAGATCGCCCTTGTCGGTCGTGACGATCTGGGCGGTGATGGTGTCATCGTTCTTCTTGGTGACGGGGCCGAGCTTAACGTTCGGGTTGCCGGAGGCCTCGATCCATTGCTGCATCCGCTTCTGGACCTGCGGAACCGTGAGATCGAGGTTCCGCCCCTGACCCCAGCCGCGGCCCGGACCGTAGCCACGGCCATAGCCAGGACCATAACCACCGCCGCCCCATCCGGGACCATAACCACCGCCCCACATCATGCCGGGACCATAACCACCGCCGCCCCATCCGGGACCATATTCCCCGCAGCCACCCCACATCATTCCGGGACCCACGCAGTTCGGACCCCAGCCGCCTTCGGCGGGTTGGGCGTTGGCGCTTGGCGCGGAGGCAAGGCTCACGGCCGCCAAGCCGGTACAAAGGATTGCCGGCAGAAGAAGAAACATGCGACGCATCGAAATCTCCCCTCCATTGCGTGATGATGGGGCAGGATAGGGCCGCCCCGTGACGGGGCATTGATTTGGGTCAAGGTCGCATGCGCCGCAGCACAATGTCATTTCAGCTGTCGGGCCGATGAATCGTCTAACTTTGTCGCTGGCCTTCGTTCGCGGCGGTTCCGCACAATTCCTTGGCGTACTGTGGTGGTAGTGCTTCACCGCCGCATTGCGGTCTCGTCCGATTCGGTTTCCGCAGCCGCCAAACATCACGTCGCGAAAGCCCCTTCTCATCGTCATCTCTGGGTGAAGCTTCTCGCATCAACAACACGTCTGGCTATCTGGAAACCACGGGTCGAGATCGACCATAGTTCGTCCGCGCCAGTCCGCCTTGTAGCGGCAGAAGATGGCCACAGCCGGGACACCACGCCGTCGGCCCCACAATAGGGCGATGTGCCGATTACGCGCCATGCCGCGCACATTCAGCGTCTCGACCTTCAAACACACCGGCCTTGGCTGTCAGCCGGTGCGAAATCTGCTGCAGCAGGTCCATTCTCTTTTTGCGGGCCTTGCGGCGGGAACTGCCGCGACCGTCGGCATAGGTGACGTCGAACAGGACAATTGCTGTGTCGATACGGCGCTTCATTGTTTTGCCGTTTCTCTGGAGAATACCGAGGTATCGGCGTCCGCTGTACCTGGTGTTTCCGTGTCGATGGGAATATCGTTCTCTTGGCCCGATTTGCGGCGGAGCGCCGCGTCCCGCCGTTCCTGATCCTTGCGCTCTTTTTTTGCCTGCCTGAGACGGTTGCGCTCTGCGCTCTGCGCGCTGCAAGCCGTAATTTTGCCTAAAGGCCACTCTTTCTTTCCCTATTAATCTCCCGAACGCGACGGCATCTGAGTCGATTGGACCCATTTCGTCGCTCTTGCTCGGAAGCTATTTTGATTATCGTTGAGCTATGATCTTGAGAGACCGGCTTTTTGAAACCGAATACCAAATCCAAGACGGAAGGATACGTGCTAGGTTTCAGCTATCCGCATCATGCTCGGCCGGCAGAATGATGCCATATTGCAACATAATGCGAGGTGTTCTGATCGTAATGCCGGGTTGGCGAAGCATCAGAGCCTCACTAACTGCCACACAGACGTTTATTCTTGGGCGTCCATATGAATCCGAACATACAAATTTTGGTCACGGCATATGACGGATGCTGCGGCGCCATCAGCAGCACCCCATCGGTTCACCGATGGGGTGCGCGACAGACATTAGGTTAGGCTGCTTGCAGATTCACGGCAGAGAATTTGCCCTGCTGGCCGCGTTGCAATTCGTAATTGAGTTTCTGTCCTTCATTGAGACTGCCCAGTCCAGCACGCTCTACGTCGGACACGTGGACAAACACGTCCTTCGAGCCGTCGTTCGGCATGATGAAACCGTAGCCTTTTTGGGAATTGTACCACTTAACGGTGCCTTGGGACATCGCTTATCTCCATCGTTTCGGCGGTCCACAGGATGCAGACCTATTTACCTTCCAAGAGGGGAAACCGACGGATCAGCGCCGCATGTGAGGGTACACAAAACCCCGGCAAGAAAAGTGCCGAAAGAACTTATGAACATTCAGGCAGAAAAACACAACACATGGTTCATGATGCAGCTTCCAGGGATTGCTGTGCACACCCATGCCTGAGTTCTTGTTCAAGCACCTGCCTCTCTCCAGTCGCGTCAACCGCATCATCCAGAACGGCGGAGGCGCCGTGATCCGGGCTAGGCCGGCTGATTTCCAGGACCGCTTCGGGATCACCTCGAATGAGGTGAGCCCGGCCTCGATGTCACAGACAGGCTCGTGCCGTGGCTACGTCGACAAGCGAAATCGCCCGTCGCAGAGCGCCTTCCGGTGCCCGTGGTGCGGCCT
>JAJZBH010000136.1 GCA_021799015.1 Pseudomonadota bacterium
GAATCACGGATCGAGTCGCGCCGCAAGCCCTATGTATGGACACAATCGACAATATAAAATTCGCTCTACGCGAGGCTGTCCACCATGTTCAGGTCATTCTGAAGTAAAAACTTCGGTATAGGGAACGAGGTATCGGCCTGTCACCGGTGCTGTTGGTGGCATTTCAACGTCTTCTTGATCGTCGGAAAGCTAGTCCAGAGGATGCACAGAATCATAGCTCTCCGAGCCTGAGAGGTCGGCCACCAAAAGCATCGCCATCAGATCGATTTCGGACCAGTTGCCTAACCCGCCAACGCAAACATCCGCCCTATGGAGGCCTCTGATGGCGACGATGACAAACGCCCTGCTCGCCGGCTGTTTATTTCCTGAGAACGATCGCTTTTCCCAGGACAGGCACGACAACCAAAACATGTGACAGGAAATATGTAGCCACGCGTGCCAGCGATCTGGCTAACATAGATTACTGTTCGGAGAAAATAACGGACCGTGGCACTTTCTGGAAACGTCTCGTCTACTTATCCGTTCGTCGCAGCAAATTCGCGGCGGCACCAAACCTCTTTCTGATCACGCACCAACGCACCGTTGGCTCCAGCACTCGTTATGGAGTCACCCTAAAGGGACTGCCACTTGACTCACGACAACGCGACTTATTGGCAAACCCCTGGAGAGAAGGAGAACATCGCATTTGAACCTCATGGCGTCACCGGTTGCCTTTTTTCGCAGTCCCACGGGCACCAGTGGACACGAGGACACCGACGACTTTGTATCTTCTTCGCAAAGGCAGCCAGCGATCGATACGCCTCAGCAATTTCACAGGCCAACAAGAGACGGAATTTTCTTGTTCCTAAAGCCTTTCTTGCGCAATAGTACCGCGACGCAAAAAAATATATCTAACAAAACTGTAACTTTTACCTAAATAAGGAGCTTCTTCCGATGGACGGTTTTTTTTCGTTACCCCAGAACTTAGTTCCGTTCTCTACAAAACTGCCACCTTCATCAGATGAAAATATTCAAATTCAGTTGGCACTGAACCCGACCATTCAAAATCAGGCCTACAAAATAAGACATCAAGGATATTTTTCGTATAATTATATCACAAAAAGGGAGGGCGATCTATTTTATGATAAATACGACGGGCGCCAGAATGTGCGAACCGCAGTTATCTACAAAAATGACATTCCGGCAGCGACAGTACGGTTGTGCCTCTTTGACGCAACCGGAACCTATCCAGATGCTGACACCGTACCTGCAATGGAAATTTTTAACTCAGAAATACGCGAAATGATGGATGGCTTCAGTAGGTCCAATCGACCAAAGCGTGCCGTGGAAGTTACGAGGCTAGCACGCGTGCCTGAGTTTGCTAATGACAAGGCAATCATTTCAGCTTTGTTTCGAGCGGTTGGTTATCTGATTTTGCACTTCGATGCGGATATCGTGTTAAATGCGTGCCGGCCACATCACATGCCGATGTACCGGCGCTTTGGATTCCAGAAAATTGAAGAGCCGCGTCAGTATCCCAATCTTACGTACAAGGCCGCCTTGATGGCCTGTTTTCGCTCAAGCTACGGGGCACTTCGCGATAACCTACCCTTCCTCAGGGATATCTCGACGGACGATAGCACATACGCCAGCCTAATTTCCGGCGAGCGAACCACACTGCAGCATGGAGAGGAACGAGACGACCGACCACAGACAGTTTTTGAGCCCCAGGTCAGGATGGCAGCCTGAGGAAATCCGGCGCATTCAGTACTTGGAAGGCATAAATAAGGTCATGTCGATGTCGTCAACCGCCAACGCCTCGATCTTGGGAACCGACTGGTAGACTGCATAGCGGCGCTTTAATATGAAAGGACGAGGGCGATCGAGGTCCGTACGGCAAAAGGCTGATGCTTCCTGACACCACGGCGCGCAGCTCTATACGCAAACACCGTCGCAAGATGAGAAAAGGCACCGGTGGTACGCTTCAATGCTTAGAGCGCCATGGTTTTGGGATCCTCCCCTCGGCACGAGGATGGTATGGCCGGCTCCGCCAAGAGGTTGCTTGTGGTTTGGCCACCAAGACCGATCTGCGCTATCGAGTTACGAGCGTCGGAGGACATGAAACGCCACGTAAACCTCTCGTCGACGAAGGATCCGGCGCAATTTTACAATCCAAGGACTGCTCCCCCGACGACCACGAATCAACGACCCGCACGGTGCGACTACGACCGATATATTCCTGAAATGGGAGTTGATCGACAGATAGTCAAAAATGACTTAGTTTTTTGCAAAACAGGATTTGGAGACGGCTCCCGTTCTGGCCTGAGTAGTAGTCAACCACGACGTGTCAACCCAAGGCGAAAGCGAGAGCGGCACCAATGAGGATCTAATCGGATTGTTGGCCATGGCATCGAGATTGATGATTAGCGGATCAGGAGCATTTTTGACCGCGCGGTCCGAGGAAGCAGTCGACGAGACCTTGACGCCTTGCCAAGTGCCAAAGCGGAGCCGCTGGCTGAGCACTCGGGCCCGAACAAGTGTCACCTAAACTGGAAACCTAGGGTTTCGACCCCGCTCGTGAGGTTCACCCTGCGGCTCCTGATTGTACCTGTCCCGCACATTTCAATCTGATTTAGGTGCGCCGTGTGAGATGAGGAGACGACATTTTCTGGGAATGCTCAACATCTTACGCTGCTCGCACCTCCGATTTGGCAGCCCCACGACCCCGTGCTACCTCGCCGATCAACATGCAAGGTCTGGATAAATATTAATATGGACAGCGACTTTCTTTACGAAGCAGAAGCTCGCGGCTTCATTTTTCAATGCACCGATATTGATGGACTGCGAAATGCCATGCGCGCTGCACCCATCGCCGGGTATATTGGGTTCGACTGTACCGCCGACAGCTTGCATGTCGGCCATATGATGCAGATCATGATGCTGCGGCTGCTGCAACGGTATGGACACAAACCTGTCGTGATTCTTGGCGGGGGCACAACTCGGATTGGCGACCCGTCATTTCGCCAAGAAGCGCGCCAGTTACTAACGCCTGAACAGATCGCTACGAACATGGCCGGGATCAAGCGAAGTATCGAAGGATTCCTTGAGTTCGGAGAGGAATCTTCTGATGCCATTCTAGTTGATAATGCGGAGTGGCTGCTTCCGCTGTCCTACATAGATCTACTGCGAGAAGTCGGCGTGCATTTTAGTGTTAATCGAATGCTCGCATTTGATTCGGTGCGCTCGCGCCTGGAACGCGAACAGGGTCTTACCTTCCTCGAATTCAATTATTCAATCCTACAAGCATACGATTTCCGCGAGGTGTACCGCCGCTACGGCGTTACCCTGCAGATGGGAGGCTCGGACCAATGGGGCAATATCGTTCAAGGTATTGAACTCCTCCGCCGTACCGATGGCAAGCAGGGTTTCGGCCTCACTGCTCCGCTAATTACAACGGCGTCGGGCGCTAAAATGGGTAAATCTGCAGCTGGGGCGGTATGGCTATCAGAGAAAAAGCTACCGGTATTCGATTATTGGCAGTTCTGGCGGAATACCGAAGATGAGGATGTCGGTCGTTTCCTCCGCCTATTCACGGATCTTCCGCTTGCCGAAATCGGCCGTCTCAGCACCTTGCGTGGCGCTGAGCTCAATGAGGCGAAGAAAATCCTTGCATTTGAAGCAACCGCCCTCTGCCATGGTCGCAAACCTGCTGACATCGCCGCCGAGACTGGGCGACGCATCTTTGAGGAAGGTCTACGAAGCGACCAGCTTCCCGGCATTGATGTCCCGAGCGCCGAGCTCAAAGCTGGAATCCCGGCTTTTGTGCTCTTCGTTCGCGCTGGCCTTGTTTCCAGCAACAGCGAGGCTCGGCGGCTAATCCGAGAAGGTGGTGCCCGCATCAATGATACATTGGTTACCGGCGAAACCGCACTATTTTACAACGATGCCGCAATTGACGGTGTCATCAAGCTTTCGAAAGGCCGAAAGCAGCATAGGCTGGTTCGTATCACATGATCGACAACACTTTTGTTGAAGCGGCGCATGAAAGCGTCGACGACACTATTGAAGCCATACGGCATGAACTGTTTACATTCGATGACTGGATGGAGCGTTACGAATACATAATTGAACTCGGCCGTTCCCTTCCCCCTTTTCCTCCCGAATGGAAAACCGATGATCGCTTGGTGCCTGGCTGCCAGAGTCGGGTGTGGCTAGAACCACGGAGGGAGAGAGAAGCACTTTATTTCGCAGGAACTTCGGATGCAGCGATTGTGTCTGGGCTTGTGGCCATTCTTCTGCGAGTTTATTCTGGCCGACGCCCAGCTCAAATCATCGGTACGTCTCCCGCATTTCTGAAAGAATGGGGGCTGATCGGGGCCCTCTCTGGCAGTCGCGGGAATGGCGTAGCTGCCATGGCCGAGCGAATCCAATTGCTCGCGGCGTCGAGCCAATCTACTGGCAAACTAGTCTAACACCCACTGTAGTGCATTTACCGCCGTACGCTCGATATCATCTCGGACGGCTCAATCGGAAAGCGTCTCCAAGTATGCAATGACATCTGCCCGCTCCGCCGCATTCGCCAGCCCCATGTATGGCATCTTTGTACCGGGCACATCACTCTGCGGATCCTCGAGGAATTTGTCCAGCGCGGAAGCTGTCCAGACTATTTTTGATGCCTTCAGTGCGCCGGAAAACTGAAACCCCGGCGTGCTCGCCGCCGGCTTGTCATAAATCCCGGCCAGCGTTGGACCAATCCCGTTCTGACCAGGTTGAACGCTGTGACACGCGGCACACTGTTCGCTAAAAAGCTCCTTGCCTTTTGCTACATCCGCAGCAGAAGCACCACTTTGCGCCGCCAAGAAGGCTACGACCCCTAGAGCAACGATGATGCTGGACTTCATTGGAAGTGTTCCTTGGTATGTTCGCATGGTGGCATTCATTGCCTGATACATGACAGCTCTTCCTTGATCTCGATCAACCAATAACACCAGCCGAAGAGCATACCATTCCTTGACAATACCAAGCACGGAGTTCTGGTTGCTACGAGGTTGACCTAGAATGAGGGTGCCTCCTCTAGGCCGACATCAACCATTGCGTCTCCGCTACTCCGCGCAAGGCCCGTGCGAGGTTACACACCCGTCCGCCTGATACTTTCGAGAATTGCAGTAGCGGCTGCTTCACGCCCCTCCCACCCGGTAACCTTCACCCACTTATCTTTTTCCAGATCCTTATAGTGGGTGAAGAAGTGTTCAATAGCATCACGTACGATCTGTGGCATTTCTGTTACTTCTGCAATCGAATGCCACTGCGGGTAAACCTTATCATGCGGCACGCAGACGATCTTTTCGTCCTCGCCGGCCTCGTCCGCCATCCGAAGCAAGCCTATTGGACGAGCCCGGATCACGGCCCCGGGCACCACCGTGCCGGGCGTAAGGACCAGGGCATCGGCCGGATCACCGTCATTTGCGAGAGTACCGGGAACAAATCCATATGCCGCCGGATACACCATCGGGGTAAACAAGAAGCGATCGACAACCACGGCTCCGCTTACCTTGTCGATCTCATATTTGACAGAAGACCCTTGCGGGATCTCAATCACGACCTGTATGTCGAAGGGCGGTGCTTTACCGGCCGAAAGCTTTGAAACATCCATGTGAATTCTCCTGACTTTAGGCAATATCAGACTTGGCTATAAATCGGATCGGTCAAATTGCGTATTCGAACGATTGCCGAAACTCTTCGTCGGCCCCGAAAGAGGGTAAGACGATCTCCAGACGCTCGGTTTCTAAACCTGCGACGCGGTATTGCCAATTGACCAGTTCCCGTTCCAATACGGGGTCTGTGCGCCGGTAGCTCAACTGGTCAGAGCGGACCGCTCATAACGGTTTGGTTGCGGGTTCAAGTCCTGCCCGGCGCACCACAGACTCGGAGAAGTTCTGCCGCCGAATGTGAAAACGTGCCAAAAACCTCTAGGGCCATAGAGGCGCAAAGCTGTCACCAAAATAAGAACTCAAGCCGTACCACAAGGTCCGCACGGAGGAATGGCACGCGGTAATGCACCTTGCTCGACGACCAGACGCTGCCGAGTAGCAGGGCCTGATGGTTAAATCAGGTGAAACTCATCAACGCCCAACCATGACGGGGAGCCACTTCAAAAGCCCATAGCCAACTGAAGTTTGATCATGACAACATGCAGGGCACATGCGCGCCCGCTGCGCACGCAGCTTCCTGCAGGGCAGCACAAAACGATCGACCCAACAGGAACATGGCCCATTTCCACCTTGAAAATGTTTCAGAAATAGGCTTCCCATACCTTATTTTGCTCTTCTCCCCGTGAAAAACCACTTATAAGGTCTGTCGAATGAGCTTATCCAATGTGATCCTGCTTATGCTCGCCAGCACGCTGCTCGCTGGATGCGCAAGCAATCCAGATATTGGATATTACCGCGCTCATCGGCGCGCACTGATGCGCGAGGTTGTCCATTGCGAAAATAACGAGGGTGCCCTAGCTAACACCCCCCCTTGTCAAGCCGCGCTCCGCGTCAACGCACAGCTATTTTGATTGGAACGTGCAGGCTGGGGTTGCCTCTCCCGAAACAATCCCGAACCGATCCTAGAGGGCGGCCAAGCCTGGCGCGGGTCATGGCTCTTCCACAGGTCTGGAGGACGCGGTTGAGCTAACGCGATAAAGACGGGAGGGCCGTCTTGCCGCGGGTCGGGGTGCGTCTGGCCACCATACGCCGCCACGCTTGGCCGTGACCCGGCCCGTCGTGTCGCGGAACGCCTTCGCCCGCTGCCAGGATGATGCGCCCGCGCGCGTCCATCGCGTCG
>JAJZBH010000137.1 GCA_021799015.1 Pseudomonadota bacterium
CGAGAGTCAGATTTGGACCTGATCCGCAGATCACCATACCGGCCAGCGGCTTCTGCAAATGCCGCATTCATAGGCCTGACAGAAGACCGCACTCGATCATATGCGCTTCGGCTTCGAAACTTCTTGCATCACCAGCGGCAACCACAGAAGAAGAAGGCTCTTAGAGGTGGCTGCATGGCCGGGAGGCTGCCCTGAGCTGTCCGTCCGGCGTCACCAGCTGCAGGCGGCCGGATGCCATTCGATTTGTTGGCGCCTGAGGAAAAACGCCGGCCGCAGCAAGGTAGTCAGCAGTCCGTGTGGTCTGGTTTCTCTGCCTGAATTGTCACGAATGCGGCGCCGATGGTCGTGATCCGACCGAGGAACGTATCGAGCGAGGCCATTAGGCGTGCCAGGACCACCGATGGCGGGAAGAAGATTGCCCCGTTCACTGACGTGACGGAAAGCCCAGCCGAACGAACCAGGATTGCAAGTTCGCGGGCGGTACGGAAACGGGCACCGCGCCAAAGCTGCACCCCAAGCCACCCCCGGACCCGTCGGCGCGCAGCCCAGAGGCTCCATTTGCCGAGATCGCCAACGACCAGGCGCCCACCCGGGCGGAGCACGCGGGCAATCTCCCGGACGGCATCAGTTGCATTGGGAACGAACGACAGAACCGTGACGCAGGTGACCACGTCGAAGCACCCGTCAGGAAAGGGTAAGGCTTGAGCACAAGCCGCTGTCAGATAGACTTCGCCGCCGGTACGAGAGGCAGCGCGTTCCATCATGCGAAGATCAGGATCGCAACCGACCGCCAGGGCAGCGCCATGTTTGCTGGCGAGCAGCGCTAGCGTACCATCGCCACAGCCCACATCAAGAAAGGAGCGGTTCTTTAGGGGGCCGATCAGATGGAAAAGAAGCTCTGATTCGAGCGCGTCAGTGATTTCGCCGAGGAAGGAACGGCGCCATGTCACGTAGACGTCAGGCCCAAATTGGCCGGCTGGCGGAACATCTGGTGCCCCGGTCATGGGGGAATCAGTCCGGGATTGGGCAGGCGTTGGAAAGCGTTACCGTCAAGACGACGTGTCCGATTCTGGACGCACGTGCAAAAGCATCCTGGATGGAGGCGAAGACGGCCTGATCGTCTCCGACGACGTAGGTACTCATCGGTCCACTTTGGATCGTCAGCCCACGATCACGCAGCGCATCCTGTACGGCCAGGATAGTTGGCGTCAGGCGCTCCTGACGTAAAGGATAAACGGCGATCTGCGCGCTAACGGGCATGACAAAAATCCTCTGCGTCTGGCAACAATTGTTCACGGCGCCGCATAACGCCTCGGCAGCGAGAACACTGTTCGAAATACGGCGCGCTTATCAGGAAAATATGATCTTCCTCAGGATATTGTACACCCTTTTTTGAAACGATTGTTAAAAAGCCATGGGGCAAGCCTGGCCAGCAATTTTGCATGCACCAGCCAAGGCGTTGGTATCTCCGGGATCACAGGATATTGTATATCTTTTTTTGAAACAGTTGTTAAAAAAGCCACGAGGCAAGCTTGGCCAGCAATTTTGCATGCACGCAACCAGAGCGTTGGTATCTCCGGGATCAAGAGCCGGTTTCAGCCCCGTAACAGCGAGATTGACGGGGTTTTTAGGCCTCAGAACGAAGTCACCTTTTGCCAACGGTTTTCAGGACGCTCTGTGAAGGGAGCTAAGACAAAGGTGCCGTACCGGGAAACATGTCATCAAAAATTCCAATTCCTGGAGCCAAGATTGATCCATATCAACGTCTGCCGGTTCGGTATCTGATACCGGAGCGCCGGCTTGGGCAAGAAGCAAGGACGACGACGGATGCGCACCATGGAAAATGCCACGCTTGGTCATCCGCTACGGGTACTTTTTGCAACATCAGAGCTTTATCCACTGGCAAAGACGGGAGGACTTGCGGACGTTTGCGCCGCACTTCCGGCCGCTCTAGCCGGCTTCGGGACCGATATTCGGGCGATGCTGCCAGGATATGGTTCAGTCCTGGACATGGTGCGGCTTCCAGAAGCCGTGGCCGACCTGCCCTTTGGCGGGAGGCTGCTGCTCGGACGTACACCCGATACCGGTCTGCCTGTCTACGTTTTTGATGTGCCGGAACTGTTTCGCCGCCGGGGTGGTCTTTATCAAGACGATGACAAGCACGATTGGCCCGACAACCTCCAGCGTTTTTCGGCCTTTTCTGCCGCAGTGGTGCATCTTGGCCTGCGAGGCGACGGCAGCGGCTGGTTACCGGATCTTGTCCACGCTAACGATTGGCACACCGGTCTCGTCCCAGCTCTCATAAACTTTCAGGACGGTCCAAGGCCATCTACCGTATTCACCATCCATAACCTCGCATACCAGGGCAATTTTCCTCTGGATGTTGCGCGTTCGGTTGGATTGCCGGAAGCCCTTCTTACTCCTGAGGGCGCAGAATTCTATGGACAGTTTTCGTGTCTTAAGGCGGGGATCCGCTACGCTGACCGGCTGACGACGGTCAGTCCTACCTATGCCCGGGAAATCCTTACCCCGGAATTCGGAGCCGGTCTCGATGGGTTATTGCGCGTTCGGGCTGGAGACCTTGTCGGCATTCTGAACGGGATTGATACCAGATTGTGGAATCCGGCTAAGGACGAAGCCTTGCCCGCGCACTACGACACCGATCATACCGAAGGCAAGCGCAAGGTTAAGGCGCTCGTGTGTCAGGATTTCGGTCTTGATCCAGTATCACCAGAACCTCTGGTCATCGGTGTCAATCGCATGACACAGCAGAAGATGGCGGATGTAGTGCTGGAGGCATTGCCAACGCTGCTCGAGGAAGGGGTGCGGATCATCCTGCATGGCGAAGGGGACTCTGAACTCGAAACAGCTTTTCGAGCAGCGGCGGTCGGCCACGACTCACAGTTGGCGGTTCGGATTGGCTATCAGGAAACGCTAGCTCACCGGCTGCATGCAGCCGCGGACATTGCACTAACACCTTCGCGTTTTGAACCGTGCGGACTGACGACGATGTATGCCTTGCGCTATGGTGCCTTGCCGATTACGCGCCCGGTCGGGGGACTTGCCGATACGGTTGCGGATATCGACGCTGAATCCTCCGACACGATAACTGGTACCGGTTTTGTTTTTTCCGCACCGACCGCTGAAGCGCTCGCCAGCACAGTGCGGAGAGCCAGATCGCTGTTTCGTGATCCCGTTGCGTGGAACCGCGCGCGGTACGCCGCAATGAGTTGCGACTTCGGCTGGGATATTTCAGCGCGCCGCTATCTCGAATTGTACAGGGATTTGATCGGCGCGCCGGCAGAGGGTCGAGATCGTCTAGTTGTCGTGTCGCGGGGAACAAAGGAGCACACGATCGCCGCTACGCCGGCAGCGCCGACGGCCAATGCCGCTTCCCTCCGCGGGTTCGCCGATCTCGGTGGCAAGCTGACGGAGGCAGCAGACTGATATGGCATGGCAGAAAATGGTGTTATTGCCCTCCGACCTGCGCTGTCATGGCGCGTGCATTGATTGTGCCGTCACTGGGACCTTTACCGTACGCGCGATGGGAGTGCGCCAGCCGTGAGCGACGACCAGGGTTGGGCTACGCCTGAAGATTTACCGTCAAGTCGTCATGGCTGGGGGGTCACGCTGCCGGCTGCAGTTGCCGCTCTTCGTGATCTTGCGCTGGATTTGCGCTGGACCTGGAGTCATCGGGCGGATGCGCTGTGGGAAAAGATTGACGCGCCGTTATGGCAGAACACCAACAATCCATGGATTTTGTTAGAAGATGTTCCGGCCACGCGTTTTGCTGCACTTGCAGCGGATCCGGATTTTGTTGCTCATCTTGAAGAAATTTTTACTGAGCGTCGCGCTTACTTGCGCGGGCAGGGCTGGTTCGGGGAAACATACGGCAAGCAAGCCCTGGCCGGCGTCGCCTATTTCTGCATGGAGTTCGGGCTTGGAGAGGCCCTGCCGCTCTACGCCGGAGGGTTAGGGGTATTGGCAGGTGATTTTCTCAAGACGGCCAGCGATCTTGGCGTTCCCGCGATCGGGATCGGCCTTCTCTACCAGGAGGGGTATTTCCGGCAAATGATCGATGCTGCCGGGTGGCAGCAGGAGGCGTATCCGTACAATGAGCCGGCAACGATGCCTGTGCAGCCGGTGCTGGATGCCAGTGGCGCGCGGCTGCACATTGATGTTGAGCTGCCGGGCCGGACCTTGCGGCTACGAGTGTGGCGGGCGCAGGTCGGTCGGGCCTCGCTTTATCTGCTCGACAGCAACGACGCTTTGAACAGCCCGGTTGATCGCGGAATTACCGGAAAACTCTATGGCACCGGCACTGAACTGCGCCTGCTTCAGGAGATCGTGCTCGGCGTCGGCGGCTGGCGGCTCGTCGAGACAGTGCATCCCGAGATCGAAATCTGCCATCTGAATGAAGGGCATGCCGCCTTCGCCTTGGTCGAACGGGCGCGCAGCCTATCAGCCAGGCTGGGCATCGATTTTGAGGCAGCACTCTGGGCAAGCCGGGCTGGAAACGTCTTCACCACCCACACGCCGGTCGCCGCCGGGTTTGACCAATATGTCCCGGCATTGCTCGACCAATACCGCCGCTCGGCCATGGGAGACCAGCATTCTGATGAAATTGCTGCGGCAGTATCGCTGCTGACACACATCGAAATGCAGGAAGCGTTCAACATCGCATACCTTGCATTGCGTGGCTCCTTCGTCGGATTCGGCGTTAGCGCGCTGCACGGCGCGGTAAGCAGGAACATCTTCCAGCCATTATTTCCGCGCTGGCCGGAAGCGGAAGTGCCCGTAACACACGTGACCAACGGCGTGCACATGCCGTCATGGGATTCGCCCGAAGCCGACAGGATCTTCACGGCGGCGGGGGGCAAGGAGCGCTGGCGCCGCATGGCGGAGCCGTTGCAAGATGCGATCGCGTCGGTCGACGATACCACGCTATGGGAAATGCGCGGGCGATCCCGAGCGCGTCTGGTCACGACGGTACGGGGCAGGCTGCGTCGGCATCTCACTGGCCGCGGGGCGGCCGCCGAGCTGGTAGAGCTGGCAGACAGCGTGCTCGATCCAAACATCCTGACTATCGGGTTTGCGCGTCGCTTCACAGGATATAAGCGGCCCAATCTTCTCTTGCGTGATCGCGCCAGGTTGGAATGTCTGCTCGAGCACCCCCACCGCCCAGTGCAACTGGTCGTGGCCGGCAAGGCTCATCCTGCGGATGAGGAAGGCAAACGCATGATCGCGGAATGGGTTTCCTTTACCGAACATCCACGATTATGGCAGCGGGTCGTGTTTCTGGAGGACTACGACATTGCGCTTGCACAGGAGCTGGTGCAGGGGGTGGACGCATGGGTAAACACCCCACGGCGGCCATGGGAGGCCTGCGGGACCAGCGGGATGAAGGTTCTCCCGAACGGCGGGATTAATATTTCCGAACTGGATGGTTGGTGGGCGGAAGCCTACGCGCCCGACCTCGGCTGGGCGATCGGGACAACGGTTAAGTCTGACGAGGAATCGCAGGATGCCGCTGATGCTTCCGAGCTCTATGCGCTGCTGGAAAATGAGGTCCTGCCCGCTTTTTACGATCGTGACGGGGCAGGTATCCCTCGCGGCTGGCTTGCCCGGATCCGGCGCAGCATGGCCGTCTTGTCGCCCCGCTTCAGCGCCACGCGTATGGTCCATGATTACCTTGAACTGGCCTACTTGCCAGCTGTGGCGGCGCTACGCCGGCGTCTGGCCGATGGTGCAGCTGTGGCCCAGGCCCTGCAGCAATGGGAATATCGGCTTCGGCGCGGGTGGAAGACGCTGCACATCGGTGTTCCCGAGGTGACAGCCGAGGCGGATGGCTGGTCCTTTCTTGTCCCCGTATATCTCGGGGAAATTGGGCCCGAGGATGTTCGCGTGGAACTCTACGCCGATTCTCCGGGGAATACTCCAGTGTTGACTGTCCCTCTTACCCGTGGCGAGCCGGTGCCGGGTACAATCAATGGGTTCAGTTATGCTGGACGGGTTTCCACCGGGCGCCTGCAGGAGGATTTTACCGTGCGCATCGTGCCTTATCATCCGGAGGCACGCGTGCCGCTGGAACTGCCTTTGATCTTCTGGCAACGCTAGTTCGTCGGCGGGACAGCGAAAGGACGCATGAGCGGCTTGTCGCCAGGCGAGACCAATGTCCGCAATCAAACAGGATCAACTGGATTCCGTGAACGCAGCCTCGCTGCTGCTACAGATCGGTCATTTCTTCGCTTTAGTATCAAAACATTGGCCAATTTCTAAATGGCGGGAAATCAGCAACGCCGGCAAACGCACTATGTATCACAGCGTGTTATGGCGCTCTCAGTACACAAAAAAGAAGTAAGGTGGAAAAAACATCGATCACGATACGAAATGTCGACATCGAACGCTGGAAGCTGTACGAGCATTGGCTTGATGAGTCGTTAGTACAGATAAAAAAGTGACTCCCGAACGTGGATAAAATGTCGTCTTATGTTACAGTTCTCGACTAGTGGAAGGGAGATTTGCCGGACCGTGAACGTCATCAAAAATCACAAGATAAAAAAAGGTAATAACACGCTGACCCTATATAATGACTGCCTCGATGTCATGATTTCCCATACCGATTAAGGCCGGTAATGAGATCGGCTTCATGGTTTTCGTCGGCAAGGACGAAATTCATGCATT
>JAJZBH010000138.1 GCA_021799015.1 Pseudomonadota bacterium
GCGTACGGGATCGCCATCTGGCCGGAAACGCCTTCTGACGGCTAAAGGATTTCAGGCGTATCGCAACGCGTTACGATCGTCGGGCAGTCAATTTTCCCCTATCAATCTGTCTAAACGCCACAGTGGTTTGGTGAAGTTCATGAGTCTGGACCGTAGTGAACCAGAATGAACGCGGATGGACGTGTTGTAGTTGATGGATAAGAACTTCTTGACGAGGAATAATCGTTTTTCCTAAGAAAAAAAAGTATCGCAGCATTGAGTCGGAATATGAGCAATAACACGCGTGACCAGCGCCGTAGTCTAGAGAATCGACAGGATCGCCGCGAACGTATTTTCGGGGACGGAAAAGTTCGGTTCGACGATCAGAGCGTTGATTGCATCATTTTTGACATTTCGGGAAACGGTGCCCGCATCGGGTTTTATACGCCGAGGCGGCTTCCGAGCCAGTTTGTCTTTGAAGCGGCGGACGGATCAACTTTCATGGCGCGGCAACGGTGGCAGGATGGTAACGTGTACGGGCTTGAATTCGTGAGTCGGCTGTAAAAAAGAGAATCTTGGCGCTAAATCGTTTTTATGGGCGGCTTCTTTGGAAAGTCGGTGCCACGAGCGGGTGAGGGGTACGTGGATCGCTGTCAGGAAAAGCTGGAAATGCACTCCGGCACTTCTCGCAGAAAGGCGGAAGCGTTAACGGCAGCCGGTAATTCGTGCAAAAGATGATGTGACTTGCCAGGTCTTGTAGCTAGAAAAAAGTCATCGTTTTGTTGGGGGCGGTCAGCCTGATCTTCAGGAGGGGTGCCGCGCCCCGATGCGGGTCGGATGGCTCCAAAGAGAGCGGCAGTTTTCAAAAATGACAATGTGTATTTGTGGTTCACAGCCACCCTCTGGGTGTGAAGTAGCGTATTCTTGAGGCGGCTGAGACGTGGCGCTTTTGGATACTTGGGAGAGTCTGGTTACTCCCGGAACCGCAATACGAGTTAAATACATATCATTGCTTTGGGCTTCATGATTGCGAAAGGCGGAAACATGAGCGGCGCCGTTGAAAAGCGCACAACACCGAACTGAATGGGAGTGGGACGTTATCGGGCAAAACGCAAAAACAGGACAAAGCTGTCAAGGCGACATCAAAGCTGAGGTCTAATCTCTCAAATTGTAGCGGCTTCCGGCGCGACGTAGGCGATGTGCTGCGCGGGCTACAATATTGGTGCTGCTTGTTGATCATTCGTGACAGCAGACGGGGCCGAAGTTGGCTTAACAATAAAAATGGCTGTTGTGATGGGATCGGTGAAAAGAGGTAGTGAATTTGGCGTGGCTTCCGACGCTGAAAGTGCAAATTCCGGACGTAGGTCGGGTTACCAGAGGCGGCATGGGATTGAATTTGTTGGGGAGCTTTGAAAATAGTAACAGCTGGCAAGAGCGGCGTCTATCGATAGTGGCTGTCATGGCACGACAGGAGGTTAATGCTAGTCAAAGTTCAGAGATTTCGACCAGTCCCCTTACGGCTAGATTCTGTCACGATTGCGCAGAGAAAGCGGAAAAACATGCCAGCATTGTTTTTTTTGCCGGCAATGAGGAAAAACATAGATGGTGGCAGGATGGGCTTAATCAGCTACGTTCTGTGCGGATCAAAACATGAAGCGAGCCCGGAACAGCGTGGTGCAGCCAGTATAAATCGGGTTCTCATAAACACCGTTCTGGGGTACGAGTTTTTTTCAGCATACCATATTCTAGAGTTATCAAATCCATGCTTGAATTGTAGTAATAATTGTATTATCCTTTAGTAAGGTAGTGTAATGAGCGGGATATCGAGAAAACAGCTGAATGGGCTGGCTGTGTGTATTGGTGTCTGTTAAGTTGGGGGTTAGTATGGCTATTCGGAACACAATGGATGCGAGCAGCGCCGCGCACAGGGTGAAGTCAGTTCGCCGGCGCGCGGGTATTACGCAGTCGGAGCTTGCGCAACGCATGTTGGTTTCCCGGTCTCTGGTGGCGCAATGGGAAACAGCTAGGGCTCGGCCGGACAGTGAGCAGATGAAGCTGATAACACAGATTTGTTCGAGCGGGCCAAGAAGTGAAGCGGCCGTGATAGCGCCACGCAGCGCTCAGCGAGGGCGCGTCTCGCAGAATCAATCGGCCATTGGTACGAAGCCACGGGCGACCGCGCAAAAATTCGCTGAGGAGATGAGAAGCGCCGCCTCGGCGAAAGATGTGCGCGCGATGCGTGCGATGCTCCGAGATCTCGCCACGTTGGCGGCCAAGGTGGGTATGGTTCAGACAGCTGACCTCCTGAAAGGCATCGATCGCCAGATGGAAGTCAAACCGGCGTCGAAGCAGGGGGGGAGTGGCGCGGCGAAAGAGCGCAAGGCGCGCGTTGCATCAAGGATCGCGGCGCGGCCGGCCAAGAGAACAAAAACCAAGGTTCCCGCGAAGCGACCGAAGCGCTAGAGTCGAAACGAAGCATTGTCATGTTGCGAGCGGGAAAGTACATGTGGGGTGGGCCGGGCCTGACAGTCAGCAGCGCAGGCGGCGCTGCTTGTCACCCGAGCGGATCGCGAAGCTGCTAGATGTTATAAAGTGCAGATGAGAACTGTTTTCGCACATTCCGGCCGAGTTAATGAAGAGCGGGAATGAAAATAAGGCTGTTGGCCGACATTTCCAAACGTTGTGAACATGCCTCTACCTGCATTGCCTGAACGTCAGCTCGTCGGCTTCTCCCGATGATGCCCGTGAGAATCGAGGTCAACCTGGAGACATCGTTATGACCGAGAGCCGATGACCTCATGACCGTCGGCTGCGCCGGGCATTTCGCGTCAGAAATATGGTGAGGAAGACAATTGTAGCCTTGGATAACCCAGGCAACGCAGCACCGCGGCGACTTTATGGGCCGCGGTGGAAGACTTTCGAGTTATAGCGCTGCTGTGGCATGGAAGCTAAGAAACGGAGGCCAAACCCAGCATGACCCGGTCTTGAGCTCCTTGGCGGCCACAGCCAATGACATTGTGACTCGGGGATGCCCAAGGACGCCCATATTGGGGCGGAATGGTAGGACCCAGCGGCGCTGTTACATCGCTTCCCGCATTACCTGACGAGCGGCTGGCCGAGATTGATAGTGTTCGGATTGGTCACGGCACCGGCAACGGCACCGAGCGCACCTCCAATCAACGCGCCGCCAGCCGGGCCGGTTCCCGTTACTGCGCCAATGACCGCTCCCGTGCCCGCGCCAATGGCACCGCCAGACAGGGCGCGTTGGCCAGGGCTATAGCCGCAACCGGAAAGGCTGAGAGAGAGTCCTGCAAAAGCTATTGGCAGGAGGAGTTTACGAAGGCTTATGCGCAAGGGTGTCATCGTGTCCTATCCTTGGAGAAATTGAACGATTTCGGTCAACGGGCTGTCACCTGTAGATGCACCTTTTATTTATAGGTGCTCTCGTTTTTGAGAACGTGCATGGCTGCGATACCGTGCCAACTGGCTGCGCCTGGGAGGCAAAAATGGGAGTCGCATTCTCACCACATGGGCGTTCGACAAGATCATGCAGAGATTTGTAATTACGAAATCGCATCGAAAGTTACAAAAGCGCGACGAGGGCAACACAACGGCAAACCTAACATTGAAACAACATACCTCCGCATCTTGGTCTTTTTTTCGGGATTAGGATGAGGCCAAATAGCAAATCATCAAATGAATGTTGTTTTGGAAACCTCAGCCTAAACCAAATCGCCATCCGGTGTTTGGTGCATATGCCTCGCACGTACCGCTCGCTTCACGGCCATTGCCAAAAGAAGCGCAGAAATAAGCAAGCGCCTGCGACCTGCACGTGTTATCGCTGTGTTTATGTCCTCTCAATATCATTTTCATCGGCTTCGGGCTAAAATAGCGAAAGATCTGTTAGCGTTTTATCGCTTGCGTCTGAAAGTATCGTAAAGAATAGGCAGACCTGGTCAGCATCGATCAACGGTATGGGGCTTCTGAGCAAAAAAGGCTTGCAAGGGCACGCGTATTGTTGACCTTGTCGCCGGTGAAACCTTGGTAATGAAAGGGCCGATCATGACATAAATGGTGACAAATTCTGCGTGTGACCCGTCTGGACACCGTGGCATTGACAGGATCGTAGCTGAGTGCGACGTGACCCACGCTTATCGTCAGGTACGAGAACTTCTGGCGCAACGATGCCACCGGAGGTTGAGGCTCGGCGCCGAATCTCCTCGGCGGCATGCTTTTTTGCCCCAAAAGTTTGTTGGGGTCAGGCGTCGCCTTTTTGGATTTCCGCTGACCGAAAAGGGCTTGTTCGTACGGCCGTAGCTTTTATTGCGAGGCTGTTGACAGGCAATGTGCGAAGTCGGGCCGTGCGGCCCAACAGGTATGGGGCAGGCAGCTGGGCCCAAGCAACAATGGAGTAGAAGCGATGGCAGAGCCGCGGCAACGGCAGAAACGCGGACACAGGATTGACGGCTGGATCATTCTGGACAAGCCGGGGAAAATTACGAGTGCACATGCGGTGGCGCGGATCAAGCACATTCTAGGGGCTGCGAAGGTTGGGCATGGCGGCACGCTTGATCCCCTAGCGACCGGCGTTCTGCCGATTGCGCTTGGAGCAGCCACAAAGACCGTCCCTTACGTTATGGGGGGTGCGAAATTCTATCGTTTCACGCTTCGCTTTGGCGAGGCGAGAGATTCGGACGATGCTGACGGGGTCGTTACCGAGACGAGTGCTGTCCGTCCTGAAAATTCTTCCATTCAGGCGGCATTGCCAGCATTTTGCGGCACTATCTTGCAGGTGCCCCCCGCGTTTTCCGCGATCAAGGTGAACGGTGAAAGGGCTTATGACTTGGCGCGCGGTGGGGTAGCCCCAGTCCTTGCGGCGCGGCCCGCCCACGTTGATCGGTTCGACCTGATTGCTCGTCCCGATGCGGACCACGCGATCTTCGAAGTGGTGTCAGGAAAAGGTGTCTACATGCGCTCTTTGGCGCGAGACCTCGCACGAACGTTAGGGACGGTCGGCCACGTCGCATCGCTTCGGCGCCTTGCCGTTGGGCCGTTTCGTGAGAGCGATGCCGTGACGCTGGACAAGCTTAACGAGATGAGGCATGAGGCAGCGACCAATCCGGACCTCGTCCGACCCGTCGAGACCGCGCTGGCCGACATCCCGGCGCTGGCCTTGACTGCGCGCGAAGTCGCCGACCTCAGGCGCGGCATGGCGTTGAGCCTAGTCGATTTGCTTGGTCGGATTCCACCGCAAGCCAACCCCGATTCTGGGTTGGTCAAAGCGATGGCGGGAGGGTGCTGTATCGCTTTGGGGCGCCTGCAAGATGGGATGCTCCGGACTGAGCGGCTGTTGTAACCCCAACGATGGAGTTTTGCGATGTCGATCACGGCCGAGCGTCGTAGTGCCCTCATTGCAGATTATGCCAACGCCGCCAACGACACCGGTAGCCCGGAAGTCCAGGTGGCCCTGTTGACTGAGCGGATCGTCAATCTGACTGAGCACCTCAAGACTCATTCCAAGGATTTTCATTCGCGGCGCGGCTTGCTGATGTTGGTCGGTCGCCGGCGCCGCCTGCTTGATTATGTCAAGAAGAAGGACGTCAAGCGCTACGAAAGTTTGATCAGTCGGCTTGGCCTACGTCGCTAGATCCAAGCGTAGTGATCGGGAGCGGCATCAATTGCCTGAGCGCGCGCGCGCCAGGCATCGCGCTGCGTAAAGACGATCCAATGCGACTGGAAAGGCCAACAAATAGGGCTTTTTGGAACAAGATTGCGCGGGTGGGATGGTGGATGGATTGGTATGTTACATCGATCTCATCTTCGACGCGGTAGCTTCCACTTGATCTTTTTTTACGTTTCACCAAAATAGCTCCGGCAGAGCGGCATTCCGCCGCCCGAGATGGAGCAGAGTACCGAGCATGGCTCTTGGTCCCGACGTTCGGTCCTATCGGACCGCGACAACCCTTGCGGGTACAGGTGTACTCGACGAGGGGCTGCGCAGCTACATGCTGCGCGTATACAATTGGATGGCATCCGGTTTGTTGCTAACCGCAATCGTGTCCTACGGAATTGCGCATACTAGCCTTATCAATGCGCTATATCCAATGGTTCGCACCGCGACCGGTGCGATGGTGCCGCAGCCCAGTTTGTTGGCCTATATCTTGATGATCGCGCCGCTTGGCTTTGTGCTTGTACTAAGCTTTGGCGTCAACAAGCTAACGGCTACTCAGGCGCAGGCCCTTTTCTGGGCGTTTTGTGCGGTGATGGGTGCGAGTCTCACCAATATATTTCTTGTCTACACAGGCGCTTCGATCCTTACGACGTTTCTTACGGCTTCGGCGATGTTCGGGGCCATGAGCCTCTATGGCTACACAACCAATACTGACCTGACCAAATTCGGTAGCTTCCTGATGATGGGCGTCTTTGGTTTGGTCATCGCGATGATTGTGAACATGTTCATGGGTTCGCCAGCGCTGGAATTCGCGATCAGTGCACTTGGGGTACTGATCTTTACCGGACTTGCAGCCTTTGACACGCAGCGGATCAAGGCAGACTACGTCCAGTTCGGTTACCGCTTCGGCGCTGAGGTTGCAGCAAAGCGCAGCGTTTTTGACTCATTGCAGCTCTATCTGAACTTCCTCAACTT
>JAJZBH010000139.1 GCA_021799015.1 Pseudomonadota bacterium
GCCATGTTGCCGCCTATACAGGCCGAACGCATGACCGCTTTCGAACCGCCATCAAATCTTGCAAATTCCCACTTGAACTCAACGGGCCGTCCACGCATGATCAATTTAGCCAACCAGATAGTTCCGCCAATATTTACCGACGTAGATTTCAGGCGTAGATGAACGAGTCTAGGAAGACTGACGGCGCTAGGATACGACCACTCCCCCCCTCCTTTGCCGACCTGAACAGCTTTCTAGGTGGCAATCTCCAGACATGGCGATACTTTTCGGTCTCACGACAGGTAACCGAAAACGACATCAGCGCACCACTACGCATTGTCGAAACGGTGCCGGGCTGCTTTAAGCTTTTGCCGAAGCGCGGAGTCAAACTCACCCGCCATTCACGACCGAGAACTGCCAAATAGGTCGTTCCGATGTGCCGCCAACAACAGGATGCTGTATGAGATTTTTGATCACCGGAGGCTGTGGCTTCATCGGTTCAGCGGTTGTAAGGCAACTAATTGCTGAATCGGACCATACGGTCGTAACACTCGATAAGTTGACATACGCTGCTTCCAAAGACGCCTTAGGTCATTGCCTCCACCATCCTCGCCATACATTGATTCCAACAGATATCCTTGACTTTTCGGCTCTGCAGGCCGTGTTCTCTACACATGAACCGGATGTTGTCATGCATCTAGCGGCAGAGACCCATGTCGATCGCTCGATCGACAGCCCGCGTAAATTCGTTGAAACCAACGTTATCGGTACGTTTTGGTTGCTGGAGGCAGCCCGAGATTATTGGCGGAAACTGCCACCTCCGAATCGCTCTACATTCCGGTTTCACCACATTTCAACCGATGAGGTATTCGGTGCCCTGAGCCCTTCCGACCCGCCGTTTACCGAGCTGACGCCCTATGATCCGCGCAGTCCTTATTCCGCAACCAAGGCGTCCGCTGACCATTTGGTTCGTGCCTGGTATCACACCTACGGATTGCCGACACTTGTTTCCAATACCACAAACAACTACGGCCCATGGCAATTTCCGGAAAAGCTGATCCCCTTGACCATAATCAATGCATTGGAGGGTAAAGTGCTGCCGGTTTATGGCGATGGCTCACAATCTCGTGATTGGTTGTTCGTCGAGGACCATGCGAAAGCACTGATTACGGTCGCTACCCACGGTGCACCAGGCGCCACGTACGCTATTGGGGCGAGACAACCGCGCTGCAATCTCGACGTTGTAGAAACGATTTGCCAATTGCTCGATGCAGCGCATCCTGATCCTGACGGCCCGTATGAACGACTTATCCAATTCGTCACGGATCGTCCGGGCCACGATTTTCGGTACGAGATCGATCCATCCTACGCTGAAGACGTGCTTGGTTGGCGCCCGACCCGGGATTTCGGAGCAGGACTGGCGGAGACAGTCAGGTGGTATCTTAATAATCGGCCATGGTGGCAAGAAATTCGGGAACGCCGGTATTCCGGGCAGCGCCTCGGCATTGGCGCTTGACGTAAGAGGCTCCTTTGCGCCATCCGGCGGTGCGACGAGGAAGGAATAACCGGTTGTGATTCGGAAGGGTATAGTTCTTGCTGGCGGTTCGGGAACGCGCTTGCATCCCGTAACTGAGGCTGCATCAAAGCAATTGCTCCCTGTCTATGACAAGCCAATGGTGTACTATCCACTTTCGACGCTACTGTTGGCCGGAATACGCGATATCCTTTTGATCTCAACCCCGGCCGATTTGCCGCAATTCCGTCGTCTTCTTGGTGAAGGTGAACAATTCGGGATCACCATATCCTACGCCGAGCAAGCTCGACCAGAGGGGATCGCGCAAGCATTCATTATTGGTGCGAACTGGATCGACGGCCAGCCATGTGCTCTTGCCTTGGGAGATAATTTGATCCATGGCGATCACCTATACGCCATGCTGCTCGCCAGCGCGCAGCGCACGAAGAGTGCTACCGTTTTTGCCTACCAGGTTCGCGACCCAGACCGCTATGGCGTCGTTTTTTTCGACACCGATGGTCGCGCCGTTGATATCGTCGAAAAGCCAGTGGCGCCCACTTCGAACTGGGCGATAACCGGCCTCTATTTTTACGATGAGCGGGTAACTGAGTTCGCCCGTGCGATAAAGCCATCCCCCCGTGGGGAGCTTGAAATCACCGACCTCAATCGGCGTTACCTTCGAGAAGACTCGCTAAAGGTCGAGCGGCTCGGGCGTGGCACCGCTTGGCTCGATGCGGGCACTCCCGACTCGTTGCTGCAGGCGGCAACTTTCGTCCAGACGATTCAGACACGGCAAGGCAATCTCGTTGGATGCCCGGAAGAAGTCGCTTACCGGATGGGGTACATCGATGCAGCCACCCTGCGCCGACGTGCCCTCCAGTTGGGCAAGACGGAACTTGGACGAATCATGGCAGAAATTGCGGATGGGTTACACGACTAGCGATGTCCTTTCCTGACTTATTATTTTCATGGGCAGCGAAGACCACAATGCTGAACCGACCTACTATTTCACCGAAATCCAAGCAAGTTTAGAATACTGTCGTGCAAATCAAACCGATGGCCATCCCTGACGTCTTGATGATTACCCCAGCCCGTTTTGCAGACAGCCGCGGCTGGTTCAGCGAAACATGGAATGAAGCATGCTTTGCCACAGCGGGTCTTGTACGCCACTTCGTGCAAGACAACCAATCTTACTCGCACAAGCCTGGAACAATCCGAGGCTTGCATTGTCAAGTGCATCCGCACGTGCAGGGCAAGCTCGTGCGCTGTGTGCGCGGTGCCATCTGGGATGTTGCTGTCGATATCAGGCGAGGCTCAGCGCACTACGGTCAATTTGCTGCGGCCGAGCTGTCGGCAGAAAATGGGGCACAACTTTGGATTCCAGAAGGCTTCTTGCATGGTTTCTGCACCCTCGCATACGATACGGAAGTATTTTACAAGGTAACGTCCCACTATGACCGACTGGCAGAACGCGGCGTCATTTGGAATGACCCTGACCTCGCCATACCTTGGCCGATAGCACCTGAGATGGCCGTCCTTTCCGAGAAAGATGCCATAATGCCCCGGCTCGCCGAGTTGCACGATTATTTCAGTTTCTGAAATGAACGACCGCCCGATATTGATCACAGGTTCCACCGGGCAACTCGGCACAGCATTAGTGACGTGTGCCGCGGCAGCCGGCTTGCAGTATGTAGCTTCCGATAGGTCAATGCTTAATTTCGACAAGCCGGCCACGGTCGAACGCCACTTCTTCCGAACGAAGCCCTCACTCGTGCTCAATGCCGCCGCATGGACCGATGTAAACGCTGCCGAACGCGATATCGAAGCCGCCTATCGCGCCAATAGGAATGGCCCTGCAATCCTTGCCGCATTATGCGCGCGCGCCGTGATCCCGCTGATCCATATCTCAACTGACTACGTTTTTGATGGCACGAAAGGAGCCCCTTACGTCGAGACAGACGCAGTGGCGCCACTTGGTGTATACGGAGCAAGCAAAGAGGCAGGAGAACGCGCAGTACTCCAATCCGACGCACGCGCCATCGTTATCCGCACAGCCTGGCTGTTCTCTGCCGGTCACAGGAATTTTGCTCGTACAATGATTCAGGCAGCACGAAGCACGCCTCAACTAAGTATTGTCGCCGACCAGCGTGGCACGCCAACTGCTGCTATCGACCTGGCAACTGCCGTTCTGCACATCGTCGACATCCTGCGGCAGCGTGGCTGGCGTGACTCAGACCGGGGAATCTTTCACGTCACCAACCGAGGCGATGCAACTTGGTATGAATTTGCTAAGCAGATCTTCAACGTGGCGGAAGCGCATGGTGCAGTAACGCCAAAACTCCTTCCGATTACATCCGCCGACTGGCCGACTCCAGCGCGGCGTCCAGCCGACTCGCGTCTTGATTGCACCAAACTCAGACAACACTTTGGAATAGACTTACCTAACTGGTGCGATGCTACGCGCCGGGTAATCACCAACATGCTTACCGGCCGCGACGGCCACGCTTCTCCGTAAGAAATGATCGTCTACGACCCTTTCGTCCCCCCGGTATCCTGCAAACCGGGCCTTGCGTCTTGACTGGAAAACGTTGTGCAGCCTGCAACAATTTGCCTGTCACGGCACGGAATAATGAGCATACTTGGGAAGAAGCCTCTTTGGTTTCGACAACGCATCGCGCCGGAACGGATCACCAAGTTCCTTCGTAACCAACATCTCTAAAACCGTCGTCTTGCCATCGCATTGGGCACGACATGCCTCGGCCAATGCATCGCTAACATCCGAAAGATCTTTCACTACGTGACCTTCTGCACCCATAGAGCGTGCGATTTCAGCAAAGCTTGGATTCTTAAGATCGGTCCCAACAAATCTGCGATCGTAGAAGTCAACCTGGTTTTTCTTCTCAGCCCCCCATTGGCCATTATTGAAAACAACAGCCGTGACTGGAATGTTTTCCCGAAGAGCGGTCAGTATCTCGCTAAAACTCATGGTCCACGCGCCGTCTCCGACGTACGCGACGACCGGCCGATCAGGAGCCGAAACCTTGGCTCCAATCGCAACAGGCAACGCATAACCACAGTTTCCAAAACTCATTGCAGCTAGCATGCTGCGCGGACGCTCGAAGCGCAAATAGCTGTTTGACACCGAACAAATATTACCGATGTCTGTTGAAACAATAACATCACGCGGCAGCGCCACTTCCATCGCGCGCAGCATCTGCCGTGGGTGCATGCCGACAGCTCTTTCACCAACCTCACGACTGAATGGGTCGGTCTCACATGTCCATTGGCGAAGCTCCTCTTCCCACTCGACTTTTTCTTTTTGAATCATCGCGAGCCGTTCTTGACGTGACGCATCCCCTGCAAGCATGTGATTGGCTAATGCTTCACCTATCGCCACCGCCACTTCACGCGCATCACCGCATAGTCCAACCTCTATTTTCTTGACCAAACCAAGCATACTGGGGTCTGCATCAACCTGAATGATCTTCGCATGCCGTGGCCAATAATCCAGACCATGCTGAGGTAAAGTCCCGAACGGCCCGAGCCGGGTACCCAGTGCCAGCACGACATCCGCCCGTGCAATCAGCCTCATCGCCGCCTTTGAACCCTGATAGCCCAATGGTCCGGCCCATAGCGGATGACCAGCTGGGAAACTGTCGTTATGAAGATAGCTCGTCGCAACCGGCGCACCGATCCGTTCGGCTAACGCAATGCACGTCTCGCCGCCATCTGCAGAAATAACCCCTCCCCCTGCGATAATCACTGGGAATTTAGCATTCGCAAGTAATTGAGCCGCAGTGGCTAGACTAGTACGCCCACCGCTCCCCCGTTCAATCTGATTTGGCTTCGGAATTTCATAATCGTCAACAGCGTAAAAATAATCGCGTGGAATATTGAGTTGCGCCGGCCCAAGATCAAGCAGCGCGCGATCAAAGCAGCGGGCCGTGATTTCGGCTATACGACGCGGATTGTTCACGTGCCCCTGATATTTTGTAATTTTCGAAAAAATCGGCAGTTGGTCAGTCTCCTGAAATCCCCCTAACCCTGTCAACATTGTCCCAGCCTCGGGAGTAATCGCAATGACGGGGCTATGCGCCCAGTAGGCCGCCGCAATTCCCGTTACAAAATTTGTGATCCCAGGGCCGTTCTGTGCAACACAGACACCGTGTCGTCCAGAAATCCTCGCATACCCGTCTGCCATATGCGCCGCCCCCTGTTCATGGACGGTCGGAATGAACCGAATCCCCGCCGCAGGGAACAAGTCGAGAGGATCCATAAAAGCCGAACCGACGATTCCAAACACAACCTTAACATTGTGCGCTACAAGCGTTTCCACGAACGCCTCACTTGCCGTCATTTCCGTCATCCTACCGCCTCCTCTCCAATGTATTTCAGTTCACCCTGGGCGTACCCCTGCTCCCCAACGTGCGTCCCTAACGAAAGGATACGCCACCACAAAGCGCCCATCGTCACCCGCTGGGTACGCTGCCACCCGCGTACTGACATACCTGAGTGATTACAGATCAACTCTGTCCACGCAACGATATTGACGCTGCTTCACAGGCAGAACCTCATCGTCATCTTTTCCGCCCGGTATATGCTGGTTCACCCGATATGATCGCCGTCGCTCTTTCATGTTAGACTGGAAGCCCTTTTGTAAGATTTAGCAACTTACGCTTCCCTGGGACTCCTTTCAGAATGATCTATCCGATCTTCTTCTGGCCGGTAAGTCTTTATGTTGAAGCGGGAGGAAAGGTGCAATAGGCAACGTATTCCTCCGGCATGCTCGGGATACGCAGCATGACAGCCAATGAGCGTGCTGCCACCCTCGTCTATTCCGGCGTTGCCAGCCGGCCGCTGCGGTCTCTGGTGGCGCAATCGCTTATTCCCATTCCTGCGCAAACCGTCATAAGCCGCGAGTAACATCTCTCGTTGTTCGATCCTGTCGGGCAGCGACAATCGCCATCGCTCGCGCCAAAAGCACCCAACATCTTCGTTAGATTGACAGAC
>JAJZBH010000140.1 GCA_021799015.1 Pseudomonadota bacterium
CTGGCAGAATTTCTCCGTGGTCCCGGCCCCTACAGGGTGGGTGATTTCGGCACGAAGATCCATATGCGGGCTGTACATTTTCCGGCAACCTCGAAATATTTCCTTAACATTAACACGCCGTCCGATCTTGCGGCTCTGGCCCGTGGAATGTGGGACGGTGCGTCGTGAGCACCGCCCTTGCGGTAGATGTCCTCTATGCCGTTGTCGCCTTGTTCGTGATCCTTGATCCAGTCGGAACCGCGATCATATTTGCCGCATTAACCGCAGGTGATGATGCGTCCAAACGCCGGTCCATTGCGCGTCGTGCGTCGGTCATCAGCTTTCTGGTTTTGCTGATTTTCGGCTTGGCAGGCGGGGCATTTCTCCGCGTTCTCGGGATCGGGATCCCGGCCCTGCAGATTGCTGGTGGCGCGCTGTTGTTTCTGTCCGCGAAGGACATGGTAACTGCTAAAGGTGAATTGCGCGGGAGTGAGCAAGCACTGTTGGCTGCCAGCATGCATACCGATGATATTAGTGTTTTTCCGCTTGCCATTCCGCTGATTGCGGGGCCTGGTGGCATGACCACGATGGTGTTGCTGCATGCCCGCACGCATGGGACTCCACTGGCGGTCGTGATGGTCGTTATCGCTCTGGGCCTTGTTATGCTGGTAACATTCATAGGGATGCTTGTAGCGAGACCCTTGGCGAAATTGATGGGAGAAACCGGATCAAGTGTTGTCGGTCGCGTTCTAGGTATTGTCGTTGCAGCCTTGGCAGCGCAATTCGTGATCGAAGGTGTCCGCTCGGCTTTCAGTATTTGATTACGGAACCATCAATTTCGCGTAGATGATAGATAGATGTAGTTAGACGTCTTTGAGCCGTCCATCCATGGCACTTCGCGCCTTCAACGAAGTGGTTCCGGACGAGAACGCAGCACGTGCCTGGTTGGAGAAGGCGCGTTGGCCGCCACAAACGGCCTGCTGAACTCATCCTCGAACGACTGAATTTCCGGAATCCGGCCCTGTCACGTCGCTTGAACCGCATCATCCAAAATTGCGGCTGGGCTGTAATCCGCGCCAAACTGGCCGATTTCCAGAACTGCTTCGGGATCACGTCGGGCGAGGTGAATCCCGCTTACACGTCACAGACATGCTGGTGTTGCGGACACGTGGATAAGAAAATTTGCCCCATTGCACAGTAGTTTCCAGTGCCCGCGCTGCGGCAACAAGATGCACGCCGACCTCAACGCGGCACGGAGTATCGAACAGCGCCGTGCGCTGTCTGTCGGTTCCGAGTTCCGGTCGAAAACGTCAATCCTCGCTGAATTGGTACCCCAGTGCCGCGAGCGAAAGGTGCCCAGCGCTTGATCCGGTGCGAAGGGTTCCATCGCCGACCCGCGATTGTCCACTCCTGCCTTCGATGGAGAAACACCCGATGTGGCCGGGATGTCCGTTCAGACCAGGGCGCCAGATTTGGTGCCTACTACACCAATTTGATCATGCCCTTTGATTAGTCAATCTAAATATGTGTTCGTTTGATCAATATTTCTTATGTGATTTCAATCGCCTAATCGGGAATTCCATTGACCGAGAGAATTATCTCTGCCATCGTAATAGTTGGGAGAACAAAAAAATGACACGCTCGGAACTCATCGCTGAACTGGCTCAGAGCCATCCGCATCTCACGATTGCAGACATCGAGCGGATTGTGGCGGCCGTCTTCGATGAAATGACGATGACTCTGGCAGAAGGCGGGAGAGTCGAATTGCGGGGGTTTGGTGCATTTTCCGTTAAACGCCGGCGGGCGCGTACCGGCCGTAATCCACGCACCGGAGAATCGGTTAACGTGTCCGAGAAGGCCGTGCCGTTCTTTCGAACAGGGCGAGAATTGCGCAAAATGATAAACACTGAGGAGCCGAAAGGTGCAGGCTCCGGCCGGAGAGCAAGGTCCTGAAAAAGCTTCGCTTATTTGTTGGTGCTCTACTAATACTGATCTTTGCCATTCTCCTAGTTTCAAATCGTGGCTCAGTGTCGGTCATGTTCTGGCCGTTTGGTACAATTGTTGCGGCGCCACTTGGAGTGTTGGTGCTCGTCGGGTTTGCCCTTGGGATTCTATTGGGCATGCTGATCCATGTTCCCTATCGCCTGCGGGCCCGCGCTCTGGTAAGAAACGCGGAAAAGCGAGCTCGAGCCCTGGAGTCAGCGCTGAGTTCTGCCTCGCATGTCGAGCGATGATTTGCTAAATTCCCGGCTGATTGTGGCGATTGATACGGCGGACGCAGGTCGGGCGCGGGCACTTATTGATTCGGTGGCCCCGTACTGCGGGGTTATCAAAATTGGCCTCGAACTTTTTTCCGCGCTTGGTCCCGCAGCCTTTGCTGTTGCGGGGAGCCATAAGGTGTTTCTTGACCTTAAATTTCATGATATTCCAAACACTGTCGCTGGCGCCATTCGGTCAATTTTACCTCGTCGACCAGCTATGCTGACGGTTCATGCCGCTGGCGGCCGGAAAATGATAGCAGCGGCTCGCAGTTCGGTTGAGACTGCAGGTGATGAACGGCCGCTACTCCTCGCTGTCACAGTGCTCACGAGTTTGTCATCCGACGATTTGGCCGCGACTGGCGTTGCTGATTCAGCCAGTACGCATGTCCTGCGCCTGGCTCGCCTTGCTCTCGAGTCTGGAGCCGATGGCCTGGTCTGCTCGCCACGTGAACTATCCATGCTTCGGGCTGAATTTGGTGCTGGCCCGATCTTGGTCGTGCCTGGAATTCGTCCAAAGGGAGCCATACAAGGGGACCAGATTCGGGTCGCGTTTCCCGCAGATGCGGTCCGAGCTGGTGCGGATTACCTGGTCGTCGGTCGACCTATTACTGAAGCGGCCGACATTGGTGCGGCGGCGGCGGCCATCGCTAAAGAAATAGCGGATGAGATCCGTTGACCATACAGGTCAAAATCTGCGGCATCAACAGCCGTGAGGCCTATCATGCTGCTGCCAATGCCGGAGCTGATTGGGTTGGCTTTGTTTTCTTTCACCGATCTCCGCGTTTTGTGACGGCGGAACAGGCTGCTGCGATCGCGAGTCCGATCGGACCATTACGGGTTGGCCTGTTCGTTGACCCAACTCCGGCTTCGATCGAAGCGGTTCTAGCGCAGTTTAGGCTCGATGTGCTGCAGCTCTACGCAGATGAGGAAATTTGCCGGGACATGCGCTTGTGGTTCAACATTCCAGTCTGGCGGGCGGTCGGAGTTTGCGCGCGTGCCGATCTGCCCGAAAATGGAAGTGGGATCGATGCTATGGTCATTGAAGCTAAAGCCCCGGCCGGAGCCGAATGCCCGGGTGGAAACGCGAAGGTCTTGGATTGGGAAATCATGCATGGTTGGCATGCGCCAAGGCCGTGGTTGCTCGCGGGTGGCCTGACTCCAGGGAATGTTGCCGCAGCGATTGCAACAAGTGGGGCGAAAGCGGTTGACGTCTCGTCGGGCGTAGAAATCGCGCCAGGTATAAAGTCTTCAAGGCTAATTACCGATTTTATTCGAGCGGCGCGGTCAGCCTGACTGCTAGGTTGCTTGACGGTTTGCCTGTCCCATCCCGAACATCCAGTCAATCGGGGATCTTGGCATAACCTCCTCGTCAAATGGTGCTTGACGGCGTGGTTAGCAGGCAGGTGGAATTGCCCGCGCAGGTTAGTCTGAAATAGCTTGCTGATCCAGTTGCCGCGCTAGCCGTCTTCGCGAGGAGGCGGCGCTTTGAATTCACCGGCCGGCATTTTACCTGCAGACGACGTTCGTTCTTGTTCGAGACCCGGCAGCGCTATCGAACAGCCAGGTTGAGTTAGCGATGACGCTGCACAGCTCTCGCAGAATGCACGGATATGGCATAAAAGGGGTGAATGATATCGAGAATTAAGAGGATTTTGCACCTTGGTGGGACTGAAGTCCCGGTGGTGCGTCTGGCGGGGATAATCGCGTCTCGGGAGCAGAGTCTCAATTTGGATCGTGTAGCGCCCATACTGGACCGCGGTTTTGCACTCGCAAAAAAAACGAGGACACTCCTAGTTCTTGCGATCGAAAGCCCGGGTGGTTCCCCCGTGCAATCGGACTTGATCGCCCAGTATATCCGAAAGAAAGTGGTCGAAGATAGCGTAAAGGTGGCCGCAGTGATCGGCGATATCGGGACGTCGGGCGGTTACTGGATAGCTTGCGCAGCTGACGAGATCTATGCCAACCCCATGAGCATTGTGGGTTCTGTGGGCGTGATCGGGGGTGGGTTCGGGTTGCACGAGCTACTCAATCGTTTCGGTATCGAGAGACGCGTGACGACCGCGGGGACAAACAAGCTGAGGAACGATCCGTTTGCTCCAGCGAGGCCAGAGGACGTGGCCTTCAACCGTGAGTTGGTCAACGATATCCACAGCCAGTTTATGTCTTGGGTGCGTTGCCGGCGGGGCACAACGATTGAAGGACATGAGAGACAGATCTTTGACGGCTCCTATATGCTTGGCACGCAGGCGAAGGAGTATGGGCTAATCGACGATTTTAGCGACGTGCGGACCTTGATACAAAAGAAATATGGTAGCAATGCAAAGCCGCTATTTCTTGCTCCAAAAAAGAGCGGTGGCCTAGTGAGGTTTATCATGCGTGGTGTGGCCACCGAAACCATCAATGTTCTTGAGAGGGAGTTTCAGATGGCACGGGTACGCTGAAGAGGTGAGCCCCGGGGATCCGGCGATCTTCTCGCCGTTCAAGGATGGCCATCGCTGGCATGGGTCATCTTGGTTTTTCGGCGCTCGCTAACGAGTCTGTCGGACTATTCGAACCATGGGCAATCTTCGGTCTTGGCCGAGATGTTCAGGCTAATATCGGGGCGTCAGCCCGCAATGTAACGGAGAGATCGTCTCTGCTAACGCGCATGGCAAGCTTGGAGTCCAGCCATGGGATTCTTCTCTCATAACGGCAATACCGGCTGATCATCCTGCAAAAGCTGTTTGCGGGTAAGGTGGTGGTCGCCCGTCTCCTGGTTTCGCGCATGTTTCGACGGATGCCCCAAAATATTGGCGCGTCTTTGCTCTGTGATGGGACTTGATCACGGCCATTGCAAATGGAGCCCGCTTGCATTATGTAAGATTACAAATCTCCGGATTGCATCGGGGTGGCCTGCTGGGGCCGCCTTTTTTGTTTTCTGGATGGTTATTGGTTCATCGCACCTTGAATGATGGTGTCCGTCCTTGGGACAGAGACAGAGGCATTGCACGATACGCGACCAACCCATACCGGCCTCGAAGGCCGGATAGTCGAGATGATCGCTCCAGGGCTTGAAGCTCAGGGCTACGAGTTGGTGCGTGTTGCAATTACGGGGCGGCAGCGACCCGTTGTGCAGGTGATGGCTGATCGGGCAGATGGCGGATCGATTGCGGTTGAAGATTGTGAGCGAATCAGCCGATTCGTTTCGGCAGTTCTAGATGTTGAAGATCCCATTGCAGGTGCATGGATGCTGGAGATCAGCTCTCCGGGCATTGATCGGCCGCTGACGCGGGTCAAGGATTGGAGCCGTTTCGCAGGGCATTTGGCGCGGATTGACATGGCCGTGCCGACCGTGCTTGGCCGCAAGCGCTTCACGGGGGTCGTGCTCGGAGCGGATTGTACGGGAGCGCAAGTCAAACTTGACACTGGGGAGACCGTTTTTCTCCCTTTCGGTGATATGCAGCGGGCTAAGCTGGTTTTGACAGAAGAGCTGATCAAGACCACTGAGACTCCGCCGCCGACAAACTGAGTCGGCGGAGAAGGTTTTCACCTGTGTCTGAATGGTCCGAATAGAAAACACGAAGCGAGAAAAACAATGGATACTGCAATCGCACGCCCCGAACTACTTCTGGTTGCCGATGCTGTGGCTCGTGAGAAGCAGATCGACCGCGAGGAAGTGTTGGAGGCAATGGAGCAAGCTATTCAGAAGGCTGGCCGTGCAAAATACGGCCATGAAAAGGACATTCGCGCGATAATTGATCGAAAAACTGGCGATGTCCGCCTGTCGCGCTGGACTCAGGCGGTTGAAGTTGTGGATAACGAGGAAACCCAGATTCCCCTCCATATTGCAAGGAAGTTTAAGCCCGACATCGAGCTTGGGGGGTATTTGGTGGACCCTTTACCCCCGATTGATTTTGGCCGAATTGCCGCACAAACTGCGAAGCAGGTGATCGTTCAGCGGGTACGGGAATATGAACGCAAGCGCCAATACGAGGAGTTTAAGGACCGCGTCGGCGAAATCATAACCGGCGTAGTCAAGCGCACCGAGTATGGAAATCTTATGGTTGACCTTGGCCGCTCCGAGGCATTGCTGCGCCGCGACGAAACAATACCGCGTGAGGCGTTCCAGAACGGTGACCGGGTCCGCGCTTTTATCTATGATGTGCGAGAGGAATTGCGTGGACCACAGATCTTTCTTTCGCGCACCCATCCCGGATTTCTCGCCAAGCTGTTTGCACAGGAGGTGCAGGCACCCTACGAAACC
>JAJZBH010000141.1 GCA_021799015.1 Pseudomonadota bacterium
CTCTATCTCAGCCTGTTCCTGAAATCCCGGCGCGACGACTATTACCGGCTCCTGCAGGAGGTCCGCCAGGCTGGGACGTGGGAAACCTGGATGGAGTTCTTCCTGACCGGCGTTGCGGAGACCGCCGAACAGGCTGCCGCGACGGCGCGCGATCTCATCGCCATGTTCGAGGCTCACCGACAGCAGATCGCCGGCCTCGGCCGAGCGGCCCCGTCGGCGCTCCGGGTCCACGAACTGATGCAGGCCAGCCCGATCGTCACCATCCAGACCGCCTCCGAAAAACTCGCCGTCTCCTTTCCGACCGCCAGCACGGCGCTGGAAAATCTCGCCAAGATCAACGTCGTGCGCGAGACCACGGGACGGCAACGCGGCCGGATCTACGCCTATTCGGACTATCTGGCCTTGCTCGATCGCGGCACCGACCCTCTGCCGGCCTGACGCGTAGGGGAAGATCGAAACCAAGCGCAACGTATATCGAGATGGAGGCGAACAGGGAGGGGCGGCAAAGTTTGTAGGAGGCGTCGGCGCGTATGCGGGCCGACGATGTGAACGGCGTGGACATAGAGCTTCGTGATTTGCGTTTGGCGCTCGTAACGTCACAGCACCGCAGCCTGCGACAGGCGGCGGAAGCTCTGAACATACGCCAATCGACCCTGAGCCGCCGGCTGCACGAGATCGAGCGCCAGCTCGGCGTGGTGTTGTTCGAAAGGACGAATGGCGGCACCCGCCTCACCACGGTGGGGCTGGAGTTCGTCGCGAGCGCCAAGCGGATACTCGATGACGTGGATACGGAACTCCAGCGGCTCAGGAGCAGGAGCCGTGGCGAACTTGGCCTGCTGGCGATCGGCGTTCATGCCTCCCCTTCGGCAGGGAACATGCACACGACGCTGGTCGAATACCATCGGCGCTTTCCGGATGTGGATTTGCGCACGGTCGATGGCAGCCATGAGCGACTTCTTTGCGCCCTCGCAGGCAACGCCGTCGATGTCGCGATCATGACCGGCCAAGCGACGGCGGGGCGAAAGGGCTCTAAAGCGGTTCCAGTCTGCAGGGCCCATCGTCGAAGTAGCCGAGGTCGTAATGCATGAAACTGACGAGTCAGATGCGGTCATCGATTTTCTTGATTCCGAGCTGCAGCCGCGGCCAGTGCGGTGGAGGTATATCGATCTTTTTTTGGTGCGGGCAGAACCATCCGCGAGCGGTGACCAGCGCGTTTCGGTCATGCAGAAGATAAGTTAATTTCACCAAACCTCGATAGGGTCTTGGCGAGGAGGGATAGACCTCGGCTGGATGTCTCACGGCCAAAGCTTCGTGAGGGTGCTCGTGGTTACGCGTCCCGGATGGCATCGAAGCGTTCCTGTTGCGGGAGGAGGTTGAATGAGGCGGACCGGGCTGTGCCCTTCTTCAGCGTCAAGCGCGTACGTTCATAGCAGTGCTTCCGGCGCTGGCCGAGAAGGTTCCAGTGCATGCCTATGTCCGCATTTTTTCCGCTGAGATCGACGGTACCGGCCGGACTACGCCTCCTACTCATAAGCGGGTTCCGCCCTTTCGGTGCGCAGCTCCTACTGGGCTTCTTGTGGAGCCTGCTCTTCGTCATTGCCCTCAGGTTTGGGCAAGGCAGGCCTTGGCGCTTCAGCGACTTCAAACGCAAGGGCACCGTCACGTAAGCTAACCTTAACGGCACCACCATTAGCAAGTTTGCCAAAAAGCAATTCCTCTGCAAGCGGCTTCTTGATCAGTTCCTGGATGACCCGGGCAAGCGGCCTAGCACCGTAGAGCAGATCGTACCCGCGATCGGCAAGAAATTCCTTGGCTGCCGAGGAGAGCTCAATTGTGACGTTGCGGTCGGCTAGTTGCGCCTCAAGTTGCATGACAAATTTTTCAACAATTTGGGCCACAACTTCTGGCGTTAGGCTTGCAAACGGGATTGTTGCATCCAGCCGGTTACGAAACTCCGGGCTGAACATTCGTTTTATTGCCTCTTCATCTTCGCCAACACGTGCAACCCGACCGAAGCCAATTGCCGACTTCGCCATGTCCGCTGCGCCAGCGTTCGTGGTCATTATCAAGATGGCATTGCGGAAATCGACATTCTTACCATTATGATCGGTCAGCTTTCCGTGATCCATGACCTGCAACAGAATGTTGAACAAGTCCGGATGGGCTTTCTCGATTTCATCGAGCAGCAACACGCAGTGGGGGTGCTGATCGATGGCGTCGGTCAGAAGGCCGCCCTGATCGAAACCGACATAACCCGGAGGAGCACCGATCAACCGCGAGATTGAATGCCGCTCCATATATTCCGACATGTCAAATCGAATGAGTTCGATGCCAAGTGTTGCAGATAGTTGTCGAGCAACTTCTGTTTTGCCAACACCGGTGGGGCCGGAGAACAGGTAGCAGCCGATCGGCTTCTCGGTATCGCGCAAGCCGGCGCGCGCGAGCTTGATTGCCGCGGAAAGGGCATGAATCGCACTGTCCTGACCAAACACCATGGACTTGAGATCACGCTCAAGCGTACGCAACATTTCCTTGTCGTCCGCAGAGACCGATTTCGGTGGAATGCGGGCGATTTTTGCAACGATTTCCTCGACGTCACGAAGTGTTACGGTCTTGCGGCGCCTGTTTTCAGGCAGCAACATACGCGAGGCGCCGACCTCATCAATTACGTCGATTGCCTTGTCGGGCAATTTTCGATCATGAATGTACTTGGCGGAGAGTTCGACGGATGCTCGGATGGCCTCATCAGTATAGCGTACCTTGTGATGCCTTTCGTATGCTGATTTAAGGCCGCGCAAGATCTTGACGGCATCGTCAATCGTCGGTTCATTAACATCAATTTTCTGGAAACGGCGGACCAAAGCACGGTCTTTTTCAAAATAGTTACGAAACTCTTTGTATGTGGTCGAGCCAATGCAGCGCAGCGTGCCGGACGCCAACGCCGGTTTCAGAAGGTTAGAGGCGTCCATGGCACCGCCGGACGTTGCGCCGGCGCCGATCACGGTGTGAATCTCGTCGATGAACAAGATAGCGCCGGGCAGAGATTCCAATTCGGTCACGACGGCCTTTAGACGCTCCTCGAAATCGCCACGATACCTAGTTCCAGCAAGGAGCGCGCCCATATCCAGTGCGTAGATGGTGGACTTTGCCAAAACTTCTGGCACTTCCGAATCAACGATGCGTTTAGCCAACCCTTCGGCAATCGCGGTTTTGCCAACACCCGGATCTCCGACGAAGAGCGGATTATTCTTACTCCTGCGGCATAGGATCTGAATCGTTCTTTCGATTTCCAATTCGCGACCGATTAGCGGATCAATCTTGCCAGCCAGTGCTTTCTTGTTCAGGTTGACACAGTAATTGGCCAATGCATCAGCAGCGCGCCTTTGCTTCTGCTCTCCTTCGGTATCGCTGCTTTCTAGGCTACCCGACGGTGGTCTTGGAATGGATCGGCCAGGAGATTTGGCGATGCCGTGGCTGATGAAGTTGACTGCATCGAGTCTGGTCATATCCTGAGCTTGCAAGAAGTAGACAGCGTGGCTCTCGCGCTCAGAAAATAGTGCCACGAGGACGTTGGCACCGGAAACTTCTTCGTGTCCGGAAGACTGGACATGAATCGCTGCGCGTTGAACAACACGCTGGAAGCCAGCAGTCGGTTTTGGGTCGCCCACGCGGTCTGTTGCCAAGCCGGCAAGATCTTTATCCAAGAACTCGGTCGTCTCGCGGCGCAACCGTTCGAGGTCAACACCGCAGGCGCGCAAAACTGCTATGGCGTCGGCGTCGTCAACCAGACCTAGCAAAAGGTGCTCTAAAGTAGCGTATTCGTGCCGACGCTCAGCGGCAAAAGCCAGTGAGCGGTGGAGTGTCTGCTCAAGATTCCGGGACAACATCGTGGTGTTCCTTAGTCAGACTCTGGGATGCAGCCATCGACCATCCCCTGAAAGCGTGAAGGCGCATGAGAAATTCCGCGTCATCTATACAAAGATAGGATTGCACGCATTTTTCACAATCCTGATTCCAGTGATCTTTCACATACCTGCGGAACAAAGTGCGAAATTTAGCCATTACTGACACATGCACCAAGACAAGTGGTTTTCCCTGGTTTCAAATGTGCGCGAGATGCGATCGTCATTCTTTCTCAATCGTACATTGCAGTGGATGTTGGCTTTGCCGTGCAAGATCCATTACTTGGGTTACTTTGGTTTCCGCGATTTCATAGGTGTACACACCACAGATACCGACGCCTCGGCGATGAACGTGGAGCATAATGCGCGTTGCTTCTTCTCGGTTTTTGCTGAAGAAGCGCTCAAGGACGTGGACGACGAACTCCATTGGCGTGTAATCGTCGTTCAGCATTAGCACCTTGTATAGCGACGGCTTGCGTGTTTTGGCGCGGCTCCGCGTCGCCACACCGGTGCCCATTCCGCTTCGGTGGTCATTTTCATTCATCGTAGCCAGAGACCTCCGGGTACAGCATATCCAAAACTTGGCGCTCTGGGAAAGAGGAAAATATCAAATGATCGCGCCAACGCGATAGAGGCGCATGGGGTTTGGCAAAATTCCCGTCAGAATTGACCCGAAACAGCAAACGACCCGTATTCGTGAATTGCACCGACCTGGCCATAGAAACGACGTGTTTGAAACACCTGAGTGTAGCTAAATCGGAGCCCGCGCCAAATGATGGCGGCGCCAACCTCGAATTGTCCCACTACGCGAAAAGGAGCGACGCTGCGACTCACTTGGAAGTTTGCTCCTTGAAGGAATTCATCGTGACCAACGAATTTGCTCGCAACTCCACAAAATACATACCAGACGAGCTTTCTCGTCGCTTCAAAGCTATCTGAACCTGATGGGCCTGGGCGCAACAACGGAGGACCGAAATCGGAATTGAGACCTCTCCCTAGCCGAAAAGTGATCGCCGGTTCAGCGTTGATTTCGGTTGTGCCAAGCATGGCGCCAAGCTGTGGCAAGGCATCGATCTCGAGGCCACTTGGAAGGCGGGCGACCGGGAAACGCCAAGTCCGCGATGCGACGAGGTCGAATGCTGGCTCCAACGGGAGTTGATAGGCCCACCCCCGTGTACCCTTCTGCCCGATAATGGTGTGGAAGGTGTTTTGAACGATCTCGGCGCCTGCGCCAGGGCCGACCACGCCAACACTGGCACCAAGCACAGAGCGCGTGACGGCCGTATCCTGAATCAGCTCAACTGTCGCGGCGAGGTAGCCGGCATATGGCTCGTCATTTGTTGGTGGATTGGTCACCTGGGTCGCGTCAGGGGTGAAGATCTTCTGGACGAGACCCACACCCATCTGTTGGGAGCCCTCACTCCCCCACAACAGGTGACCCAATGTCGCTAGCGGCGCAGCGACAGCACCACGTGCGGAGGTCCATCCGATGTGGAAGCCGTTCACGTAATATCGATCTGGCGGAGTTGCTGTGGTGATTGACGCATTCTCGTCTTGAATCGTCCAAATCGGGCTATTTTGTCCGATATTCTGAGTTGCCCCGGCTGCTGCGGCTACCCGAGCTAGGAAAAGGCACGCCGTAACGATGGGGGCAATACGGAGAAAATGCCTAGTGAAATGCAGCATCAACCGACTCCTAAGCCAGCTAGACAAATCGGTTGTGTGCGAGCCGGCGAATAAGAAACTGTGCATTAACGATTTCAGGCCGGGAATTTATGCGCCCATTAACAGGCTGGCAAGGTTCCTGTTATCTGAAAGCCACGACCGCATAAAAAATCTCTCCATCAAGGCCTGGCGTCCATGGTTTTGCCACGCTGGATAGGACATGGTTTGTCTGCGCATACGAAGTCGATCTTTCTGTAACGTTTTTCAGGTGACAAGATAAGGCATTTGGCATGGTGCGATGTTGGCGGCGAAGATGGATGATTTTGGTAGTGTCGGGGATGGGTTTCTTGGGCCAGGTACTGTTCGCCGTGGCCCGACCTCGAAGTCCGGCCGGCGACTGGTTGATCGGGCAGGGCGGTGCCGTGGTCAGGATCGAACCTTGTATGTCCACGAAAAAATCGGGGCTGTGTGGATACATTGTTGGAATTATCCTGACATCGGGGCGGCCGACGCCGATGGCTTGGAACGGCAGTTCACAGTGCGGCTTTTTGCTGCTCAAAGTGCATCATCCTGATGCAGCAAGCGGTGCATGGCGCGGTCGGATCGTCAATCCGCATAGCGGCCATGCTTACGGGGTGGCATTGCACGTCAGCACCGGCGGGCGTCTGGCTGTCCGCGGGTATTTAGGTTTGCCGCTACTCGGCGAAACGCAGTACTGGAAGCCGTACGTGCTTCCTGTGCCCCGAGACTGCCGAATTGCTTCCGGTAACTCTGCTGGGCGTCTCCGTAGCTAAGCTCCCGGCCGTATGGAGCGGGTAGCGG
>JAJZBH010000142.1 GCA_021799015.1 Pseudomonadota bacterium
CCGATCTGGTATCGGACGTGGACGGTACCCTGATCACAAAAAAAAAGGCGCTCACTGCAAGGACGATTGCGGCTGTGGCGCGACTGCAAAAGGCAGGAATTGCGTTTGCATTGATAAGCGGTCGCCCACCGGTTGGGATGCGGATGATCTCCGAACCTCTTGGAGTAAAAACGCCTATATGTGGCTTCAACGGCGGGTTGGCGACTTCACCTGATTTCAGTCAAATTATAGCCGCGCGGTATCTGGAGAGGCAAATTGTCGGCGCAACGATCGGGGAGCTTGACCGGATCGGGCTTGATGTCTGGCTATACACGGACGAGGCTTGGTTGGTAAGAGATCGCCATGCGCCGCACGTGACTCGCGAAGCCGAAACCGTACGCATGGAGCCGAAAGAGGTAAGGGCATTCCCGGAACACGTTCTAGATGCAGTGATTAAAATTGTCGGCGTCAGTGATAGGTCGGAGATGGTGAAGAGCGCGCACGCAGCAATCCGTCAAAATGTTGGAAATGTCGTTGTTGCCGCATGTTCCCAACCCTATTATCTCGATATCACTAGCAAGATGGCAAACAAGGGGCAGGCAGTTTCGGTGCTCGCAGAACATTTGGGTGTTGTTAACGAGGAAATCGCCACGATTGGTGACATGCCCACAGACGTGCCAATGTTTGAGAACTCGGGCATTTCGATTGCGATGGGAAACGCATCGAGCGAAGTTCAGCGCAAGGCGCGTTACATAACTGAAGACAACGATAGCGATGGATTTGCGAGAGCGATTGATAGATTTGTGTTAGGAATGAGATTATGAAGACGCCAACACGAGGAGAATTAATAGTGGCCGAAAGCTCGAAAGAGTTTGCCGATATGGCGGCCGCGTTGTTTTTAAAGTTGGCCAAGCAGTCCTACGGGCGTTTTGTGGTTGGCTTGGCCGGCGGATCGACTCCACGGCCGTTGTACCAAACTCTGGCTCGCTCTCCATGGAGGGAGGCAGTAGATTGGAGCAATGTTGTGATGGTGCTGGGAGATGAGCGCTTCGTTTCTCCCGAGAATGCAGATTCAAATTTTCACATGATTCGTACAGCGCTCTTTGATCAGGTCGGGATTCCGGCTAGCCAAATTGTCGGCGTGCCGTTCAAAGGGCTGAATGTTGAGCAGGCAGCGGCGCAGTATGAACGAAAATTGCGAGAGGTGTACGGTAAAGACGTGTTGGAAGCTGGACGAAAGTTTTTTAGCCTAAATTTTTTAGGCATGGGTGAGGATGGCCACATAGCATCCTTGCTGCCGGGCCAGACGGACCTGTTGGAGGAGAGGGTTCGCTGGGCGTTGCCGGTGACTCACGGGCGGCCTGAGGAAAGGGTTACCCTGACCTATCCTGTCCTCGAGAGTTCTGAGGTAACGGTATTCCTGGTAAGTGGTGCTCGGAAGCGTGAGATGTTAGATCGTGTGTTAAGCGGGACCGAGCAGGATGCTCCAGCGTCTCGGTTAAAGCCGCAAGGCCAGTTGATTTGGTTGGTCGACCGTGAGGCAGCCGGCCAGTGGGCAGGTTGTTAGGATGAGCAAGGATGTCGCAAAGCGGGCGGCGGCGAACGCGGCGGTGGGATTGGTGGAAGACGGGATGACAGTCGGTTTGGGAACCGGCTCGACTGCTACGATGTTTTTGGATGCTCTGGCGGAGCAGGTTAAGCAGCATAAATTGCGGGAAGTGACCTGTGTTGCAACATCCGAGTTAGTGGCGGCACGAGCGATCTCCATGGGCCTGAAGATCGTGGATTTAAAGGATCAAATCGATCTCGCGGTCGACGGCGCCGATGAGGTCGCGTTGCCCGATCTTCGATTGATCAAGGGACTTGGCGGTGCCTTGGTTCGTGAGAAGATCGTTGCACAAGCGGCAAGACGCTTTGTTATAATTGTTGATTCGGAAAAATTGGTTGATCGTCTTGGAATTCGTGTTCCACTGCCAGTCGAAATTATTGCCTTTGGGGCGGAATGGACGTATCAGCGCATCCTGGCGCTTGGCGTTGAAGCAAGATTCCGAAGCGCCTCGCAAGGAGGGAAGGTTATTAGTGATAATGGTAATCCTATTGTGGATTGTTGCATTGGCCCGGCGTGCGACGCCGCTGAGATGGGCAGGCGGATTCGGGCTATGACGGGAGTAATTGAAACCGGATATTTCGATACGGACGTCGAACGAGTAATTGTGGGTGATGATACCGGAAATGTTAGGCAGTTGGTGGCGCCAGAAAATGAAGATGGTGTACGCGGATGTTAATTGAAGACTATGCAATGATTGGCAATCGCGCAACTGCGGCGTTAGTCGGGAGGAATGGGTCGATTGATTGGCTTTGTCTTCCACGCTTTGACTCGGATGCCTGTTTCGCGGCGCTCCTGGGCGGCCGAGAGAATGGCCGGTGGCTCATCGGACCACGAGAAGCGGTAACGGGGCTGTCGCGACGATACCGCATGGACACGATGATTTTAGAGACCGACATACAGACTGAAACTGGCACAATTCGGTTGACAGACTGTATGATTACGCCTCCATCGGACCGCACTCATCTGGTGCGGACTGTGACATGCTTATCTGGTCAGGTTGAGGTCCATTTGGACCTGGTTCTTCGCCTCGGTTTCGGGCGGATCGTCCCTTGGGTGCGCCGTGTTGATGGTGGTCATGATTTAGTAGCCATCGCGGGGCCCGATATGATCGTTCTACGATCTGAAGTTCCGCTTACTAGTGCTAATTTTCATACTGAGGGAGACTTTCTGGTGACGCGCGGACAGACGGTACGTTTTGCGTTACAGTGGCTGCCGTCACATTTAGGGTTGCCAGATTTGATTGACATTGATCGGGCGGTTTTGGGGACAGAACGGCATTGGCGCGAGTGGATAGGGCAAATGCGGATAACGACACGGTGGCCGGACGCAGTGGCGCGCTCATTAATGACATTGCATGCGTTGACGCATTGGCAGACCGGCGGAATCGTGGCGGCACCAACATCCTCACTGCCAGAGTCGATTGGCGGGGAGAGGAACTGGGATTACCGATATTGTTGGTTGCGTGATGCGTCGCTGACGTTGCAGGCGCTGTTGCGTGTTGGCTACATTGAGGAAGCGTCAGCATGGCAAGACTGGCTCGATAGAGCAGTAGCCGGTAGCCCGGAAGATGTCCAGATCATGTACGGAATTGCTGGTGAACGGCGGTTGATGGAATGGGAAGTGCCATGGCTGGCGGGATATGAAGGATCACGGCCTGTACGCGTTGGGAATTCGGCCGCTGATCAGGTTCAGCTTGATGTTTACGGTGAAATGGCAGATGCACTGTTCGCCGGGCACAGGGCCGGCATGCCTCGCGATTCCAATAGCTGGCAAATTCGGGTGACAATGTTGAAGCATCTGGAAAAGATATGGACTGAGCCAGATGATGGTATTTGGGAAATGCGCGGCGGGCGGCGGCATTTCGTGCATTCGAAAGTTATGGCTTGGGTGGCATTCGACCGCTCAATCCGCGCTGTCGAGGAATTCGGTTACGAGGGACCTGTAGAACATTGGCGCAGCATTCGTGAGGCTATGCATGCCGAAATCTGCGAGAAAGGTGTGGACCCGGAGGAGCGGCACTTTGTACAGTGCTATGGTTCAACCGAGGTCGATGCGTCGCTGCTGCTGATCCCAATAGTTGGTTTTTTGCCGTCGGACGATGCGCGTGTCGTTAATACGATTGCCGCGATAGAACAGGAATTGTTAGTTGATGGGTTTGTCAGACGTTATAAAACGGACGGTGGTAGCGATGGCTTGGCAGGAAGTGAGGGTGTCTTTCTGGCGTGCAGTTTTTGGTTGGTCGATAATTATGTTCTAATGGGCCGCCTTGACGACGCCGAGACGCTGTTCCGGAAACTTATCGCGTTGCAGAATGACCTTGGGCTGATGTCGGAGGAGTACGACGTTGATAGGAAGCGGCTGATCGGAAATTTCCCTCAGGCATTTACCCATATCGCGCTTGTGAATAGTGCTCTGAATTTAAGCACCGCGATTCAGGAGCTTGATAAATTGAATAGTTTGAAGAATGGGTTTAACGCATAAGGGCGCAAACGGTTGGGGCTAGGGCTTTAGCAATCAGGGTCATCCCGGCACGATCAGGGTGCAATGCCGGCTCAGGCGGAGAGAAAAACGGGTCCATATAGAGAGCTGCATCGGGCTGGCCGTCGCGTTCAAGGACCAGTCCAATGTTACGGTAGGTGACTAGGCGGCTTTGGGCATAAATAGAGGCGAGGCGGGCGTTGATTTTGTCTGTCTCGGTCGTGATCCAGGGGGAGCGTATCGAGGGAAGTATGCCGAGAAGCAAGATCTGGGTTTTTGGTAAATGACGGTGGACATCCGCGACGACGGCTTCGATGCCTGGGACGGTGGCCCGTGCACCCCAATGAGGCGCGCCAAGGTTGTTGGCGCCGATCAAGATGATAACGAGTTTTGGATTCAATTGGGCCAGCTGACCGTGGTCTATGCGCCAGATTAAGCTCGCGGTGGTGTCGCCAATAAAGCCGAAGTCGAGAGCGTTATAGGGTGCATAGTAGCGATCCCAGATAGGCAGGATGTTATCGCGTTTCGTAGGCCCTGTTCTTTGCCAGTACTGGGTAATCGAATCCCCGAGCCAAACAAGTTTAGCGCCAGGATCAGAACGGGCAGTATATAGGGTTTGCTCGAAGCGAGTGCGCCACCAGGGGAGGTCCATGCGCGAAATGGGCGTGGCCGCGAGATTGATAAGAGAGTGCGATCGCGCGGGGCGGACAGAGGCGATGGATGCTAACACTGTGCCCATGAGTATGAAGCCCAATACCCGGATCATGTTTCTGCTTTTCCCCGAAGATCCGTCACGAACATTGATATAATCAATGAAGGGAAAGGAATGCTTTGATTCGATGCGAGAATGTGGCGCCATAAATGATCCTTAAGATGAAGGTGTCTGTTCGCCAAATTCAGTCATCTGAGGCATCGAAGTAGGACTCATCTCGTTGGGATCTTTCTATACATCAACTTGGCACAAACCGCACAACTCGACTCGCGCGCGGTTTGTGCTTCGCACTATAGGATCTGGATTAAAGCACGTCGATTTCGATGGATACTGCGTTTGATTTCTTCATGCGTGATTACAGTCGCTAATGCAGGAATTGGCTCGATCCACGACGGTCAGCCTTTTGCTCAACGGCGATTTTTCGTGGCCCGTATTGCATCCTTCTGCCAGATTAAACGTCAAAATCCGGCAGCATTCCTTCCAGATGCCGGCAACGCATGATATGGGTATGGATCATGGTTCTCTCGCCTCAAACCAGCGTCCACGTCTTCCACACACATTCATCAGTATATCTATGATAGGCCACCATACACGTTGAGCGGCACAATATGGAAAATGGAGGTCAAGTTCATATTGCTCGAAAGCAATTAGGTGCATGGGATGACTGGTATTGCGAGGCGAAAGGCATCTGGCGAATTCGCCTGGCTCAAGCATCCATCTGCAGTCCTTGCACAGTTTGGTCATTTTAGAGCTCCGACGCTAGCAGCAAGAGTTGCTGTGCTTTTTCCTGAAATATTGCCGTCATTTCTTGGTCCGGCTCGACGCAAAATGCTGCGTGGCGTGGATTGGCCACCTTTTTGGGCCGCTCTACCACCACAAATCCCCTGTTCCTTAGCCATTTAGCTATTGCCGTGTCCAAAAAATCTTTGCTGCGACCGTTGACAGCGTGCTGTCTGTCATGGGTCCAATTTAGCCACTAATGCTAGTGCATGAAGCGACATAAAGGCCGCCATCTGTCTTTACGTTTGCATGGATGGCCGGTTTTGATCAGGTTTTGTCCGTCGTTTGCCAGGTCGTTGGGAGGGCAAAGGGCGTGCGCGAGCTAAGAGCCTGACTCTGAAAGCCATTTTTGTAACTTTGGCGTGTGATTTTTCTTGTAAGCGGTCGGATGTGGGCGAGCAGTACCCAAGCGGTAGCACTGGCGATTGTTGCCTCGACATCCTTGGCGAGACGGCGGCATCGGCCGAGCCAGGCAAAGGTTCTCTCGACAACCCATCGACGAGGCAGAAGTTCGAAGCCTTCTGCGTTGTCGGAGCGCTTGGAGTTGCCCCTATAAAACCGGACACTTGGCTGGTTGAATATTAGCTTGGATAAACTCACGTGGTGAGAGCATTCGCAAGCCGCTATGGGGATGGCTTTCGTTATAATCCTCGATCCAGGATGGCAGTT
>JAJZBH010000003.1 GCA_021799015.1 Pseudomonadota bacterium
GTCGGGAAGAAATATTCCCTCGGGTGGAACGCCGGTCTGCCAGAATACATCGATCGGGATGCCTCCGCGGGGATACCAGTAAGCACCAATACGAAGCCAGACCGGTGCGACGGCCGTGACGACGCGTTCGGCAATTGTCACCGTGCAGGTTTCGTGAAAGGCGCCATAATTTCGGAAAGAGTTAAGGAAAAGTTTGAGGGATTTGCTTTCAACGATCCATGCGTCGGGAATGTAGTCGATGACAATGTGGGCAAAATCAGGTTGCTTGGTAATAGGACAGAGCGACGTGAATTCTGGGCTTGTGAAACGGATAACGAGATTCTTTTGGTCAGGTGCTGCGACGCGTTCGAGTACGGCAAGATCGGGAGATTCAGGTATGGCCGATTTCGCTCCAAGCGCATGCAGCCCTGCGTAACGTTCGTCAGTCATGCCGGTTCACCCATTCTTTTCGTGTCAATCGTACAAATTCCGCGAAGCGGCCATCCAGAATCGCACCACGCGCACCTTTCATCAGCTTTTGGTAGTAGGTAAGGTTGTGCGCAGTCAGCAACATTGGGCCGAGCATCTCCCCGCAGCGGAACAGATGGTGCAAATAGCCGCTGCTATGGCGTGAACAGGCGATGCAGCTGCACGCGTTGTCCAGAGGGTCTACTTCTTTGGCAAACTTTGCGTTGCGCAGATTGCGAACTCCTCGTGATGTGTATGCACGGGCGGTACGGCCTGCTCGAGTTGGAATTACGCAGTCGAACATGTCCATTCCACGCGCAATGGCGGCGAGGAGATCATCAGGGGTTCCAACCCCCATGAGGTAACGCGGCAGGTTATCTGGCAGATAGGGCACGGTTGCTTCGACGGTTTCAAGCATCGCTGTTTGACCTTCGCCGACGGCCAGCCCACCAATAGCGTAGCCTTCAAAACCTAACTGCGTAAGGGCTTCGGCAGATTCTGCTCGCAGATCAGCGTAGACGCTGCCTTGGACGATGCCAAACTGAGCATACCCTTTACGGGGCACGAATGCAGCGCGGGATCGCTTCGCCCACCGCATTGATCGGCGCATCGATGTCGCGGCCTGCTCGTACGATGCTGGAAATTGGATGCATTCGTCGAACGCCATTGTAATCGTCGCGTCAAGCGCGTGCTGGATTTCAGTCGAAAATTCGGGAGTGAGGTGGTAGGCAGAACCGTCAATGTGTGAACGGAATGTCGCTCCGGTTTCGTCGATTGAGCGCAGTCGTGCCAACGACATGACCTGAAACCCACCGGAATCGGTGAGTATGATCCCGGGCCAATCTGTCATGCGGTGTAATCCACCTAGTGCTGCGACACGTTCGGCACCTGGCCGCAGCATCAGGTGATATGTGTTTCCGAGGATGATCTCGGTACCTGTGGCGCGTACGCCATCTGCAGTTATCGCCTTGACTGCACCAACGGTGCCTACAGCCATGAAGGCGGGCGTCTCGGCGGTGCCGTGGGCGGTGTGGATGCGACCGCAGCGCGCCCGGCCGTCACTCGCAAGCAGCGAAAACGAAAACGTCATGATTGTGCGGGCGTCGACGGGTCAAGCACGGGAGATAATGCGCCTTTATGTCGGGCCGTAGATCTCATGGCCTTAGAACGCGCGCTCCAAAAGGGTTGCATCACCGTAAGAATAGAACCGGTAGTTTTCCCTGATCGCGTGGCTGTAAGCTGAGCGGATGCGGTCCAGCCCCGAAAATGCGGCCACCAGCATCAGCAAGGTCGAGCGAGGTAGGTGAAAATTGGTCAAAAGTAGATCAGCTGAACGAATTTGTACGCCCGGACGAAGGAAAATACCGGTTTCTCCGTCAAATTCCGAGATTCTACCATCCCCGTCGACAGCCGATTCCAGAAGGCGCAGCGAGGTGGTTCCTACGGCGATAATTCTGCCGCCTTGCGCTCGAGCAATGTTGACCTGTGCGGCTGCTTCAGCGCCGATAACGCCGTATTCGGCGTGAATCTTGTGAGCTGAGATGTCGTCAGTCCTTACGGGGAGAAACGTTCCGGCTCCTACGTGGAGTGTCACTCGCGCGATGCCGATCGATTTCTCTTCGAGGCGGTTGAGCAACGTCGGCGAAAAATGGAGACCGGCGGTGGGTGCTGCAACGGCGCCTGGACGTTTGGCGAAAATCGTCTGGTAGTCGGCTGCGTCTTGAGGCGTGGGGCCGTGATCCCGAGGAATGTAAGGTGGAAGCGCCAGAACACCACTAGAAGAGAGAGCCGCTTCGAAATCTGCATCGTCCCGGTTAAACTGCAGCTGCGCCGAACCATCGTCGAATCGGGCGATGACCTTGGCTGTGAAGCTGTCGGGTCCGTCGATGGCGATGGTATCACCCGGACGGGTACGGCGAGCATTTCGCAGCAAGACGCGCCATGTTCCATTTGGCATAGGACGGTCCAGCGTTATGCCTATGTGGGCGTCACCCCGGCGGCCGGTGAGTCGAGCCGGAATTACTTTGGTGTCGTTAACGACCAGGCAATCTCCAGGACGCAGCAAATCCGGAAGATCCGAAATTCGGTAGTCCTCTAGGCTCTGACGGGCAACATGCAGCAAACGAGCTGAATCCCTAGGGCGGGAAGGTTCAACTGCGATACGTTCCGGTGGAAGAAAATAATCGAAATCGCTGAGATTCATGCCGGGGTGGGAGCGAGCCGCCGAGTAAGAATGATTAGCGGCATGGCGAAGAAAATTGACCAAAGTTTACCAATAACCTGCCCGGGAAGAAAGGCAAGGGAATGAAAGGCCAGTGTCAGGAACACCATAGAGTCGATGACAATGCCAAGAGACGATGACGCTAGGGCTGCAGCTATAAGGCCTCGGCGCTGCAGCGGCGAAAAAATTGCAAAATCCGCAAATTCGGACAGTACAAAAGCGGTTGTGGATGCAATCACAAGACTGGCAGGTACAACGAGTACGGAGAGCAACGCTCCGGCTACAATGGCAAAAAGCCCGTATCTGGCACCGAGGCAGCGCTGCACAATATCGCGCAGAACCAGCGCGGCCCCCGCCGTCAGAACCCCGGAGGGCGCCATCACGCCGGGGGCTACGGGAATCAGGCAGGCTTCCTGGGGTACGCAAACCAAGCCGACGTGACCGATCATCCAGTTGGCAACTGGGATGGACAGCATGAACATGAGAAAGGCTGCTACGCCGAGTTTGCGGGCTACGGAACGATCCATATTCATTTCTCAAAAAATTGCAATCTCGATCAGATTGCCATGCGGATACCGGAAACAGGCCGGAGGGGTCAGGGGCAGAATGCCAGTGATTCGCACAGCGGATTTGGCTATTAGCGTGCATACCTTACGCATACAGGCAACTATGTCATTGGGGATAGGATTGGAGATCACGCATAGGTGCAATGCACCTGGCTAAGGAAGGGCTTCCGTCCATAGAGCCTCGATCTCTGGGTTCCATTCGGCACCCACGAGCTGGCCGGGGAAGTGAGATTCGGCGTTTTTGTCGGAGCGGGATTCACGGCGCGCAATAAAGCATACGCTAGGTTCCGCAGCTCGTTTTATTTTTAAACTTGAACGGCTCGTTAAGCATACTGTCAGTGGGATGCCTAATAAAGCGTGCAGGTGCCCCCGTTCCGCTAGACAGAATTACGCTCCAGCTCCGGAATAACAAGCCATCTGGTACCGGCAGGACTCGTTCTCTCGACATGGCTCATCAGGCAAGGCCCGCAAAAAAATCGTTACCTTTGTCATCGATTACAATGAACGATGGAAAATCGACCACATCAATCTTCCATACGGCCTCCATTCCAAGTTCGGGATATTCGAGGAGTTCGACCGATCTGATGTTTTCCTGAGCAAGAAGAGCAGCGGGGCCGCCGATCGAGCCAAGATAGAAGCCACCGAACTTCTTACAAGCATCACGCACCGCCTGCGAACGGTTGCCTTTGGCGAGCATGATCATTGAGCCGCCAGCCGCTTGAAACTCGGCAACATACGAATCCATACGTCCGGCCGTTGTTGGACCAAAGCTGCCGGTAGGGAGACCCTTCGGGGTTCGCGCGGGTCCGGCGTAGTACACTGGATGGTTTTTGAAATAATCCGGGAGGCCTTCGCCTCGATCCAGGCGCTCTTTCAGTTTTGCATGTGCGATATCCCGGGCCACGACAATGGTACCGCTGAGGGCAACGCGGGTCTTGACTGGATGCTTCGACAGTTCCGCCAAGGTCTCGTTCATCGGGCGATTAAGGTCGATATGTATGACTTGGCCGCTAAGCCGGTCTTCGGCGATATCGGGCAAGTATTTGGCGGGATCGGTTTCCAGCCGTTCAAGGAAAATACCGGCCTTGGTGATTTTTGCGCGAATTTGGCGGTCGGCCGAGCAAGATACCCCGAGGCCAATTGGGAGGCTGGCCCCGTGACGGGGCAGGCGAATGACGCGGACGTCGTGGCAAAAATATTTTCCGCCAAATTGCGCGCCTATGCCCACTCGACGCGTTATGGCGAGGATCTGCCTTTCGAGCTCGATATCACGAAATGCATTACCCCCCCTTGATCCCTCCAGGGGCAGTGCGTCGAGATATCGGGTGGAGGCGAGTTTGACGGTCTTCATTGTCGTTTCGGCGGATGTACCACCAATCACGACTGCGAGATGGTAAGGGGGGCATGCCGAGGTACCGAGACTCTTCACTTTGGATTCGATTAGCTCAAGAAGCTTGTCGGGATTCAGGATCGCCCGGGTTTCCTGATAGAGGAAGGTCTTGTTCGCGGATCCGCCGCCTTTCGCGACGAACATCAGTTCGAATTCCTCGGCGTGCGCGTCCCCGGAGGCTGCATAAATATCAAACTGGACTGGCAAGTTGCTGCCGGTGTTCAACTCCTCGTACATCGAGAGTGGCGCCATCTGGGAATAACGCAGATTCGTTTCAGTATAAGTGCGAGCCACGCCGAGCGACAAAGCAGCCTCTTCGTCACCTTCCACCCAGATGCGTTGGCCCTTTTTTCCAAAGATGATGGCGGTGCCGGTGTCTTGGCACATGGGCAGCATGCGCCCCGCCGCGATGTTCGCATTCTTGAGCAGCGCCATGGCGACGAACCGATCATTTTCTGACGCATCTGGGTCGTCAACGATTGCGCGAAGCTGGGCGAGATGGCTAGGGCGGAGTAGGTGCGAGACGTCATGAAATGCTTCGAAAGCAAGAGCAGACAGAGCTTCGGGGGCGATTTTCACGATGGTTTTTCCATCCGCGTGGATGGTCGAGACCCCAGTAATGTCGAGTTTACGGTAAGGCGTGGTGTCGGGGCCGAGCGGGAACAGCGGACGATATTCAGAGTCGTTGTTGGGAGTTGCGTCCATCATGATATTCCTGCAGCAGCGAACACTAAGTCAGCTGGGTATTTGACAAGGTCAGGTTTTGGTTGGCGGGCGCCGACGGAAGGCATCAAGGCTGACAACAGGAGCCATACCTCCGCTTTTGTTATCCGGTTCGCCGTCGCCAGGGTGAAGTGCTTCGGCCTCAGGTTCAGGTCCTTCTGCGGTTTCGCGTTCGGATTCATTGTCGCCCGGCAAAAATTGTAGTGCGAACTGCACCTCGGGATCGACAAAGCGCGTGACTGCGTCAATGGGAACCGTTAACATGCTCGGAATGCCGCCAAAGGACAACTTGACCGAAAAACGACGGGCCGCTTTGTCTACTCTTAGATCACCAAACTGGTGCTGCAAGACGATGGTCATCTCTGAGGGATAGGTTTCACGCAGCCGGTCTGGAATTGCCACACCATGCGCATCTGTCCGGAATGTGATGAAGAAATGATGTCCACCTGGTAGGCCTTCGCCGGCGACGTGCTCCAGGGCACGTAAAACGACAAGGCGTAATGCTTCCACCGTCCATTGATCATAGGGAAGCATGCTTTCGAGGGGCGGGATGTCATCGTCGTCCATATATATGACTTACCGTGCGTTTGCTGAGAGGCCAAGTCTCAGGCCTCCGGTCTGGCCGATCAGCGTACTTGCCGTTCGTAGTGACGATAGTACTTTTCGGTCACAAGGTCGGTTTGTACCACGACAGCGATGTCCGTCGTGTTGAACTGCCAGTCGATTACGGCACCGTCGCCAACGAAACCGCCCAGACGAAGATAGCCTTTAATGAGCGGCGGTAGTTCGGCCAATACCCGCTTTGGGTCGATCGCACTATCCGGAAGGCGCCGCATCTCGACATAGCGCGATGGCACGGCGCGCGGGCGGATTGCCTCTGGAGCGAGGTGATGCGTTGCAAGATAAGTCAGATCTGCCGCGAGCGCGTCCGGATCAGTACCTTGCAGGCTGGCGCAACCGAACATCAGATCAATCTGGTGATGGAACACGTAAGCAGCAATGCCGCGCCAGAGCATTTGCATAACTGCTCGAGAACGATATGCTGCATCCACACAGGAGCGGCCGAGTTCAAGCAGGCGGCCCGGGAAACGCTCAAGAGCCGAGAGGTCAAACTCATCCGCCGAGTAGAACTGGCCAATACGTGCGGCGGCATCCTGCCGGATCAGCCGATACGTCCCCACGATGGCCCTACGACTGTCACCGAGATCGTGGTCAATCACGATTAAATGATCCGCAACTGGGTCAAAGCGGTCGCGATCACGCCGGCTCAATTGCGCTTCGGCACTGGGTTTTGCCCCCATTTCGTCATAGAAAATCCGATAGCGAAGCGCCTGAACGGCATCGAGATCGGCTTGGTCGTGGCCGAGCCGGACGCCAAGGTTGCCGGACCGTATCTCGCCGAAATCAATAGCGTCAGTGATTGTCGACTGTACCATCAGCGCACTTGGTCGCCCTTATTTGTGGTAGAGGAGGAGCCTTGGGAGGGGGAGCGTGATTCGGTATCGCGCCGGGCCCGGCGACCAAAAAGTTCAATTCGCAGCGAAACAAGGTTGAAGCCGTAGCGGGCAGCGACACGGTGCATCAGGGCTTCGGTTTCTGGTTCGTCGAATTCAATCACTTTGTCGCTATCCAGGTCCACGAGATGAAAATGATCGTGCTCGCCTGAGGGTTCGTAGCGTGCTCGCCGGCTACCGAGGTTCCGTCTCTCCAGAATTCCTGACTGCTCGAACAGACGGACAGTGCGGTAGAGGGTGGCGAGTGAAATCCTCGGATCCACTGCCCGAGTTCGTTGGTAAAGCTCGTGAACGTCGGGGTGATCGGGAGCTTCGGACAATATGCGCGCTATGACCCGGCGAGGGTGGGTCATCCGTAGCCCACTAGCTGTGCATAAACGCTCGATGTGGCTCTCCATGAGAGCGGGTTGTGGACCATCTCGGCGATCCGGTCTACCCCATTGGCTTATCACACGCCTATGGCCGAGCAGGAGATGTTTTAGGCTCACACTAGTGGCAATTGAGGAGCCTGCCAAACCGCCCGACCGCGCAGTTCGGTCTTGTTTCGGATCTGACCGATGCTGCCCGTCATATCCGGGCCGCTGATTTATTTTGGCGCGTCTTGAGAGATGAGACCGGACCGGCGGCTACTGGCTGATCCAGATAATCCTGTGTAGCACAACGACCTGGGCCGTTGGGACGGCGCGCGATCCGTGTGCGGGGCAGAGGCACCCTAATTCTATTTGGCGCCCCGACAGCTTTATAAGAGGTCTGATCATGGCTTCACCGTTACGCAGGCAGACAACGACCCGATCACCGATGCGGGGGGCTTGTTGAGGGGCGGCGATGACAAGATCGCCATCGCGATAAACCGGCTCCAGCGAACTGCCGCGAATCCTCAGCCCGTACGTGTTTGGATCAGGCGCCCACGGCAGACTGATCCGTTCCCACCGACCGCCGGCGGGATGACCCTTATCGCCGAAATAATTGTCCATTCCCGTAGAAGCGAGGCAGGTCACTGGAATTCGGACGCCTGCCTCAAAAGGCGTTGCACATGCTTGAATGGACACGTTTGGGTCCTGACCGCTGCCGCGAATGCTATGCGGGAGGGCTCGGGCACCCGCCATCAGTTCGGCGAAGACGTTGAACGGGACGCCGGTGACAGCGAGGACCTTGGCGATACTCTCTGTCGAGGGCCAACGCGGGTGCCCATTGCGGCTGCGGCGCTTGGAGGGATTGAAGCTGGTTGGGTCGAGGCCAGCAGCTCGTGCCAGACCGGATACCGAGAAACCGCGTTCGGCGGCAAGCGTATCAATGGCTCGCCAGATATCTTCATGACCCATTCTTTTTCTTCTACGCGAAAACTGCTAAATCGCTAAGAGCAAATGGAGCGCGAACAACTAGGGGCTCTCATCGAACATCGACGAGTCGTTTGGGTGTTCGCCTGGACGGAATGTCAGAAGCCCGTAGCCGTGGGCGATCAGTTCGAAAGTGACGACTGCGGGCCCGAATTCTAATAATGGCACTGAAAAAGATTCGCTCTGCCATCAATGAGTTATTTGTTCGGGCTCAACAGCAAGGGTGTCGCGTAGGGCAGTATCCGCGATTGTCAGAGACAACGAGAGTGCCAGGGCACTGAGACCGGCGGTAAGAAGAAAGGCAGTGTGGAATGCTGTCGTCGCCGCTAGGGTCAAAGAGTCGGCTGCACGCCCCTGAACTTCTGCCGGATTCCAATCCATTGTGCCGAGATGGAGCGCAACGGCGGAGCCGGCGAGAGTTGCACCAAAAGCCCCGCCCATTGCGCGAAGCAACAGAAGGCTAGCGGTTGCTGCACCAATATCGTCATGCGCTGCTGCATTCTGGACCGCAACGAGCGACGAGGGCATGACGAAGCCGACGCCGATGCCTATAAGGAATGATACAGTGACGAACACCGTTTGGGGCATATCGGTAGGCATCGTGCCGATGAAGGCAAGCCCGGCAGTGGACGCCGTTAGGCCACTTCGGAGCAGCCAGCGGGTGCGACCGCTCCGGCGTGCCCATTGACCGGACAGGTACGAACCAACCGTGGTCGACGCCAGAAACGGCATGACCTCCCATCCCGATTTGGCGGCGTTGGCATGAAAGATCAGCTGGAAAAAGAGGGGCAGAAGAAAAATGGCAGCGAACAGTACGAGGGACGCCAGGAAACCAATAGCCACAAGGCGGCTGAATGACGGATCAGCAAACAGCCGCATTGGCAATAGAGGCAGCGCCGGGCGGTGTTCCCAGTACCAGAGCGCCACAATAAGCATGGAGCCAAGTGCAAACGCGCCAAGCACATGAGCCGAGATCCAGGAAAACTGCTTTCCTCCCCAAGACAGGCCGACCAAAACGAAGGTGACGGCCAATGTCAGCAAGGCGGCTCCACCGAAATCAATCGAGCCGCCACGCGGCGTACTATTGAGCAGCCGCAACCCGCGTTGGCTGAGAATGAGGGCAGCAAGGCCGAGCGGTAAGTTGAACCAGAATATCCAGCGCCAAGAGAGATGATCCGTGACATAACCACCGATTACGGGGCCGAAAATCGAGGCCACAGCCCACGTGCCTGCAAGCCAGCCCTGATATTTTCCCCTTTCCCGTGGGGACACGACGTCGGAAATCGCCGCTTGAGAAATTGCCAGAAGACCACCGCCGCCAGCACCCTGCAAGGCGCGGGCGGCAATCAACTGGTTCAGGCTCTGGGCAATCCCGCACAAGCATGCGGCGATCACGAACAGAGCGATTGCTGGGATCAAGGTATGACGGCGCCCGAACTGGTCGGATAGCCTTCCGTAGATCGGCGTTGTGGCGGTAGATGTTAGCAAATAGGCGGTCACGATCCAGGACAGGTGGCCGAAGCCTTTTAGGTCGCGACCGATCGCCGGAACCGCTGGGATCACGACAGTCTGGTCGATTGCTGCCAGCATAATGCAGAGCAAAATGCCCGTAATTACCTTGGTGCGTTGTTGGTGTGTGTATTCCATGCGAGTCGATGGGTTCTGGTCTGGCCGGGAGTGTGCCTGAGCCGGATTATCCTGCAAGGCTCCCCGGGAGGCGACACGAACGTAGCTGCCATGCAGCTGCTCAAACATCGCGGACAGGTGCGTCACCTCAATGTTGCACCGCAGCGGCGCACCGAGTTTAGCAGGCGAAGGGCAAGGATGTCCGCCTCCATCACCTGGCATTGACAGGTGTTCGAAGCAAATTCCAACCACCGCTTTGCGAAAGCTGCTGAAAAAAGGCATAGACCATCGCGGTCTGGACCAGGTTTGACGCTTGATGCAGAAAGGAGGCGTGAGCAGATTGCAAGGAAACGGATCGGAACGTGCGGCACCTTTGGACCGACGGGTATTATACCGCTGTACCGAATCGAGGTTCCGCTGGAAGTTAGCGGGAACGCTGACAAATGTGATCCGGTCGTGCTTTCCATCATTCTAGATCCAAAATTCGTTCGGCTAGGCGTTTGCGGTGAAGGGGCGCTGGCATTGCGGCGTTTACGGCTTTTGCGATCGGGAGGAGCAACCGAGACATTATTGTTTGCGGAGAGGCCGATAGAGGATCTGCGGAGCGAGAGCGGGCAATACTTACGGCAGCAACTTCCGGACGCTGAGACACTGGAATCGCTGCATGCGTTATGGATTGCCGACGTTGATCCGGACTTAAAGCATATACTGGCTGAACGGGCGAGGACTGCAAAGGTTCTGGTCAATGTCGAGGATGTGCCGGCATTTTGCGATTTTCATTCTGCGGCCGAGGTCCGCCGCGGTGAGCTGTTGATCACAATCTCTACGGCGGGTGCAGCGCCAGGGCTGGCTAGTGTGATAAGAAAGCGCCTGGAGGAGATTTTTGGTCCGGAATGGGCAGCGCGCGTGGCGTCGTTGCGGAGCTTGCGCGCCGAATGGCGGTGTAAGGGAATTTCCATGCCGGAAATCGCCAGACGGATTGAGGTCTTGGTCCGGGAGAATGATTGGCTGTAGCGTCATGATCAAGTCACTTAGAACATTATGAGAACATTTTAGCTGTAAATCCGCTCTGTTTGTGTTGCTGTTATGTTCTCGCCGTGCCATGGTTGGCGGATAGCCACGATTCGCCGATTCGGTCAGATCTGAACAAGGAGTTTCATGATGGAAAAGAATAAGGCCCTTGATGCGGCATTGTCTCAGATTGAACGGGCGTTTGGCAAAGGCTCGATTATGCGCATGGGGGCTAGAGCTGGCGATGAGCAGGTCGAAACGGTACCTTCGGGTTCTCTGGGGCTTGATCTCGCCTTGGGAATAGGGGGATTGCCCCGAGGGCGCGTGATTGAAATCTACGGCCCGGAATCTTCAGGGAAGACGACCTTGGCGTTGCATGCCATTGCCGAGGCGCAGAAGCGCGGCGGTACGTGTGCTTTCATCGATGCCGAACACGCGCTCGATCCTGTCTATGCCCGGAAGTTGGGGGTTGACGTCGACAATCTATTAATTTCGCAGCCTGATACCGGAGAACAAGGACTTGAGATAGCGGATACGTTGGTACGATCAGGCGCTGTTGATGTGCTCGTGATTGACAGCGTTGCGGCGCTGGTGCCGCGGGCCGAACTTGAAGGTGAGATGGGGGACTCGCATGTCGGTTTGCATGCCAGGCTTATGAGCCAAGCGCTGCGCAAGATCACGGGCTCCGTCTCGCGCTCAAACACGATGATGATCTTCCTCAACCAGATCCGGCTGAAGATCGGCGTCATGTTCGGCAATCCGGAAACAACCACCGGCGGGAATGCATTGAAATTCTACGCCTCAATCCGGATGGAAATACGGCGTATCGGTGCCATCAAGGATCGTGAGGAAGTGATAGGTAATCAGACCCGCGTTAAGGTGGTGAAGAATAAACTGGCCCCACCATTCCGCCAGGTTGAGTTTGATATCATGTATGGTGAAGGGATCTCGAAGGTCGGCGAGTTGATTGATCTTGGCGTGAAAGTCGGGATTATCGAGAAATCGGGGGCTTGGTTCTCGTACGACAGCCAAAGAATTGGGCAAGGACGCGAAAATGCCAAGCAGTTTCTGCGTGATCACAAGGATATAGCCGCGGCGATCGATGCGCGTATCCGTGAGCAGGCGGGTGTCGTAGCGAATGCATTAATGGCGGATTCTTCAGAAAGCGAGATTGAAGCTGCGGAGTAATGTCGTCTGCGCCGACTCTTTCCGGAGTGGGATGTGCCACGACTTTCTACTCCGGGACCCAATCGGCTTTCTACAAGATGACAGGAGCGAGTGCCTAGGGTATTCGGGATCAAACCCTAATCTTTAGGACTCTGCTCCACCCCATGATTTCCAGCAACGATATCCGTGCGACGTTCCTCGATTATTTCCATCGTGCAGGGCACGAGGTCGTGCCCAGCGCGCCATTGGTGCCACGCAACGATCCGACCCTGCTGTTCGTTAATTCCGGTATGGTTCCGTTTAAGAATCTTTTCACCGGCGTTGAGACGCGGCCATACAAGCGCGCAGCTTCTGCACAAAAATGCGTGCGGGCAGGGGGTAAGCATAATGATCTCAACAATGTCGGGTATACGGCTCGTCATCATACGTTTTTCGAGATGCTCGGCAATTTCTCATTCGGCGACTATTTCAAGGATGTGGCGATCGAGCATGCATGGACTCTCCTAACACGAGATTTTGGGCTTGCTAGCGAGAAACTTCTTGTCACTGTTTATCATGAAGACGAGGAAGCGGCCCGACTGTGGCGCAAGGTCTCCGGGCTGCCAGAGGCACGAATCATCCGTATCGCGACCGATGATAATTTTTGGCGTATGGGCGAGACCGGCCCATGTGGGCCTTGCTCGGAAATTTTCTATGATCATGGACCTTCAATTGCAGGAGGGCCGCCAGGCAGTGCTGGGGAAGAAGGCGACCGGTTCGTCGAAATATGGAACCTAGTCTTCATGCAGTATTTTGAGACCGAAAGCGGTGCACGCACACCGCTGCCTTGTCCGTCGATCGACACTGGTCTCGGGCTGGAACGCTTTGCCGCTATTTTGCAGGGCAAGCATGACAATTACGACACTGACACACTTCGGGCTTTAATCTTGGCTTCTGCGGAGATTTCTCATACCGATCCGGATGGGGCTCAAAGGGTGAGTCATCGGGTGGTCGCGGATCATCTGCGGAGCACGGCATTCCTGATTGCCGATGGTGTTTTGCCGTCGAATGAAGGGCGAGGTTATGTGCTGCGGCGGATTATGCGAAGGGCGATGAGGCATATCCATCGATTGGGAGTACGAGAGCCGATCATGTGTCGTCTCGTTCCCGCATTGACCCGGCAGATGGGGGTGGCCTATCCCGAATTGACGCTTGCGGAACCGTTGATCGTCGAGACCATTAAACTGGAAGAACACCGGTTCCAAGTCATGCTTGAGCGTGGTTTGACGCTTCTTGATGAGGCAGTTTCCGGGCTACGGCCGGACCAGAAATTGCCTGGCGATGTCGCATTTCGACTTTATGATACATTTGGATTTCCGCTTGATCTGACGGAGGATGCACTCCGGGAACAAGGGCGGGAAGTGGATCAGGCTGGATTTGCTGCGGCGATGAACGAGCAGCGTGTGCGGGCACGGGCGGCGTGGGTCGGGTCGGGAGATACCGCAACCGAGCATGTATGGTTCGAGCTCAAGGACCGCTTGGGGGGAACTGAATTCCTAGGCTACTCGACCGAAAGCAGCGATGCCAGCGTGCTGGCTATCGTACGAAATGGCGCCAATGTTGATTGTGCGGACAAAGATCAGGACATTGCCCTTATCCTGAATCAGACGCCGTTTTATGCCGAAAGTGGCGGTCAGGTTGGAGACACTGGCTTCTGCTCCGCGCGGGGCCTGCTGGTGGAGATCAGGGACACGCAGAAGAAGGCGGGTGATCTGTTTGTGCATTACGGGCGCGTCGTCGACGGGAAGATGACTGTCGGTCAGGCGGTACACGCTGAGGTTGATCATAAACGCCGAGCGGCAATCCGCGCGCACCATTCTGCGACACACCTCCTGCATGAGGCGTTGCGTCGTACTTTGGGCCCGCACGTGACCCAAAAGGGGAGCTTGAACGCACCCGATCGGCTACGATTTGATGTTTCTCAACCTCGACCGATCGCAGCTGAGGAACTGTCGGCGGTCGTGCGGACCGTCAACGCGCGAATTCGCGAAAACACTGCTGTTGAGACTCGACTTATGGCGCCTGAGGAGGCCGTAGGGCGCGGAGCGATAGCACTCTTCGGCGAAAAATACGGTGAGGAGGTCCGCGTTGTTTCGATGGGCTCCGGAGATGGTGACCGTTTCGCTTATTCTATCGAGCTTTGCGGCGGTACCCACGTCGCGCGTACGGGTGAAATTGGGGCGTTTCGGATCGTTTCGGAAACAGGTGTTGCAGCCGGCATCCGGCGGATTGAGGCGGTCGTTGGCGAGGCAGCGCTCGACGCGATGGAGGAGGACGCAAAATTGCTGACCGAAGCAAGCTCCGCACTGAAGGTGTCTCCGACGGAGTTGCCAGGGCGAATTGCCGCCATGCTTGAGGAGCGTAAGCGGCTGGAGCGACAAATCAGCGCGCTGCAGCATAAATTGGCAACAGCGGATAGCTCCTTGGGTCTGGAAATGGTCGAGGGCGTCAAGCTTGCCGCGCGTAACGTGGGCACGGTTCCGGCGCGAGAGCTAAAATCACTTGCGGAATCGATCGTTGCAAAAATGGGAACGGGAGTGGCAGCTCTGATTTCCACAGTTGAGAATAAGGCGAGCATTGTTGTTGGCGTGTCAGCTGACCTGACTGGCCGATTGGACGCCGTGGTTCTTGCTCGTGCTGCCGCCCGGGCGGTCGGAGGCGCGGGCGGTGGCGGCCGGGCAGACATGGCCCAGTCTGGAGGACCCGACGCAAGCCGTGCGGATGCCGCTTTGGCAACGGTGCGCGATGCAATGAAACAGGCGCTCCGGTCGGGGAGTAAGAACTAGGGTGCTGCTGCTTTTGGCACCACGACCGGAGCGCCGTCACTATTTAAAGGCACAACCGGGTCTTATGCCGAGTCTTTTGAGGACCATGGCGGCTGGGCAGAAACCCGTAATTCCGGCCTGGGTCAAGTTTAGGCCAGCGAAGGCCGAGATAAGAAAGAAGTATGGGCTCACAAGCCACCCCAACAGCAAGCCCAGTAAAACGACGAGACCCGCAAAAGAGAGAACCGCGCTATCGATAGTCATTTCTGCCTCCTTTTAAATAAATGGTAAAATCACGCTTCCGCTGCGCCTTGGGCGCGCGCCCAACTGACGATTCGGTCCGCGGGTGCTGCCCCAGCTTGCTGCGCGCGCAAAAAGCCATGATCGAACAGCAGCAGGGTTGGGATCGAGCGGATTCCGTACCGGCTTAAGATTTCGGGAGCGCCATCAGCATTAAGCTTGAGTAACCGAAATGCCGGCTCAAGGCGGCGCGCAGCCTCGATGAACGATGGCTCCATCGTTCGGCAGGGGGCGCACCACGGTGCCCAAACGTCGACCAGAACCGGTACTTGATCATGTTTGACATGACGATCGAAACCTGCGGCGTCGACGTCTACGGGGCGGCCGATATAGATCGCGGCATGGCAGGTTCCGCACCTTGGCGACGCGCCTATTCGCGCGGCGGGGATCCGGTTAATTGTGCCGCATGCAGGGCATATCAGTGTTAACGTCGCGTCACTCACAAAAAGCTCCGGTTTAGCCGGCCTTCTCATTGGATTTTCGGAGGGTGTGTCTTTGGAATATCGAGCTGTTTGAGAAGGTAACGTTCGAAAAATAGTTCGCTTGTTCCTGCCTTTATTTTGCGAAGGAAATATCGCTCAAAGGCAACTTTTGCGAGGTGCACCCATTTACCTTGTGCGGCCCAGTTGACATTGCGCGGCGGGATTTGAGGCTGGGCCACGAAAGCGACGCCGCTGTCGCCGAAGTCGGCGAGACAGATGGCATTCCAAGTTGGTCTGACGTCGGGTTCGCGCCCGCGAAGGAGGAGACCGATATTCTTTGCAGTTGCCGCGACCATGGACTCGATCATGTACCCTGTTTTTGGGACGCCGACCGGGACTGGAGTTTTGCCTACCGGAGGAATCGCAACACATACGCCAACCGAAAACACGTCACGGTAGGTCGGATTCCGCTGGTATGAGTCTGTAAGCATAAAGCCACGCGCGTTAACTAGGCTTTCGATGCCGAATATTGCAGGCACGCCGCGAAACGCGGGCATCATCATGCTGTAGGCAAAGGGTAGTTCATGGGTGCTTTTGACAGAGCTGTCCTCGTTGAGTTCCTCGATCGCCATTACATTGGGTTCGACACCCGTGACGCGTGCGTTAGTTATCCACTTTACGTGGCGGTTGCGGAATTCGCTTTCCAGGAGGCCTTTGGTATCTCCCACGCCGTCGAGTCCAAGATGGCCAATATAGGGCTCTGGCGTGACAAAAGTCATCGGAACCTGGTCACGAATCTTGCGCTTGCGCAGTTCGGTGTCGAGAATCAGCGCGAATTCATAGGCCGGACCAAAACAGGAAGCGCCCTGGGCGGCGCCAATGATCGCCGGGCCGGGATTTTGACAGAAGCGCTCGAACATTTCAAACGCTGTCTCTGCGTGGGCGGTTTCACAAATGGACTGAGTGTAGCCATTCGGGCCGAGTCCGGGAACCTCATCAAACGCAAGTTCGGGGCCAGTAGCGACAACAAGGTAGTCATAACCGTGTTTCGTACCGTCGATAAGTTGGATCGACTTTGTCTTAGGATCGACGCGAGCGGCAGGAACGGTAATGAAGTTGATATTTCTGCGTTGCATTGCCGGTTTAAGGTCGATTTCGATCTCCTTACGCCGACGCCAACCTATCGCAACCCACGGGTTAGATGGATAGAATTGGTATGTCGCCCCCTTGCTGATGAGGCTAAGGTTGTCTTCAGTGCGGAGTTGGCCTGCCAACTCATAGGCCATAAGGGTCCCACCCAACCCGGCACCAAGAACGGTGATTTCTGCCATGAGCTTCTCCTCCGTTCCAGCTGCGTCTATTGAGCCGCGTTCTTTGCAGCTGGTGTCGTCGCAGAATGCCCTCCATTTCCACGAATTGACAATATATTCGATAATTTGTATATACGCAAGTATGAAATTCGACGCTGATGCAATGGCCCTGCAGGCATCCGCTGCAACGGATATGTTGAAGGCGCTCGCCAATCCGCATCGGCTGATGATCTTGTGCCAGTTATTTGGAGGTGAGCGGACGGTCAGTGATCTGGCCACGGGGCTTGGATTGCGGATTTCGACAATGTCCCAGCACCTCGGGCTGTTACGGCGAGACGGACTGGTCGCAACGAGGCGAGAGGCCCAAACGATCAAGTATCGTTTGGCAGATGATGTGGTCCGACGTTTGCTGGAGACCCTGTTCACAATTTATTGCCCTAACGCGATAAGCGAAAACCCGACTGGCGCACATGCCGATGATCCTGAAAGGATTCCATAATGACGACCGATAAGAGCGTGTTAAGGGAAATTACGCCGCGCGAATTGGCGGTCATGCTCAGTAACAACGAGGTCGTACTCGTCGATGTCCGTGAGCCCGATGAGTTTGCGAGCGCACGCATCCACGGGGCTTTGCTGGCGCCGTTATCCTCGTTCGATCCCGCCTTCCTGCCACGGAATCCAGGGCAGCCCATCGTTCTGCAATGCGGCTCCGGAAAACGTTCAGCGATCGCGGCAGCCAAATGTATGAAAGCTGGCGTTCCGATCGCGGGCCACCTATCCGGCGGCATTGTGGCATGGAGGCAGGCCGCGTTCCCGACGATTACGCTGGATCCTTCCAGCGGCAAGATCGTGGAACGGCGCTGATGCGTTCCCGCATCGGTAAGTGAAAATGTTGCGGCCGTTTCCCGCGCCCGACACTGTGCAGCGCATGGCCCACGGGGCTTTTTGGACGCTTGTCACCGTGCTGGCATCGATCCATTGTGGCAGCGCTTTGGCGGCCTCGCGGAAATTCATTGTGCTGGAGCGACAGGTTACCGAACTAGCTCCTGTTTTTGGAACGGTAGAAGGGGTGCGCATCCTGCCAGCGCGTGCGCGGATCGCCGGCACTGTACAGAAACTTGACGTCAAGGAAGGTGACTTCGTAGGCTCAGGCGAAGAACTTGCCATTGTTGCCGACTCGACATTACTAAGCCGCCAAGCTGCGCTAACCGCGGCGATCAAGGGAGCGGAAGCGCAGCGGCTCGAAGCCCAGCAAAACTTCACCCGCGTACGGCGTTTGATTGGCGTGGGGGCCGTTTCGCAATCTGCGTTCGACCAGGCACGGTCGGCGCTGCATGTCGCCGAAAGCACGCTGGCCAGCGATATCGCGCAGCACGAGACCATTGCGCGGCAGATCGCGCAAGGCGCGGTGCTGGCGCCGCACGCCGGGCTTGTCATTCACACGCCTGTTTCGGCAGGCAGTGTGGTGATGCCGGGTGACATCGTCGCCGAGATCGCCGAGGCGCCCTTCCGGATTCGTCTTGCCGTCCCAGAACGTTATACGCGCTTTGTAAAAAGAGGTGCGTTGATCCGCGTCGACGGTTCGGAACTCGGCATCGATCACACCATGTTCGGCCGGATCGACGAAATCAAACCGGCGATCAGTGATGGACGAGTTATTGCCTATGCAAGCGTACCCGACCTGCCGGATCGCTTCGTCGGCATCAAGGTAGCGGTCTTGCTTCCTGCGCAGAAGCATCGTGCCATTGTCATACCAGCGTCATATATCCTGACGTTGTCCGGCTCGGACTACGTGCTGATGCAGGAAAAAACCGGCGCGGTGATTGATGTGCCCGTTCAGCGGGGGGGCGCCCGGCCGAGCCCGCAAATGCCGAACGGCATCGAGATTCTCTCCGGATTGCGTCGAGGTGATGTCTTAGTCGAGCCCAAGGCTGAAGAATGAAGTTAGGTATTTCTGGGGCGATCACGAGCGCATTTATCCGCTCAAAGCTGACGCCTTTGCTGATCATGGCGTCTTTGCTTGCCGGCTTCCTGGCCCTTGGTTCTATTCCGCGCGAGGACGATCCCCAGATCAAGGCGCCGATCGTCGATGTTTCCGTTGTCGCGAACGGCTTGAAGGCCGCGGATGCGGTTGAGTTGGTTACTAAACCTCTGGAGACAATTTTAAAATCGATTCCTGACGTCAAACACGTCTATAGCCAGACGCAGGATGATCAGGTGATGGTCAGTGCCGAATTTCATATCGGCACGCGTGAGCAGGACGCCGTGCTACAGGTGTCCAATCATATCAACGCCAATATCGCAAGACTGCCGATTGGGATTCCACCACCGATCATTGTCGGACGTGGGATCAACGATGTTGCGATTGTGGTTGCAACGCTCACCCCAAAGCCTGGGGCAGCGCGGAAATACAATGAAGCCGATCTGTCACGCATTGCACGTAAGGTACAGACGGCGCTCATCCGGATTCCGAATATTGGCCTATCCTATATCGTGGGAAATGTTCCGCAGGAAATCCGGGTTGAGCCGGAACCTGCCAAGCTATCTCTGTACGGCGTTACCTTTCAGCAACTGGTCGCGCGGATCACCGAGGCGAACAAGAGCTTCGATGCGGGAAATATATTTTCAAGTGGCAAGCTAGATGCCGTGGTCGTAGGCCACAGCCTTGAACCAGGCGCGAACATCGGCCTGCTGCAGCTAACGACACGTCACGGGCGGCCTGTGTACGTCGATGACGTGGCGAAGATCATTACCGGTCCGGCACCCACGCAGCACAAGGTTTTCATGGTGGAGCGCTCTACCCGCGGATGGCGGACAGCGCCTGCGGTCACCATCGCCTTCGCCAAACGGCCAGGGTCGAACGCGGTCGTCATCGCGCGGACGATTCGTAAAAGGTTGGATGCTCTCCAAGGGAGACTGATACCTGATGACGTTTCCGTTCACATAACCCGTGACGAAGGGCGAAGCGCAAATGCAAAGGTCAACGAGCTCTTGTTGCATCTTGCGTTGGCCACATTTTCGATCGTTGTTTTAATTGCCTTTGCAATCGGATGGAGAGCAGCGGCAGTTACCGCTATTGTTATCCCGACCACCGTGTTACTCACGATTTTTGCATCCTGGGTACTAGGATTCTCGATTAATCGTGTAAGTCTTTTTGCCCTGATTTTCTCCATCGGCATCCTCGTGGACGATGCGATCGTGGTTGTCGAGAACATCTCGCGTCATTGGGAGATGCACGATGGCCGGGCGCGACTTCAGTCGGCAGTTGAGGCCGTGGCGGAGGTCGGCAATCCCACCATCATCGCGACGCTGGCCGTGATTGTGGCATTGCTGCCCATGTTGTTCGTCAGCGGCCTGATGGGACCGTATATGGCGCCGATACCGATTAATGCGTCTGCGGCAATGGCTTTTTCGTTCTTCGTGGCAACAATTGCTGCGCCCTGGATGATGCTTAAGCTTGCGCCGGGCCAGAAGGCATTGGGGCCGCATCATGCAGTACGTAACCAGTTGGGAGAGCTTTATTGGCGCATAGCTGAGCCGGTGATCCGCACGCGCCGCCGCGCGCTGTTTTTCCTTCTCGGTGTCGGCGTTGCGACGCTTGCGGCGCTGTCGCTATTCTATTTTGAGGTTGTTACGGTGAAGTTGCTGCCGTTCGGTAACAAGCCGCATCTGACTGTGGTGCTTGACCTGCCAGCAGGCGCTTCGTTGGAAGCGACCGAGAGAAACTTGTTCGCACTGGCCCGAAGAGCGGAAAGCGTGCGGGATGTAAAATCGGTGACGGTTTATGCGGGTACGGCAGGCCCTTTCGATTTCAACGGACTCGTTAGGCATTATTATGCGAGGCAGTCGCCGAACCAGGGGGAATTGCAGATTCTGTTGAACCCTGACGATCAGCGGCATGAACTAACAAATACGGTTGCGAAGCATCTGCGCGCGGCGATCAGTGCCGTGGCACTGCCGCCGGGATCCACTCTTCAGATTGTCCAAGAGCCACCGGGACCGCCAGTACTGGCACCGCTCGTTGCCGAGATCTATGCGCCGAACGCGAAACTGCGGCTTGCCGAGGCGCGGGAAATTGAAAAACTATTTCGCAAGGTGGGTTTCATTGCAGACGTCCATAACTCCTGGGGCTACCGGCGACCGCAGCTGGAGATTGATGTCAATCAGAGTGCGTTGAATTTCTACCACGTCCAACAGTCCGACGTGAACCAGACGATCCGTGATCTCGTGGGTGGGGTAGCGGTGGGGTATGCATATCGTGGGGCAGAGCATCTGCCTATCGACATAGCCGTGGGATTGCCGAACCGCGCGCGAGAGTGGAACGACGACTTGGCGGCAACCCCAATTCCGGCAGCTTCCGTGCCTGGCGCCAAATCCGTCGTCGAATTGGGTCAAGTCGTCACCGTTCGGCAAACCTTCGGATCCTATTCATTGTATCGCCGTGACGGCCAGGATACTGACATGGTTGAGGCCGATCTTGCGGGAAAATTCCAAGCTCCAATCTATGCAATTCTCGCGGTTGATCACCTGATTGCCGAGCATCGCTGGACGAAGGCGCTGCCAATGCCAAGAATCAGCCTTACGGATCCCCCGTTAACAGAAGCAACGCCGACCGTGCGCTGGGCCGGGGAATGGCGCGTGACGTATGTAACGTTCCGTGACATGGGGGCAGCATTCATCGTGGCACTGCTCGGAATTTATGTTCTCGTCGTCGGCCAGTTCCGCAGCTTCAAGATCCCGCTTGTTATCCTGACTCCCGTGCCACTGACCTTGATCGGGATCATGCTCGGACATTGGCTGCTCGGGGCGTATTTCACGGCAACGTCAATGATCGGATTTATCGCCCTGGCGGGGATCATCGTGCGTAACTCCATCCTCCTAGTAGATTTCATTCGCCACAGGCAGAATGATACAACGCCCCTGCGACGGGTACTGCTGGAAGCCGGAGCGATCCGCATTAAGCCGATCCTGCTTACGGCCATCGCCGCCATGATCGGGGCCGCGGCAATCCTGCCTGATCCAATTTTTCAGGGACTCGGGGTCTCTCTTCTGTTCGGTCTTGCGTCGTCAACGGTGCTAACGTTGCTCGTCATCCCGGCCATATACATTGTGCTTCGGGATGATCGTCGGCCGCTCTGATGCCGCCTTCCCCCACCCCAGGTATTATTTTGTCTGGTCACAATGTGAACGTGTATTCAGTCTTGATCTCGGAGGCGTTGGGGAGGCCGAGGAGAGTTCGATCAGCCAAGACCCCCTCAGGGACCACGAGGCGGACTGCTTGGCAGGCGGCCACTCGCGCGATGCAAACCAGGCCGGCCGCCAAGCTCGCTAGGAATGGGCCGGGATCAAGGATGTCGACCGCGGTGAACGGATGCGCGGTGAGCAATCGCTTCGCCTCGAAGTCGGGGCCGCAATGGTAGCAGGCCAACCCACTGGGGAAGGTTGCGGTCTTCCGGCGGACGGTGATGATGCCACGCCGCTCCGGCTTGGCGGCCAAGGTGCGGCGACAGTACTCCTCCCAGCGGCGCTGGTTTGCATGCCGCTGGGTCAGCCTGAGAATCGCGAAAGTCGGACCAATCTGTTCGTTAGTTAACGCTTCGACCACAAGCCCGGCTTCAGAAGCGACTCTGGATTGATTGATTTTCATGACTATAGGGCATGATCATGCTGCAAAACACTGTTTGCATTGATTCAAGTCAACTTCGAAGGCCTCGCTGCGCTGTTGCGCCCGACTTGACGCGAACTGGCGTCGTGCCTTCACTCCTTGCCAAATGCTTTTGGCCGCCTGAGTGTCTGTTCTAGTGGAGTCTGCTTGGGGAAGGGATCTACAGATGCTGGACCACCGTTATCGGAGTCAACGTGCGCCAATCAATCTCTCAGAAGCAATAATTCCTGGTCTTTGTGCGGGGTGTGGAGCCCGCCATATTGGCCTTTGCGACGCCCTCTCGGATGAGGATCTGCACTTTCTGGCGAGCGTATCCAGACCGCTGACCGTTCAGAAGGGGCAGACCTTTGTTGTTGAAGGTGATGCCGCCCGGTCTTTTTTTAACATCAATTACGGTGTTGCCAAACTATACAAAGACATGCCGGATGGCCGTAGACAGATCACCGGTTTTGTCAGCGCGGGGGATTTTGTCGGGTTGGCCGCCGACAGTTGCTACGCGTTCAGCGCCGAAGCAATCCAGGAAGTTCGGATGTGCCGCTTCGATAGGACAGAACTGCGGAATGTGTTTGGTCGGTTTCCGGCGATCGAGCAGCGCTTGTTCGATTTCGCCTCACATGAACTGGTCGTGGCGCAAGAGCAGATGTTGCTGCTCGGAAGAAAAACCGCGGTCGAGCGCCTCGCGTCTTTTCTTGACGGCTGGCATCATCGCCTCAGCCACACCGAAGATTCAAATTCGGGACGGGCGCTGCCGATGACCCGTGCGGATCTTGCGGACTACTTAGGCTTGACGATTGAGACGGTGTCGCGGGCGTTGTCGTCCCTGCGCAAACTCGGCGTCATATCGGTTGCAGCCGACCACGGTGTGTCCGTGCTGCAGTCGACCCGATTGGCCGAGATTGCGCAGGCCGCCGGTTCGAGTTCCGCAAAAATTCAGCCTATGGCCTGAGAGGCAGTAAGACCGTCGCCACGGCTTGAGCGGCGATCCCTTCGCCCCGGCCAGTAAAACCAAGCCGCTCGGTCGTGGTAGCCTTGACCGACACACGACAGGGCGGGATCGTCATGAGTTCGCCGAGCCGCGTCCGCATTGCTAAGGCGTATGGCCCGATTTTAGGGCGTTCGCAGATGAGCGTAACGTCCGTGTTTACGATTTGTCCGCCTTTCGTGCATACCAGTTCGGCCGCGTGACGGAGAAAGCGAGCCGAATCTGCGTCCTTCCACGTCATTTCGTTCGGTGGAAAATGGCGGCCGATATCCCCTTCTGCCATAGCGCCATAAATCGCATCGCATAACGCGTGTATTCCCACATCGGCGTCCGAATGGCCAACAAGACCGCATTCGAAGGGGATTTCCACGCCACAGAGGATCAAGGGGCGGCCTTTCGCAAGTACGTGAACATCGAACCCCGTGCCAACATGTGGTAGTCTCGTATCCGAGAAATTTTGTTCCATACGGACAAGGTCCTCCGGGTAGGTGATCTTCACATTTTGTTCCGAACCCGCGACCAGTGCCACACGATGTCCCGCATTTTCAAGGAGACTCGAGTCGTCTGTGGTAGCTCCACCTTCGGCGTCACGGTGCAAGTCGAGGAGCAGCTGGTAATGGAATCCTTGCGGCGTTTGGGCGCGGTACAGGTTGTCGCGTGGGACTGTGCCCGTACAGATGCCGTTCTCGCCACGTTTAAGCGTATCGGAGACCGACACAGCCGGGATTGCTCCCGCATGCTGCGCAAGGGTGTCGATGATTGCGGGAATGAGACCATGAGGAATGAACGGGCGAGCGGCATCGTGAATCAGGACGAAATCTGGAGAGAAGGGTTTCAGGGCTTCGAGGCCGGCGCGGACCGAGTCCTGTCGATGTTCCCCTCCCGGAACCGGCCGCAAATGCGGAATCCCGTTGAGGGCGTCCCCAAGCATCCTGACATCGCCTACCGGTTGAAGCAGATGGGTGTGTTCCGCAAGCTCTTTGGCGGCGTGACGGAGAACGGGTTTCCCCGCAAGCGGCAGATATTGCTTTGGCTTGGCACCGCCAAAGCGCGAGCCGGTGCCAGCGGCGACAAGGATCACTGCAATTTTGGGCGTTTCTTTCTGCATGCATGCCGCTTAGGCAAAGGCATCATTGCACGTCAATGGGTTGATCCTGTATCTGCTTAATTCATGAGCATCAGTCAGGTCTACGATCCTTTGATTCATCCGATCATTTTGGGTTCAGGCCCTTATCGAGTGACAATTGCGCAGCCCGTGATATTGGCTCCGATGTCCGGCGTCAGCGACATGCCGTTTCGGCGGCTTGCACGCGAACTCGGGGCCGGATTAGTCGTTTCCGAGATGATTGCCTCATGGGCCATGGTGCGCGAGAATGCCAAGACATTGCAGATGGCAGAAATTGTTGCCGGACGTGGCCCGTCATCTTTGCAATTGGCCGGGTGTGATCCGGATGCGATGGCCGAGGCAGCGCGGATCGGCGTAGACCGCGGTGCCGACATCATCGATATCAATTTCGGCTGCCCAGTAAAGAAGGTGGCCGTGGGCCAAATGGCAGGGTCGGCGCTGATGCGTGATGAGTCCCAGGCTGCCCGTATTCTCCAGAAGACAGCCCAAGCAGTTCGGGTGCCGGTAACACTGAAGATGCGCATGGGCTGGGATCACCAGACATTAAATGCGCCGCGCCTTGCACGGATCGCAGAACAAAGTGGCATTGCGATGGTCACGGTGCATGGCCGTACACGCCAGCAGTTCTACCAGGGCACTGCAGACTGGGATTTTGTGGCGGCCGTGAAGGATTCAGTATCGATTCCTGTCATCGTTAATGGCGATATACGTTCCGAAGCACAGGCGGCAGAGGCCCTCCGCCGCTCACATGCTGATGGCGTGATGATTGGCCGTGGTGCTTACGGCCGACCTTGGTTTCTTGGTCAGGTGGCCGCCTTTCTTTCCTCCGGACGGCACATTCCCCCTCCATCTCTCATGGAACAGCGAGGGATCATGATAGATCACTATCGGGCCATACGGGCCCATTACGGCGAGGCTGCCGGTATCCGGATCGCGAGAAAGCATCTGTCGTGGTATGTGCGCGGACTGCCAGGTGCTGCGGAGTTTCGAGCGTCTGTCAATCAGCTAGACGACGGTGGAACGGTTGAGACGCTCATCGATGCTTTCTATGACCGCGCATGGGGTGGGCCTTTGCTTTGTGAAGCCGCATGAGTGGATTGCGCAGTGCTTGGCGCCGGCGGCTGAGGTCGGGCAGCCACCCCGTTGCCGGATCAGATCCGATCGCTGTGCCAGCGACCCCTGATCAACTGTTCGATGTGTTTCCAAATCCGGTTTTTGAGCTGGATCCGCTGAACCGAGTGCTTACAGCGAATTATGCCGCCGAAGAATTGTTGGGCATGTCCGTATCCCGGCTGATCGGTCAGCCTCTGCATGAAATCATGCCGGCTGACCTGCCGGTCTTTCTGGCGCTTGATCGGGCGCGGGAGCAAAATACAACGGTTGCCGAACATGACTTGGTGTTGGAAGGCCCTCGCTTGCCTCGGCGATTGGTCGCGTTGCAAGCAGCGACCATAGGAGATCGGCCGGGGCATCTTGTCGTTACGGTGCAGGACAGTTCGGCGGCGAAGGCGATGGATCAGCAGCTGTCCGCGCGCAGCGTGGCCCGCAGCATTACTGGGATGGCGGCCGTGCTGGCTCATGAGGTGAAAAATCCACTGTCGGGGATTCGCGGTGCGGCGCAGTTACTCGAAAGTTCGGCGCAGGGCGAGGATCTGCAACTGACTCAGCTGATTTGTGAAGAGGTTGATCGTATCCGGGATCTCGTCGAGAGAATGGAGATGTTTGGAGAGAAGCCGATCGAACATCGCCCTGTGAATATCCACCGCGTGTTGGAGCATGTGCGAAGATTGGCGCAATCGGGGTTCGCCGCGCGAATCCGGTTCGTGGAGCAGTACGACCCGTCGCTTCCGCCTGTGCTAGGCCATCGCGATCAACTGGTACAGGTGCTTCTGAACCTGGTGAAAAATGCTGCGGAGGCGATTGCGGAAACAGAAAGGCCTGACGGCGAGATCGTGTTAATGACCGGGTTCCAACATGGGGTGAGGCTGACAACAGCGCTGGCACGCGCACATCGGAACTTGCCAGTATTTATTGCTGTTCGTGACAATGGGCCTGGGATTCCCGAGGATATCAAACGGCATCTTTTCGAGCCGTTTGTCGGTACAAAGGCATCAGGAAGTGGCCTCGGCCTTGCACTGGTTGCCAAGATTGTCGCTGATCACGGTGGCCTGATCCAAGCCGATAGCTATCCTGGACGAACCGAGTTTCGGATTCATTTACCAGTTTTCGAAGACGTGGCTGAAGGAATGCGGGTATGAATCCACTGCCTACTATCTTGATTGCGGATGACGATCGATCGATCCGAACAGTATTGACCCAGGCACTTGGCCGCGCCGGGTACCAGGTGCGAACGACTGCCGCTGCTTCCACCCTTTGGCGCTGGGTTGAGGATGGCGAGGGGGATCTGGTCATCACCGACGTCGTGATGCCGGACGAGAGCGGTCTTGATCTCGTCCCACGCATTAAACGGTTACGGCCAGAACTGCCTGTGCTCGTGATGAGTGCGCAGTCAACGATCCTGACAGCGGTGCAATCCACCCAAAGAGGTGCCTTCGAATATTTACCGAAGCCATTCGATCTCAATGAGCTGCTCGGTATTGTTGACCGGGCGCTTAAGCAGGGTGTCGCTCGACCGTCTCCAGCGAGCGCGACCGACGAAACCGAAGATCTTCCGCTGATTGGTCGTGCTCCGGCCATGCAGGAAATCTACCGAGTGATCGCCCGGCTGACCACGGCGGACCTGACGGTGATGATCACCGGCGAATCAGGTACGGGAAAGGAGCTTGTTGCGCGAGCATTGCATGACTACGGGAGGAGGCGACAGGGACCGTTCGTGGCCATAAATATGGCAGCGATTCCGCGGGAATTAATCGAAAGCGAATTGTTCGGGCACGAGAGAGGGGCATTCACTGGGGCAACCAACCGCCATATCGGCCGTTTCGAGCAGGCCGCCGGCGGAACGCTGTTTCTCGACGAGATCGGTGACATGCCGCCGGAGGCTCAAACACGGCTGTTGCGAGTCCTGCAGGAGGGAGAGTTTACCACGGTCGGCGGGCGCCAACCGATCCGCGCGAATGCGCGTATCGTGGCCGCAACCCATCGCGACCTGCGGTTGCTCATTCGTTCCGGCCAGTTTCGTGAGGATCTGTTTTATCGGCTGAACGTGGTGCCGATCCGCCTGCCCCCCTTGCGTGAGCGGCAAGGTGATATTCCGTTGCTTGCCCAGCATTTTCTGGCTCGCGCCCATGGCGAAGGACTGCCGGCGAAAGTACTTGCGCCGGAGGCATTAGCTAAGCTGACGGCATACCGTTGGCCCGGGAACATCCGTGAACTCGAAAATCTGATGCGGCGTCTTGCGGCCCTGATTCCGCAGCCCGAAATCTCGGCGGAGATCATCGACCAAGCGCTGGCGGAGATCGCGCCTGTCTCGGAGTTGCGCCAGGGCCCGGCGAGGGAGGACAGCGATACTCAGTCGATTGAGCGGATCATCGAGCAGCATATCGGCCAGATAATGGCCGAGCTTCGCGTTACGGGTGAGGAGGGAACCCTTTACGAGCATGTTCTTGCTGCGTTCGAGGCGCCGCTAATTCGCATGGTTCTGGCCGAAACCCGTGGAAATCAGATTCGAGCCGCATCTTTGCTCGGTCTCAATCGTAACACGTTGCGCAAGAAGATCCGCTTCCATCAGGTCGGCGTGACCCGCCGCGTTGGGTGATATGAACCGGATCAGCCCTCCTGATCCGACGCTGAAGCTGCAGCGCGACGGCAACGGGTCCAGACGTCGCGCATGGTTGCTCAACATCGTGCTCGGGCGCGTCGCAACTTTGATTCTTGCCGCATTTGCACTGGTGTTGGGAGTGGGTAGCTTTGCCTACCTTGCCGGAGGTATCCGGCTAGGTCTGCGCTCGGGCGCGGCGTTTGGTTTGGCGATCGGCGATATTACGATTCTGTTGCTGCTGATCGGGGTTCTTGCAGCGCGGGTCGCTCGAGTCGTGAGCGAGGCGAGGCGTGGTGCGGCAGGAGCGAGGCTCCACGTTCGGTTGGTGCTGCTATTCGGAGGAATAGCGGCTGTACCAGCAATTCTGGTCGCGATTTTTGCGTTCGTTTTTTTTAATTTTGGAATCCAAGCTTGGTTCAATCAGCGCGTTCGTACAGCCCTTGCGGAGAGTCAGCAAGTCGCTGTTGGTTATTTCGATGCAAAAAAAAACGACATCAGACTTGATGCGTTGTCCATGGCAAACGCACTCAACCAGAATGGACCAATTTTTTACGGTGATCCTCAGAATTTTTATGACCAAGGGTTTCTGAACGTTCTGGTAGCACAGACTGCGGTACGAGGTCTTACTCAAGCGGCAATTTTCGAACCACTTACTAACAAGGTGATTGCTTCCGCAGGGTTATTTGCAGGCCCAGAAGTCACGCTACCACCGCAATCAGAGATCGATCAGGCGGAGAAACATCAGGTGGCGGTGTGGAGTACGCCGCATTCAATGCTGCAGCACGCACTGGTCGAGCTGGAAGCCACGCCGATGCTGATGCTGATGGTTGAGAGGCCGCTAAATCCCAATATATTCAATCACGTGGAGCGTACCCGTCAGGCTCTCGCCGAATATAACCGGCTGGAGCATCAGCGGGGCCGCTTTGAGGTGTTTTTTGCGTTAATTTTTGCGACCGTGGCGCTGCTGGTTCTGTCTGGCGCGGTTCTGATCGGACTCGTCATTGCCAATCAGATTGCGAGACCCATCAGTCACCTGATTCGCGCTGCTGAGCGGGTTCGTGGTGGCGACCTGGCCGTACGGGTACCGGAAGGTGACAGGGGGGACGATGTCGCAGGATTGTCTCGTGCATTTAACCGAATGACCGGGCAACTGGCGGCTCAACGGGCAGAGTTGATGAACGCATATGGTCAGCTAGACGAACGCCGGCGCTTTACCGAAACCGTGCTGGCGGGCGTGTCAGCGGGTGTCATCGGGCTCGATCCGCAGGGGCGCATCGAACTACCGAATAAGGCGGCGGCAGAATTACTTGGTATCGACCTATTTGCTCATTTAGGTGAGCCCCTTGTCGATGTGCTGCCGGAGTTTGGCGCGTCATTGGCTCGCGCTGGCGCTTCACCGGACAAGCCGGTCACTGTCGAGATAGAATATCGTAGGGGAGCGACCCGAAAAGTATTCCTGGTGCGGATCGGCGCCGATCGGCTGGGCGAGCGAGCGCCGGGCTTCGTTGTGACATTCGATGATATCACCGAGCTGCAATCCGCGCAGCGTAAGGCGGCTTGGGGTGACGTTGCACGCCGCATTGCTCATGAGATCAAGAATCCGCTTACGCCGATCCAGCTATCTGCAGAACGGTTGAAGCGTCGATTTGCCCGTGAGATCAAATCGGACCCCGAGAACTTTACGCAATGTGCCGACACTATTATCCGACACGTCGGCGATATAGGCCGGATGGTCGACGAATTCTCGGCGTTTGCGCGGATGCCGCAACCGGTTATGCGTAACGAGGATCTTGGACGTGTGATGCGCGAGGCTCTAGTCCTGTTTCGGACGGCTCACCCGACGATTGACTGGGCCGTAGATGTGCCTGATCCTGCTCCGCGGACGTTTTGCGACGCGCGGTTGATCGGGCAAGCGCTAACGAATCTGCTGCAGAACGCTGCGGACGCAATTTGCATGCGCGAAACAGATCAGCCACGCGGGCAGGTGATTTTGCGAATCGTGGTGAACGGTGAGCACAATCTAATATCGGTGACCGACAATGGTATCGGTCTGCCGGTTGAAGATCGAGACCGGTTAACCGAACCCTATATCACTCATAAGCCGAAAGGAACCGGGCTCGGCTTAGCCATCGTCCGAAAAATTATGGAGGATCATGGTGGAACAGTTGTGATGGAAGACCGACCTGGACGAAGCGGTGCGATTGTTTGCCTGGATTTGCCATCCGGGCGTAGACGCGACACTGCTGTGGTAGGTCTGCAGGAACACGCTGGACAAGGACATGGATTGGGGTGTGATGACTGAAATCCTGATCGTCGATGACGAGCCCGATATCAGGCTGTTGGTCGACGCAATTCTAAGTGACGAAGGATATGAAACACGTAAGGCGGGTTCGGCGGAGGAGGCACTTGCGGCTTTCCAGGAACGCCGACCCGACCTGATGATCCTCGACGTATGGCTTCAGAACTCGACCATGGATGGGATCGGCATCTTAGACGCGATCCGCAGCGAGAATCCTGAACTGCCCGTGGTGATGATTTCCGGCCACGGCACGATCGAAATGGCTGTGAGCGCGATCCAGCGTGGTGCTTATGACTTTATCGAAAAGCCGTTCAAGTCCGACAGGTTGTTATTGGTGGTGCAGCGTGCGTTGGAGGCGGCTCGGCTGGCTGCGGAAAACGCGGAACTGCGACTCCGGGCAGGTCCAGAAACCAGTCTGACGGGGTCAAGCCCAGCGATCAACGCCCTTCGTCACGCTGTCGAGAAGGCGGCTCCCACCGGGTCACGAATCTTGCTCAGTGGCGCGGCCGGAGTAGGCAAGGAAGTGGTCGCACGGATGATCCATGCCCAATCAAAACGCGCTTCCGGTCCGTTCGTGGTATTGAATGGCGCCACTCTGGCGCCCGAGCGTTTCGAGGCTGAGCTGTTTGGCACCGAAATTGGTATTGATGGATCCGGGCAGTCGCGTCGAGCCGGTGTGCTGGAGCGCGCCCACGGCGGCACGTTACTGCTCGACGAGATTGCTGACATGCCGCTTGAAACTCAGGGGAAAATCGTACGGGTCCTACAGGACCAAAGTTTTGAGCGGCTAGGCGGAGGCTCACGTATCAAGGTTGACGTTCGCATTATTGCCAGCTCGACGCGAGATCTCCAGGAACAGATTGCACGAGGACGGATGCGCCAGGATCTTTATTACCGGCTGGCGGTTGTGCCCTTGCGCGTGCCAAGTCTACGAGAGCGGCGGGAGGATATCCCAGAACTTGCCGAACTTTTCCTGCGGCGAGCGGCAGAGACGTCGGGCTTGCCTCCCCGTGTCCTCGCTTCCGACTCGCTCGCGGCATTGCAGGCCCATGATTGGCCAGGCAACGTTCGTCAGCTTCGCAATGTCATCGACTGGCTGATGATCATGCATCCAGGTAAGGCCGGAGAAGCGTTTCGTGCGGACCAACTACCCAACGATATCAGCTCGCACGCACCGCGTGCACTTTCCATCGACCCTCTCGCCGACATCATGGCGTTGCCATTGCGCGAAGCACGCGACGTGTTCGAGACGCAGTACCTTCAGGCGCAGCTACTACGTTTTGGAGGGAACATCAGTCGGACCGCGCAGTTCGTTGGTATGGAGCGAAGCGCTCTGCATAGAAAGCTCAAGCAGCTAGGCGTTGGGGCTGAAGACCGAACAAACGAAACCTGATTTTCCGTTCTTGGGTTGAACTGAAAGGCCATCAACCCCACACCTGACTCAAATGTTTCGGATCGTGAAGGAGATGCCGAGATGAACGAAGATACAGGTAAGTTGGATGGAGCCACCACCGTTGGTCAGCAATTGGACCAGCTCGCTAGTCTGATTAGCGTTCTCCGTGATCGACTTGCGGGGATGACCGGGGAGGCGGTTGAGCGGGTAGCAGCTGATGAGCGTGTCAAACGACTCAATCAGGAGGTGCGAGAACTGGCTGATCGGCTGAGTAAGGAGGGAAAGAATGCGGCAGGGCAGGCGACGAGCTTTGTCCAGGAGCAACCGATCACAGCCCTAGGACTTGCCTTCGGTCTTGGTTTCATTCTTGCGAAAATACTGCGTCGGTCGCCCGGGGGGTATTGAGCGCAACATGAAGCCCCTTGCGGCGATGCTACTTAATCGTGGTGTGGTTACTGCACTGCGCGATCGGTTCGTCATGATGTTCATCGCCATTTGTTGCGGCTTTCTTGGCACCTTGTTCCTTTTGGCAGCTGGTTTCATCATAGCTGCACGTGATATAGGCGCCGTGCCCACATTATTGGGATTCAGCGCAGGATTTCTGTTGTTAGGGTCGCTTGCGTCCTTCGGTAGTTCGTGCCGCTGGCGTCATCGGCCCCGGCCATTGGTGGACGCCGGACGGTTGGCAGTTGCAGCGGAACTGTTTGTTCTGGCACGGCGTTTAGTATCCAAGGAACCTGCCAAGTTGATCCTTGCAGCCTTTGTTCTTGGCGCGATCACTGAACATCTGGATCGTACCGAGAAGGAGTAGAGTCTTACAAATTTGTCGGCCGATCTGACCAAGCAACGATAGCCTCAGGAGTAATAGGCAAGTTCATGCGCCGCGCGATTGCGCTCCGGCTTGGTCGGGCCCGACTCTGGGTTAACGGGAGCGAATAGAGGACTTGGCTACTGCGACGAGAGTCGATGCTCGGGATACCGATCAGATCAAGGCAAGATGTCGGGTGGCGTCAGCGTTGTTCAGGAGGCGAAAGCCGTTAGCATGCGCGCTTCAGCACGCATGCCTCGATGGAAGCAACGAAGCTCAAATTTCTCATTTGGCGAATGTACCTGATCGTCATCCAGGCCGAAACCGACCAAGAGTGTCTTTAATCCAAGCTGGCGCTCGAATGCTTCTACGACCGGAATCGATGCGCCGCAGCCTGCAAGTACCGGTGGGCGGCCAAACTCCTGTTCGAGCGCTTGGCGAGCGGCCCGTACGAAGGGTGCATCGATAGGAACGATGATCCCGGCCGAGGCTGCGTGTATCTTAAAGTGAACTTGTGCGTCGGGCAGCAGGCGTTCATTAGCGAAACGTTTAAAGTTATCAAGAATCCGCTGCGGCTCTTGCCCGGGAACAAGGCGAAAGGTCAGTTTTGCGCCAGCCTGGCTGGGAATGACCGTTTTGCTGCCATCTCCTTGGTAGCCCCCATAAATACCGTTGATTTCTGCGGTCGGTCGCCCCCAAATCTGCTCGAGAACTGATTTTCCATGTTCACCGCTAGCCTGGTGTAGGCCGATGGCGCTGAGCCAGGCACTCTCATCGAATCCTGTTGCTTTCCAGGATCGCAGAACATCTGGTGGGATCTCGAGGATTCCATCGTAAAATTCAGGGATTCGAATTGTGCCGTTTCCGTCAAAGAGATCTCCTAGAATCTGTGTTAGTGCCCGGATGGGGTTCAGAGATGGCCCACCGAACAATCCGGAATGCAAATCCCGGTTTGGGCCGGTGATGTTCATTTCAATTGCAGCTAACCCACGCAAGGAGGTCGTGATCGCTGGCGTGTCGATGTCCCACATGTTTGTGTCAGCGACGACGACGAAGTCTGCGGAAAGCATTGCGCGTTCTTGTTCCAGCAGCGCATTGAGCGACGGGCTTCCACATTCTTCTTCGCCTTCTATCAGAACGGTGAGATTGACGGGTAGTAATTTATTCACTGCGAGATGGGCCCGGATTGCCTCGAGGAACAGCATGACCTGGCCTTTGTCATCGACTGCCCCACGGGCCACGACACGTTTGCCGTGAGGGCCATCGACGAGTTGTGGATCGAATGGGTCAGCGCTCCAAAGTTCGTGCGGATCTGCGGGTTGTACATCGTAATGGCCGTAGAACAGGACACGCGGGGCATGGGCGCCAGCGTGGTGATGGGTAGCGACTACGCCGGGCAGGCCATCAGTTTCAGATAAGCGTGCAGCAAAGCCAATCTCGGCAAGAACGTTACGTAGATGTTTGGCAGCCCGTATACAATCGGGTTTGTGGGCACGCTGTGCGCTGACGGATGGAATGCGTAAAAGGTCGAACCAGCGCTCACAGGATTGGCTGATGTTATTATCGATAAAGCTTAACACTGCATCAATTGGAGAGTTTGTCATAGCGCTTCCGTTAAAATGCTCGATCCGGGAAATCATGCAACGACATTTTGCGGCGCGGAGACAGTGCGACGCTATCAGACGTCACGTTTGTGCAAAACGTTAACAGGTCTTGGGAACGGCGGCAATGTTGTCGCACAAGGCAGAAGATGATCTGCAGACCGGCAATGTATGTATTTAAACTTAACGTCCATCGACGCGAGTGCTCACTTATCCACGTAGAACATAATATCCTTCTGCGCTGCTCGTGATGCGGGTAGCGCGTTGTCCTTGAGCTTATACCAACACTCCCTGATCAGAACCCCTGTGC
>JAJZBH010000143.1 GCA_021799015.1 Pseudomonadota bacterium
AGAGGACATCCACCGCAAGGGCGGTGCTCACGACGCACCGTCCCACATTCCACGGGCCAGAGCCGCAAGATCGGACGGCGTGTTAATGTTAAGGAAATATTTCGAGGTTGCCGGAAAATGTACAGCCCGCATGTGGATTTTCGCGCCGAAATCACCCACCCTGTAGGGGCCGGGACCACGGAGAAATTCTGCCAGCTCGAAGCGGCAGGAAAGAGGCCAAAGGGCGACCAGATGATGGGTACGGTTGGCGGCGAAAGCGACGGCAGGCGGGCGCTCGAGGCGGCCAACCAACTCGGGGGGAACCAACGGCGTATCCACTGGTACTGTAAGCAGGGCATCCGCGTCTTGTGCCGCCGCCCATTCAAGGCCAGCCGCAAGTCCAGCAAGGGGGCCTTTCCCCTCATGGACGCCATCGCTTAACACATCCAGCCCGAACGCTGAAAACCGTTGCGGATTGCCGTTGGCACTAATTGCTAAGGAAGCAGTCTGTGGTCTCAGAGTCTCGATCAACAGGGACATCGTGGTACGGCCACACAGCGGGAGAAACGCCTTGTCAACGCCTCCGAACCGCCTTCCCCCGCCGCCGGCAAGGATCAATCCTAGGGTATGCATAAGCAGTTCCCGAAAATTGCTTTGGGGCGAACGATGGGGCTCGAACCCACGACATCCAGGACCACAACCTGGCGCTCTACCAGCTGAGCTACGTCCGCCACCCGGTCGGGGTTTAGGCCGTACGCCGTACCCGCGTCAATTGCCACATCGCTGGTCTGAAAGAAAGGGCATGCGCCGAATACACATCTCCATCATCGCCAATGCCAAGGCGGTATCGAGGCCATCTCCGCCTCTCGCCAAGCTGCAACTGTCTTGCGATTAGCACGAAATTGAACAGAAGGATGCTATCAGCTCAAATCATGCGGCCAAGCGCTTTTTTGACACTCCTGATTTCACGTGCGCCGTGCGGGATTCAAATGCCCCCTGTTTAAAATGCGGACGCCCGGCTGTGGATTGGCGCCCCTTGCTCCCGATAAATCACTCCCCGCATAAGTTGCGGTTTCGTCAATCTGTTTAAACTCTCCGGCGTTAATCGGCGTCAACCCCTGCTACCTGTTGCGCTAAACGGAATTCCGCGGCGGGATAAACGCCCAAGATACGAATCTCGCGCGAGAAAAAATCCAGTTCCTCAAGTGCTAAGCGCACCGCTCTGGTTTCCGGATGGCCTTCGATCTCAACCAGAAACTGGGTCGCCGCAAAATGCCCACCAATCATGTAGCTTTCAAGTCGAGTCAGATTTACGCCGTTGGTCGCGAACCCCCCAAGCGCCTTGTAAAGCGCCGCCGGCACGTTGCGGACACGAAACACAAAACTGGTGATCAAGTCCGGCCGATCGGGCGGCATGACACGCGGTATCCGCGCCATCACATAGAATCTTGTCGTGTTGTGCGGCGCATCCTCGACATTGGGTCGGAGAATGTCCAAGCTGTAAATTTCGGCAGCGAGTGATGAAGCGACCGCCGCATCTTCAGGATTGTTCCAAAGCGCGACAAGCGCGGCCGCACCTGCCGTGTCGGCTTGGATCACCGATTGCGCGCCCATTTCGTGAATCAGAGCACGCACTTGCCCGAGAGCGACAGCATGCGAGTGAACGCGTTTAATGCCAGCAGCCGTGGCACCTTTAGGCCCAAGAAGACAATGCTGGACACGCTGGAAATGCTCGCCGACAATAGCCAAACCCGATTCAGGGAGTAGCGCGTGCATATCTGGCACCCGCCCGGCCAGAGAATTTTCAGTCGGCAACATAGCAAGCGCAGCGACGCCGTCCCGAACCGATTCGATCGCAGCCTCGAAAGTCGGGCACGGCATGGTTTCGCGGTCCGGAAATGCAGTCCGGCAAGCAAGATCGGAATAGGCACCGGGAGCCCCCTGGAAGGCAATTGGACCAGCGGGAAAATCATCAATCATGACTGTTCCTGAGCTGATCGTTCCAACGTAAGGGATATTTCCCGCCGCACATGATCGAGATCCTCCGGGGTATCAACACCAAATGGCGCTTGCTGAATCCGCGCACAGCCGATCCGTAGTCCGATCTCCAGCGCACGCAACTGCTCAAGCGACTCACGACGCTCAAGCAGAGTGGGCGGCGCAGCAACGAAACGATCCAAGGCTTGGCGCCGAAAAGCGTATATTCCCACATGATGCCAAAGGGGTCCTTCACCCCACGGAATTGGCCGCCGAGAAAAATAGAGCGCTGGAGCAACGCGAGCCGACGCGATCGTGCCTTGTCCAAAATCGCAAGCTACCTTCACGACTGATTCCGCCCCAGCCTCGGCTTCATTAGTAATCAACGCAACCAAGGTGGCAATGTCAAATTGTCGATCTTCAAGTACCGCAAGAACCTCGGAAAGCGAGGAAGGATTTAACGAGGGTAAATCGCCTTGCAGATTGATCACCACCTGATGGTATCCTGCGGGGTCAATTCGCCTAAGAGCGTCGTGAATCCGGTCAGACCCGCTCGGCAACGCAGGGTCAGTAAGAACCGCCTGCCCGCCGGCGGCCTGAACGACGTCGGCAATAACAGCGTCTCCACACGCAACGACCACCGGACCGATGCCGGCGGCTTTAGCCCGGCGCATCACATGAACAATCATCGGCGTCCCCGCGATCAACGCCAGCGGCTTCCCTGGCAACCTTGTCGAACCCATCCGGGCGGGAATCAGCACGATTGGGCGTTGCGCGACATCAGGCGAAATGGCGAACCTCCTTCCGCTCGCTTGCCGACGAGCGTCACACCAGGACTTGCTTGTCGCGGTTTCCTAAACCGCTATACATTCCCGCGTCAAAAGCAAGCTGATGGGGGGGAGGGGCAAAAATGATGACGCAACCCGACAATAAGGCTGACAAGCCACGCGATGTGTTGTTTTTCAACAAGCTCGCAGGTGGGGTGTTGTTCGCCGGATTGGTTCTTTGGATTGCCTATCATGTTGCTGGTGCCATCGTCAGCCGACCCGAATCTAAAAAGCCTATCCTCGCACCTGCAACCGCAGAGGTAACAACAACAGCTTCCGGTGCCCTTCCACCGCTAAATAACTTCATCAACAAGGCCGATCTGACAGCCGGCCACGCATTTTTTCAGCAGCAATGCTCGGCATGCCATTCCGCCAACCGCGGAGGCGCCGCCGGGGTCGGGCCAAACCTGTACGGTGTTATGGGCTCACCGATGTTTTCCCGAGCGGGTTATGAGTTTTCGACCGCCGCCAAGAGGGTGGCAAGCGGAGACTGGACTTACCAGAAGATGAACGAGTGGCTGTTCGATCCGCAAAAATTCGCCCCTGGCACAAGAATGAGCTACCCTGGAATTAAGAACAACCAACAGCGTGCCAACGTGATCGCATACCTGCGAACGCTGTCAGCGCACCCGATTCCATTGCCAAAGCCAGGGCCAGCGACCGAGCCTCGTACGGCCTCAACTCTGCCCACCAAAGAGGGTGTCAAAGCACCGTCTCTGAGTGCATTATATGCAAATGCCGACTTGCACAAAGGCCAGAACTTCTTTGAACAGCAATGCTCGGCTTGCCACACGATTGCTAAAGGAGGGGCAAACGGTGTCGGGCCCAACCTTTATGGTGTTGTGGGCGCGTCCATGTTCGCACACGAGGGCTACGACTTCTCGGATGCAGCCAAAAAACAGGCGCATGGACGATGGACGCCCCAAAAATTGAACGAGTGGCTTTATGCTCCGACGAAGTACGTCCCAGGCACGCGGATGGGATACTCCGGCATCAAGAACAATCAAATTCGCGCTGATGTCATTGCCTATCTGAATGCTCAGTCCGCGACTCCAGTAAAACTGCCGTGAGACCAGAAACGGCTGCCGCTGAGGCTGCGGCCGATGCTGCTGGTGCTGTTATCCGCCAATATTTCCGGTCACGCTTCGACGTGGAGACGAAACACGACAAAAGCCCGGTCACACGAGCTGATCACGGCGCTGAAACCGCAATACGCGACGTCTTGCGCACCCACTTCCCGGACCATGCAATCATTGGCGAAGAGCTTGGCGGAGTTGCTGCCGGGCGCTTTGTCTGGATAATCGACCCGATCGACGGCACTCGCGCGTTCATAACAGGAAGACCGATCTTCACTACGCTGATTGCTCTTCTTGATCATGGCGTGCCGGTACTCGGTCTGATTGATCAGCCGATATCCGGAGAGCGCTGGCTTGCCAGCAACGGAACACTCCGTTTCAACGGTCCCGGCCACACCAGCGTTGTACGAACCCGCCACATCGGGGCCCTCGCAGAGGCCGAACTCTCCTGTACCTCACCAGACATGTTTGATGCCCCTCAGCAACAGCGTTTCCGGAATCTCGCCGCCCGCTGCCGGAGAACCACGTATGGAGGCGACGCCTATGCTTACGGCCTGCTTGCCCTTGGCTTCATTGACGTGATTGCCGAAGCCGACATGAAACCTTGGGACTGGGCTGCATTAATTCCAATTATCGAGGCCGCAGGCGGCAAAATAACAGACTGGCAAGGCTCACCGCTCAAATTTGGCGGCGACGGATCCGTCCTGGCGCTCGGCAACCCAATGCTCCTAGGCTCGGCCGTTGCCGCCCTCGCACCGATGGGGTGAGCCGTGGACAATGTTATGGCGTCACAAGTACCGAGATATTCTCGTAGCGCTCTATATGTTTCTCCCGTACTTGCTAAACCTGAAAAATGTTTTTATGCGAAACAATACTAACATCCGAGTAAGGTGCCGGCGGCTGCCTCCCATCACGCACTGCATACTTCAGTCATTCCCAGCACATTCCTTGCAAAAGTTAACGCGGCCGTGCAGAGAAGTGACGACATCATGGTTGGCCGGTTGTGCAAATCAGCCGACATCGCCGAACCCGCAAGGCTAACTTTCTGATCGCTCTCCCCGGCCATCACGCACAAAAGCCGACCCGGCGCAAAGCCGGGTCGGCTTCATTATGGCTTCTGCAACAGAAAATCAGACGGAGTAATACATTTGGAATTCTACCGGGTGCGGAGTGTGTTCGAATTTGTATACCTCCTCCCACTTTAGCTCGATGTATGCCTCGATCTGGTCCTTGCTGAATACATCACCCGCCATCAGGAATTCATGATAAGCGGCGAGCGAATCGAGTGCCTCGCGCAACGAGCCGCATACCGTTGGAATTCCCTGCAACTCTTCCGGGGGCAAATCGTAGAGGTTTTTGTCCATTGGATCGCCGGGATGAATTTTATTCTTGATGCCATCCAATCCTGCCATCGCCATTGCCGCAAACGCCAAATAGGGGTTTGCCGTGGGATCGGGAAAGCGCACCTCCACCCGCTTGGCCTTCGGGCTTACTGCGTATGGAATACGACAAGACGCCGAACGGTTACGTGACGAATAGGCTAACAGAACCGGTGCCTCGAAACCAGGTATCAACCGTTTGTAGCTGTTCGTGCTCGGGTTCGTGAAGGCGTTTAAGGCCTTCGCGTGCTTGATAATGCCCCCAATATAGTAGAGGCATGTTTCCGAAAGATCCGCATATCCATTGCCGGCGAACAGCGGCTTCCCGCCCTTCCATATCGATTGGTGCGTGTGCATTCCGGATCCATTGTCGCCGTATATTGGCTTTGGCATAAAGGTCGCCGTTTTCCCATACGAATGGGCGACGTTGTGGACGCAATATTTATAGATCTGCATCTGGTCGGCCATTCTCGTTAACGGCCCGAACTTTGTCCCCAACTCGTGCTGCGACTGAGCCACCTCGTGATGGTGCTTCTCGATCGGCAGTCCCATCTCACCCATGGTCGACAGCATCTCGGCACGCAGGTCACTCTCCGAGTCGACGGGTGGCACGGGAAAATACCCCCCCTTCACCGCCGGGCGATGGCCCATGTTACCTTCAGGATAGTCCTTCATTGAGGCTTGCGGACCTTCAATGCTGTCAATCTGGTACGTGCCATAATTTCCACCCGTCCCGAACTTCACTGAGTCGAAAACAAAGAATTCGGCCTCCGCACCAATCAGAATGGTGTCGCCAATCCCAGAAGACTTTAAATAGGCTTCGACTTTCTTTGCTGTCGAACGCGGGTCACTTTATT
>JAJZBH010000144.1 GCA_021799015.1 Pseudomonadota bacterium
TTCCCTTCAGCCATACTTTCAACCAGACTCTCGGCTGGATGGCATTGACTCGTGCGCTTTTGGAATTCTTGATCGGCTGTCTATTGCGTCGAATATCTGACGAACCAGCATTCGCCCGCATTGCATGGACACCCATCTTGCTTGCCTTTGTTACCGCGGCCTACGCCGCAATTTGGCTACGTGCGCCGCTGGCTGGCTTTGCACCAATTCTAGTTTTCCCGGTCCTAATCCTTGCTGCTTGCCGAGCAGACAATCTAGTTGGCAAGGTCGCCTCGTGGCGTCCACTGGTCGTCTTGGGAGAAGCGAGCTACTCGCTGTACCTTGCGCAGGCGCCAGTGCAAAAGGCGGTTCGGTTTCTTTCCAGCGATGTTACGTTGCATGCGCCACTCGTAGCCAGTGCCATAGTGCTAGCGTACGCAGGTGCACTCGCGCTCGTAACGACCACAATATACAAACTAATCGAGCTCCCGTCGCGCAAGCGTCTTCGCCGCCTTGTGCAGTCTTACGCCTGAAGCAGGCAATCACTCTTACTGCAAGTCTAGATACGATTCGGATTGTGGACGGTAGTCGCGGTCGAGAAAAACTTCCACTGCGGCCGATTGCCACCTCATTCTCTAATGCACTTCGAGTTTTCGAGCGTGACTACGAACGAGGACCGCTTGTACGATCAATCGCGCCAGTTTCGATCAGAGGTGCCGCATCGATGTCGCTGGCATCCAACAAAAGACTAACCCGTTCTAGGGCGCAGAGTAGCATGGCTTGCTCCCATGCCGGCAACATCTCAAAGCGATCACGAAAACGCTCTTGCAAAAGGTCGGGGGCACGCGCCAAGGCAGTTCGCCCCGCCTCGGTCACGGTCAAGATCACCTGGCGCTTATCGCGCTCGCTGCGTCGGCGAGACAGAAGACCGCCATCGGCCAGTCGGTCAGTGATGTTGGTAATTGTTGCCTGACCGAATTGCAGAGCTGTGGCGACCGTCCCCGGCGTCGTCTCCCCGCGTCGTTCAACCTCCCGAAGCACTAGAAACTGCGAGGTGGTCAGCCCTGTTGCTGTAAACAGCTTTCCCCCGCTGATGTCGGTTGCTCGCAAAATGCGTCGAAGAGCACGCAAGCTAGCGTTTGTGAGACTTGAATCCATTTTACCCTTGAATCCCAAATCATACGTTTTTGCAAACCAATTTTACTTTTAAATACGAAGGAGTTGTCACTCTAAAGAGGGATGGGTTGGAACAGGCCTAGTCCACAAATTTAAACTATAGTCTTGATAAAAAAATAATTTATGGTATCTATAGCGCCGACAGCTTCCTAATGGGAACCAATCCGAGCGCTTATTTAGTTTTATATATGAAGGAGTTTGTGTGGCTGAGAAGCCAGAACGGCCTGATACTAGGCGAATAATGATGCGCCCGCCCCACGTGGAGGATGGGGCAGCTATCGCGGCGTTGATAGCAGCCTCACCACCGCTAGATGTTAACTCGACGTATTGCGTGTTGCTGCAGTGTTCGCATTTTGCCAGAACCTGCATTCTAGCAGAGCGTCACGGGCAGCCCATTGGTTGGATTTCCGGATACATTCCTCCAACCGATCCCGACAGCCTGTTCGTCTGGCAGGTTGCTGTGGCTGAAAACACGCGTGGCATCGGCCTTGGTGGGCGAATGCTAGAGGAATTGGTGGCGCGTCCGGAGCTCGCCCGACTCAGTACACTGCGGACAACTGTCACGGAGGCCAATGATGCCTCGCGCCGTCTATTCGAGCGTTTTGCCGACCGCCGAGGTGGAATAATCAGTTGCAAGCCACTGTTCGAGCGTGAAGCCCATTTTGCCAACGGACATTCGACAGAATTCGAACTGGTAATCGAGCTTACCAGCAGATCGCATAGGAATTGACCTGAGAAGAGGAAAGACCATGACTCTTACCCCCAATCCATCCAGGCAACGCCCCAACACGGACATCTATGACCGTCGGGAATCACAAGTACGCAGCTACTGCAACTCCTTGCCGCGTCAGTTCACCCATGCTCATGGCGTGTGGATGTACGACGATCGAGGCGGCCGTTATTTGGATTTTCTTGCCGGTTGTTCCTCACTAAATTATGGCCACAACCACTTGGTACTTAAACAGGCCCTGGTAGATTACATAGCACGCGATGGAATCACGCTCGGATTAGATTTGTTTACGGAAGCGAAGGCCGAATTTCTCCAGGCATTCGAAGATATCATTCTGAAACCACGTCAGCTCGACTACACCGTGATGTTCACCGGCCCAACCGGCACCAACGCTGTAGAAGCGGCTCTCAAGCTGGCGCGTAAGGTTACCGGCCGGCGTCAAATCATCGCCTTCACCAATGGGTTTCACGGCATGACACTTGGCGCACTCGCCTGCACGGGTAATGAAGGGAAACGCATGGGCGCCGGTGTGCCTCTGGCCGACGTCAGCCACGAAGCCTTTGATGGCTATTTTGGTCCCGATGTCGATACCGCGGCACAGCTAGAACGCCGTCTCGCTGACAGTGCCAGCGGGCTTGATGCGCCAGCAGCGATTCTTGTCGAAACAGTCCAAGGGGAGGGCGGGTTAAACGCTGCCTCATTCGGGTGGCTGCGGCAAATTGCTGAAATCGCCACGCGCCACAATGCTTTGCTGATCGTGGACGACATTCAAGCTGGTTGCGGCCGCACCGGGCACTTCTTCAGCTTCGAACCCGCTGGCATTACGCCCGACATAGTTACTCTGGCAAAGTCGCTCTCAGGGCTGGGGTTGCCGATGGCATTGACGTTATTTCGCCCAGAGCTCGACCAGTGGAAGTCTGGGGAGCATAACGGCACGTTTAGAGGCAACAATCATGCGTTCGTCACAGCCGCGGCGGCGCTGCGGCATTTCTGGCAAGACGACCAATTTGCCGCAACGGCAAGTCGACGTGGCGAATTGCTGGCGGCTCGCCTAGAGCACATGGCAAAGCAACACGGCTTCACCACATGTGGTCGAGGCATGATGCGCGGCATCAATGTCGGCTTCGGCGCTCGGGCAGAAATGATCGTGCGCGCCTGTTTCCACGATGGGTTAATCGTTGAGACAAGTGGTGCCGACGGTGAAGTTGTAAAAATACTAGCGCCTCTCATTATCACTGAAAATGAGCTAATGCAGGGGCTTGATATTCTCGAAAAGGCACTCGTTGCAGTTAAGTCAGCAACATTTCCCATCGCGGCCGAGTAAGCAGCCCATAGGAGTCACCGCATGATCATCCGGGATATCAGAGAACCCGCGGCATCCGAACGTAAAGTCAAAACCGACAGCTGGGACAGCATTCGCTTACTGCTGAAGGACGATGATGTTGGGTTTTCGTTCCATATCACCACAATGTACGCAGGCAAGACGCTCGAGATGCATTATCGGAACCACTACGAGTCCGTGTTTGTTATGAACGGTGAAGGGACAATTGAGGATCTCGGAACGGGAGAAACACACGAACTTCGTCCTGGCGTGCTCTACGTCCTAAACAAGCATGACCGCCACATTGTTCGACCGCGCACCGATATCCTGGCCGCTTGCGTGTTCAATCCACCTATCACCGGTAAGGAAGTTCACGATGACACAGGCTGCTATCCCACCGCAGCAATGATGACGCCAGCGGACGCTTCCTAACCGAAAAAGGAGCATATTATATGGTGGATATATACAGATCCCGCTGCGGAGCCACGTCAGAACTACGCGAACGTCACGATCCGATAATTTATGGACGCTGGAATCCACAAGCGCCTCTTACCCAGAGGCAAGTCGAGTTCTATGAGCGCAACGGCTATCTCATTCTTAAGAATGTTTTTATAGATGACGAGGTTAAAAGGCTTCAAGAGGAGGCGCAGTCTCTGATCGCTGATCCAGCGGCAATGAACCAAGACACGATCATCACCGAATCCGGTGGTAACGAGGTACGCTCGATCTTCGCAATCCACCAGCAAAACACGCTTTTTGCCCGCCTAGCTGCGGATCAGCGATTGGCCGGAATTGCACGTTTTCTCCTGGACGATATCCCGTACATCCATCAGTCTCGACTGAATTATAAGCCTGGCTTTGCGGGTAAGGAGTTCTATTGGCATTCCGACTTCGAGACTTGGCATGTTGAGGACGGCATGCCACAAATGCGCGCACTGTCGATGTCAGTTCTTCTTGCAGACAATAACGAAAACAATGGTCCATTACTGCTGATCCCTGGTTCTCATGCCAGTTACATTACCTGCGTCGGTGAAACGCCTGAAGAACATTACCGTACGTCATTAAGAAAACAGGAATACGGCGTGCCTGATTGCGACTCTTTGCGTCACCTGGCTAGTATGCACGGAATCGAAGCCATGACAGGGGAAGCCGGTACCGTCGTGATGTTCGACTGCAACATCATGCATGGATCCAACAGCAATATCACACCGTTTCCGCGATCCAACGCATTTTTTGTTTATAATGCCTGCTCGAACGCGCTTGTCGAACCATTCGGCCCGAAGACACAACGTCCTGCATTCGTTGCCGACCGAAGTTTTGAGCCTTTGTGTATCGTCGACGGCACATTGACCGAATAGGAGGAGGTAACCTGAATGTATTACTGATACGCTTGCGATCAAGACGTTTTGTCAGGCTTTGGCTAGAAATCTGCCATTGACTCACGAAAAGATAGAAGTGAAGAAGTAGTGGTCGGCAAGATCAGTTTGGATGAGCGTTCCTGGGCCACACAACGGAACACGGAGGAGAGGCCACCGTCCTCCAGATACTTAACCTCGCCATACCCACGTTCCTCGTTCACCTATCCAGCGAGAAAGCTAAGATCTTATGTTATAACTCCCTTAGAATTAAGATGAATGCGTAGCAGTATATTTTTATGTTCATAAAAATGCGTGTTTTGAACTCCTCAAAAAACGTTTTTTGGACAAGACAATGTTTTCCCACTCATCAAAGAAACCATCGCGATTACACAAATGCTATTTTTGGAAATTGACATATCTTTTTTCAACGACATTTTGTAGGCGTTTGGTATGCTGAGAAAACGCGCATGGCCATTACCCTGGCCTCATGATCACCTTCTCATTCTCCATAGGGTTTTGAATAGACCACTGTTCTACGCCCGACCGTGGTACGCAGCCTATTTCCTTCTAGGTATTGTGACGTCCGGGCTGGTTCCCGTTTTGCTTCCCCTGATGATTGAGGGTGTATCCGGACACCTATCAACAGTGGCGTATGTCATGGGAAGTTATGACATCGGTCTCCTTAGTGCACCGTTGTGGGGGCTAGCTGCCGAGAAGCAGCACCTCTATCGCACTCTGTTCATAGGCGGCTTTTTCCTCTCTGCCATTGCTGTCGCCACGTTTCCCGAAACGCATACGCTTGTTGAATGGCTGGTGGCAGCATTGTTACTCGGTGCCGGAACCTCCGGCTCCGCCACGATAGCATCGCTGTTCATTGTGAACTTTGCACCACGGGAGGAGTGGGAGCCCCGTATCGGAATGCTGCAAACTTTTAACGGTTCTGGACAGGTCGTTGGATTATTTCTGGCAAGTATATTTTCGCATGGAATTTATAATGTCGGTCTTTGGTTGGCGGCCGCGATCCTGGTACCGGCTCTGCCTCTCGGTCTTCTCGGTCTCCCTGTAACATCATCCATCGCTGTCAAAGGGCATGTTCCACAACATCCCTATCGTAGGCTCGATATACGTGCACTTTCTGTCTTCCCACGCGTTAATCTTCCTTCCGGTTTTGGTTATCATTTACACGGATCTGTTCTGCAAGGAATCAGGCGTTTGCCAGACACCTTCGGCACGCCATTTGCCCGCTTTTTACTGTCGTGGTTTTTTCTCGGGCTCGGTGTTGCGGGTTTTTTTACGTATTTTCCACTTTTTTTGGCTCATTCGTACGCTCTTGCAGGGTATCTTTCCTCTTTGATTTATGGACTCTCCGCAGCTTTAGGGATCGGCCTATTTATTTTCGCAGGTAAATGGAGCTGTTGATTTC
>JAJZBH010000004.1 GCA_021799015.1 Pseudomonadota bacterium
CGCCGGCGTTCTACCCCCGTTATAATCTCCATCCAGCCACCCGCTCATATCGACGCTCTTACGAGCGTCCATATGAGCGCCACGCTCGGTCAAACACAGGCGGCCTTCAGCGAATGGATACTGGCGTGGGGCGCTGGCATAAAGGGCGCCAAGCACGTCGCCGTGCCTCGAGTTCCCCAGTACACTCGCCAGCTAGGTTCTTTGTCCAACAGCTCACTCCCCACCACGGCGAACTGGCCTGCCATTTCAATCATCTCCGGGCGATGACACTTGCTGGCGGTTAAAATGACCAAACGGCCATTCTTCCGGTCATTCTCTGAAACCGGAATACGCTTCATTGGTCCGCGCTGATACCGGCCCGCCCCTGCACAGGCGATCGCCTGAGCTTTCGCTGTAGGTAACGTCGGCCCGCCTTACGCGACATGGCCATTTTGCCCGCTGGCGAATAGAATCAACGGCTGAGCGGAATCACGCTTGGGTCACCGGGGTCCGTCTGATACATTTGGCTATGACCAACGATTCCTTCGTTCACTTGCGCGTTCACTCTGCCTATTCCCTTTCGGAGGGGGCGCTCAAACCCAATGCAATAGCCGCTCTTGCGAAAACCCAGAAGATGCCCGCCGTTGCGATGACCGACACATCGAACCTGTTCGGCGCCATAGAATTCTCAAAGGCATGCACCGACTGCGGAGTCCAACCAATTATAGGCTGCCAGATCGCTTTGAGTCGTGCCGATCACAAGAATCTGCCACCAGATCCGATCGTCTTGCTTGCGAAGGACCTCGCGGGCTTCAATAATCTCTCAAAGCTCTCCTCCACTAGCTTTCTTTCCACGGACGCAGGTTCGCGTCCTCAGATAACCATTTCCCAACTTTGCGAACACCATACAGGTCTCATACTGCTTACCGGCGGGCGATTTGGCCCACTGGGCCGCTTGCTTGCGGAAGGCCAGCACGACGAGGCCAAACATTTTCTCGGGTTATTGGTCGAGTGCTTCGGCGACCGTGTTGCCATGGAACTTGAGCGTCATGGTCTACCAACCGAACAAGCGGTTGAGCCTGGCCTAATTTCGCTAGCTGATGATGCCGGGGTTCCGCTTGTTGCTACGAACGAATGCTTCTATTCGGGTCCTGAAATGTATGAGGCGCACGATGCACTCCTTTGCATCGCTGAAGGCCACCTGCTCTCTGAAGCTGAACGCCGGCGAGTGACCGGCGAACATTGGTTCAAGACAGCCACAGCTATGCGCGCCCTTTTTTCTGACCTGCCGGACGCGTGTGACAATACGTTAGCGATTGCCCAGCGATGCGCCGTGGCCGCACCTATCCGCAAGCCTTTGCTTCCGACATATCCGAAACTCAGGCCGGGTACCAGCGAGGCAGAAGCCTTGCGTCACATGGCACGCGACGGTCTGCAGCGGCGCCTTGCCGTTATGGATGCTGATGATGTGACCGTGACTAAATACCGTGATCGTCTGGAATTTGAACTTAATGTCATCGAGCAGATGGGATTTGCAGGTTATTTCCTGATCGTGGCAGATTTTATCCAATGGGCAAAGTCTCAGGGTATTCCGGTTGGGCCTGGTCGCGGCTCCGGTGCCGGATCTCTAGCTGCCTATGCTCTGCTGATTACCGATCTTGATCCAATTCCGTTCAACCTGCTTTTTGAACGCTTTCTAAACCCAGAGCGGGTATCGATGCCTGACTTTGATATCGACTTTTGTCAGGAACGCCGTGACGAGGTTATCGACTACGTCCGGCGCGAATATGGTGCCGATCGCGTTGCGCAAATCATAACGTTTGGGAAACTTCAAGCAAGAGCAGCCGTCCGCGACATAGGGCGTGTTCTTGGCATGCCGTATGGGCAGGTCAACAAGGTGGCAGAGCTTACACCGAACAACCCTGCAAAGCCAATTCCATTGGTGGATGCAGTGCAAGCCGAACCACGCCTGCGCGAGCTTCGCGACACTGACGAGTCGGTGCGGCGGTTGCTCGAAATTGCCATGCAAGTGGAGGGACTTTATCGGCATGCGAGTACCCATGCGGCAGGAATTGTTATAGGTGATCAACCGTTAATGGACTTGGTTCCCCTATACCGCGATCCTCGTTCCGAAATGCTAATTACCCAGTACTCGATGAAAAACGTAGAGACCGCTGGGCTTGTCAAATTTGATTTTTTGGGCCTCACGACGCTGTCGATCGTTGATCGAGCAGTAAAATTGCTTTCTGATCTAGGCCTCAAGATAGATCTTTCAAGCATTCCACTGGATGATCGAAAAACGTACGAGATGCTGTCTCGTGGCGAGGCTGGCGGCGTATTTACGTTTGAAACCCAAGGGTTTCGGGATGTCCTGCGGCAGATGCGCCCTGACCGGTTTGAAGACCTCATCGCTGCGCAGGCTTTGAATCGGCCTGGCCCGATGGCCAATATCCCAGCGTACTGTGCCCGTAAACACGGCGAACCTTGGGAATCACCAGAGCCTTCAATCCACGATATTTTGAGCGAAACCTACGGGATCCTCGTTTACCAGGAACAGGTGATGCAAATCGCGCAGCGGATGGCCGGATATAGCTTGGGTGGGGCCGATTTGCTGCGTCGTGCGATGGGCAAGAAGATACGCGACGAAATGGAGGCGCAACGAAAGACTTTTGTTGAAGGGGCAATGGCAAAGGGCTTTGCTGAAAGCAAGGCCATCGAGGTCTTTGATCTGATGGCGAAATTTGCCGACTATGGCTTTAATAAATCGCATGCGGCAGCATATGCATTGGTGTCGTACCAGACTGCATGGCTGCGGGCGAACCACCCGGTGGCCTTCATTGCCGCTTCAATGAGCCTTTCCAAATCCAATCCCGAAAAACTTTCTACCCTTCGGCAGGATGCGATACGATTGGGCATCTCAATTCTGCCTCCCGATATCAACAAGTCCACGCATGATTTTACTATTGAACGCGCTGCAGATGGCACCTTGGCAATTCGGTACGCGCTAGCTGCCATCAAGCGTGTCGGTGAGCATGCCATGCGTGATCTCTCCACTGCCAGGAAAGACAGACCTTTTTCTGACCTCACAGATTTTTGTGCGCGCGTTGATCCTCGTTCTCTGAACAAGACTCAGATAGAGCAGCTAGCCAAAGCAGGAGCGTTTGATGGGTTAGAATCTAACCGCGCAAGAGTTGTAGCTGGCGCTGAGATTTTGCTTCGACGTGCCCAGGCAGAAACAGAAGCAAAACAAACAGGACAGTTGGGCCTTTTTACGGAGCATCGTAATCGGCTTCGTTCCCGCGCCAGTATTGCGGCAACTGACACCGAAGCTAAAGGAAATCTCGTTGTCGTTCAAGGCGCAGATGCCGTACGGCTTCCCAATGTACCTGCATGGTCGAGATTTGAAGCAATTTCTCACGAAGCAGAGGCCATTGGCTATCATCTAACGGCCCATCCACTTGACGCTTACGATACTGTTCTTCGGCGCCTCAACGTCATAGAGTCCGCGCGCCTTGAGTCTGCTGCCCGGACCGGGGTAACGCGCGTTAAACTTGCCGGCATTTTTGTTTCCCGAAAGGAGCGCACAACACGCACGGGTACTCGCATGGCGTGGGTGCAGCTTTCGGATCGCCGTGGTACGTTTGAGGTGACACTTTTTTCGGAGATTCTTGCCCGGGCTCGCGATCTTTTGGCGGACGGGGAAATGCTCCTGATCTCTGCAGAATTAAGGATGGATAGTGAAACGCTCCGTGTGACGGCGCTCGACGTAGATGCGCTCGAACGGGCAGCTGTAGCGGTTGGTAGTGACCTACGTGTTGAATTCGAAACAAAAGGCGCCATCACTTCGCTTCGAGCATTACTTGATCGCGCCGGGCAAGGTAAAGGACGAATCATACTCGTCCCTCGGTTCGAGTCCCGCGCCACGCTCCAGATTGCATTGTCTGGTGGGTTCAATGTATCTCCGCAGCTCGCTGAGGAAGTTAGGACAATTGACGGCGTCGGGAATGTTACCCTATTCTGAGTGTGCCATTTTTGGTGTCTCGGGATCACTCACGTCACGATGTCAAATCCGTGTAGGACCATAATAGTGCGCATGAGAGTATTCGCAGAAACTGGCTTCCGGTGTAGGAAGCCGTCTTCAGAGGGCATGCAGCAACTATAAAATAAGTTGATGTGGCGATAGGGAGACGCCAGAGTTTTTTTCGGTTTGGTCAGCCAGTAAACGCTTCTAAAGAGTGTGTTGTCCTTGTAGCAGAGGGTATGAGGAGACCTTGTTCTCGAAGAGGTGGAGAACGGCGGCGGAATGAATGAATGCAAACTAACGCCGAAAATCAACCGTTCTTACAAGTTATGGGTGAATGCGGCTTACATTGACAAAAAGCGGCTCTTATCTCTTTTTTGAGCGTAAAGGTAATAGGTATGGGATAGCTATGGTTGTTAGTTATAGTTTTAGCCGCGCCTAGCCAATTAGGTTCACCTATTTTCTTCAGTGATGGTTGAATCGCAAGGAAAAAAAATCATTTTGTGCAAGGCGTATCGCGGCCTAATGGTGAGCAGACTGCTTTCGACGCGTGAAGCTGGCAGAGCATGCGGTCATGCACGGTTTTAGTCTAGGAGTTATGCTTATTTCCACGTACTCATCTTGCGGAGGCCTAAAGATAGCGCGCGTTTTTCTTAATTATACAGTGCCGGGCAAGAGCACAGGCGGTTGCAGTGTTTGGGAGTTGCTGCGTTTAATTGGTAGTTTATGAATCGGCGAGTATACCGGCTGCCTTGATTGGGCAGGATGGCGCAATGAACGGTTTGCATATGCGCGGATTGGTATGGTTTGCGGGTTTGGGGGCGAGGCGTGCAAGTTTTCTTGAAAGGAAGAGTCAGGATACTCGCATGGGGCATGACTAAGGCGCCGTCGGAGACGGTTTCATTGCACGGACGCATTTGCAACGAGCGCTGCAGAACTTGTATCTTAGCCGTATAGACCTAACTGGCATTCTGAGGGCAGTGTGCGTGGCTCTCGCAGGTGTTATGTGCGAGGCCCGCGACAGGAGGTTCCATGAAAGACACAACTAGGGCGCACGTTCTAGCTCGCCACGGAGAGTTGATGCATTCTGAGGCTATTTCCTTCGCAGTCAGGAACATTGAATCAGCCATGCGGGGGTGGCCTGCAGTAATTACGACCGCGGTTCTGGTGAGCGCGGCCATCGCGGTAGCTGCAATTCTGCAGATAGTGATTGTTCGTATGGTGCCAAAGCGGCTGCTAAGCACACGACCGGTGCTCGGACGAATGATAAAAAGTATGCGGAAGGTCTTGTTTTTTTATATTGCTGTCATTTTGCTTAGTGGTGTTGTTCCGGTGGTGCCGATTTCGGAAGGCGCGCGGATCAGTCTGCTTCATGTCCTTGGAGCTATTTTTATTGTCTTGATGGGTTGGACATTCACAATCATGGTGGATGCTACTACGGCTCATCAATTAGCTCACCGTCCAGAAAATATTCAGTCTGACGCAATCGCTCGCAAGCACGTAACCCAATGGCAAGTGCTAAGGCGCGTTAGTTATGTGTTGACCGTTATGGTCACTGTTGCGGCCGCGCTGATGGTGTTTCCGGCGGTGCGTGCATATGGTGTGTCGCTCCTGGCGTCCGCTGGGGCCGCAGGCTTGGTGGTTGGTTTGGCGGCAAGGCCGGTGCTATCCAATTTAATTGCGGGTGTCCAGATCGCAATCACTCAACCTTTGCGCGTTGAGGACGCCGTGGTGATCAACGGTCAATGGGGATGGATCGAAGAAATTACCAGCACCTATGTGGTTGTTCGCATCTGGAATTGGCAACGGATGATCGTGCCATTGGCGTGGCTACTGGAACAACCGTTTCAGAACTGGACGCGCGATAGCTCGGAATTAATCGGGACGGTACATTGGAACGTCGATTACACGGTGCCTGTTGACGTTCTCCGTAAGAAGCTCGATGAAATTGTCCATTCAACGCCGCTCTGGAGCGGCAAAGTCATGGTACTGCAAGTTACCCAAGCGCTAGCAACGACGATCGAGCTGCGTGCCTTAGTATCCGCCCGCAATTCCGGTGAGGCATGGGATCTGCGTTGTTATGTGCGCGAGAAGATGATCGCCTTTCTGCAGGCAGAATACCCAAATGCTCTGCCCAAGCAGAGGCTGGAGATTGATGCCGCCGCGATGGCTCAGGCAAGGATCGTCGGCGCACAGACCCCGGAAGACGCGGTGTAAAAGTGGAGCTTTCAACGGGCATTGGCTTAGGGGGAGAGTCGGCGAGCTTCCGGAAATGCTGCGGTGGCAGTGTCCCTGCAAACTGCGGGCTTAAGCGAAATCCCCGGTAGGGGAGGGGAATGTTTAGGTGGGAGCTGGCTACCGGCCGGAGTGGTTCTTAATGTGTACTGGCTGTTGGTGTCGCTTTTGAGGAATTTGGCGAGCAGATCGTGATTCGGCTGATTGAGTTTTGGAGGCCAGACATGACTGAAGAATGGAACACAGGCCCTTTTTTGCTAACGCTCGCTAAGCTCCAGACAAAAAATCCCTAGACTTGTGGTTTCGTGCAGGGTTGGTGCACCGTCGCGTAGGCATTCGTCGACATTCAGTGCGGTCGGTTGTACGTCAACTCGGCGCGGTAAGCGCGGGATAATCGGAATTAGGCCCTTGCTTCCAGATATCTGGCCGCGTGATGGGAAAATGCTGAAGGCTTGCCTCCGCGGATCGCATGGTAAGGCAATGAGTGTTGCGGAACGTTACGGCTCATCTTCGAGTGGTATCCTCGGCCATCGAAGGGGGCAATGTTGAACAAAAGCAGATCGTACTGCCCAAGCAACGGGAGCCGCGACGAACGGTATTAAAGCCTAGTCCGACCACGTACGCCGAACAGGAAGTTCTGCCCGGGTATTTGTAAGCCATTAATTGGTTCGAAGGGAGAGTTAAGCAGGTTTCGGCCAGTGGCAAACAAGGTAAGCCTCCGAAAGATTCGAAAGTTAACCGTAAGATTTACGATCACGCCAGCGTTCGACAAGCCGATACCCGCAGGGTATCCAGAATTGTCGATCAGATAGTCAGAAAATTGGCCAATATACCGGATCTGCGGCACTATATCGATGCGTGGGGTTGGCGCGATCTCGAATAACGCGGAACCCGCATTTTCAGGGCGGCGTAGCAGCGCGGCTCTAGTTAAACCGTCCCGGGCCTGGGTGTAGGTATAGCTAAGTTGTGCCTTTAGCCACGTCACAGGATGCAGATTAAGCTGGGTTTCAACGCCGTGGATTCGGGCCACGGCGATATTTTCCTCCGTCGCGATTGCAGGGGATACCTGAGTATATTCGATCAGGTTGTTGATATTATCACGAAAGTAGTCAGCTGAAATCGTCGCAACGCAGTCGCAGCCGAAGCTCGCGAGCGTAGTAGTTGCACCTATCTGGTAGCCAACGCTGCGCTCGGGCTTCAGCGAGGGATTCCCGCGGTAGCCGTAGGTGTCAATGCCGTAGAGGTCAAAAAGCGAGGGGGCAAGAAATCCGGAACCGTACGAAAATTTAAGACGAGTTGATAAACTAGGAATCATGACTGCAGCACCAATGCGCCCAGTTATTACGTTACCGTAATCTGAAATGCCGTCGTCACGAAGGGCAGCCATAAGTGACATATGGGGGAAAAGATGTCCTTGTGCTCCTATGTGAAATGCGGTCGTGCGCTGTCCGGCATTTACGGTGGATTTGTAAGGAGAACCATAGAAACTCTCATCTACGTTCTGGTTTGCTCGGGTACGATCTTGCTCAAACCCGGCGACAAAAGCGCAATGGTGCATTATTCCGCAGGACTTCAAGCTAAGAACATTGTTGAACTGGATTACTGTTCGGGTGCCGGCATACGAACTGTTACCGGCAAACTGATTTGGGTCGGCCGGATCGAGCAGCGCAAGGTAGCGGCGATCGTCCTGGAGACGGGACAGATAAAGAGAACTGGTGAGATGCCGGTCGAAAAGGTGGGATCTGACTCCTAGTCGGCTAAAAAAAAGCGAATCGTAGCTATTCTCGTATGGGTCGTCGAACGCAGGATAACCCAGATCAGGGTAGGTCGAGCCCGCCTTTCGGGCGCGCACGATTAACGAAACACGGGTTCCGGCAAAGGGCCTGTAGCCCAGGTTTATGGCAGCGAGTTGATAGCGGAATGGGTTGCGGATGGCACGGTAGGCTAAGAGGCGCCGAGCTAGGGAATCGAAGCCCGCTTGTTCGATTATTGATCCGGTGAGGGCGAAGTCAAACGCGCCCTTGGTGCCCGAAACCGTCGCGCTGGCCTCACCTTGTCCCGGAAACCCACCTGCCACATTGTAGCTAATGTGCGGCGCACCTGTGCCGCGCTTGCTCACGAGATTGATTACTCCACCGATGGCACCCGAACCGTACAATCCTGACATTGGGCCTCGAACCACCACAATGCGGGCGATGTCAGCCAAGCCGTCGACGCCAAAGTTAAAGGCACCGTTAGAGACAGATGGATCGTTGATGGGGACACCATCGAGCAGAACCAAAACATCCTCGGAATTACTTCCTTGAATGAACACGCTGGTTGCACTGCCTGGACCACCGGAGGGAACGACATTCAGACCTGGCACAGCTGCGAGTGCTTGTGCCAAGGTGGAATCGCCGCGACGCTTCATCTCGGTCGCGGTGATGATGGTGACGCTGGCTGGCGTGTCGCTAACTGTAGTTGGAACGTAGCTGGCTGTGATGCTTTTGATTCGAATGCTTTCTGTTGGGGCATTCTGAGCAAAAGCTGATGCGCAAAGAAGGGCAGTAAACAGGAATATGCAGACGAGGCGACGCATCGCGTGTCTCCGTGGTCGCTTGCCCTTTTAGGCTGGGCGACGGTTTGGGACGGCGACAGACGGCTTTGGGACTCTCACCCTTCGCGTTCGGTGCACCCCGCCCGAATGCGCGCACATCGTCTAGATGCCGGCCGGTCTCCTGGCTCGCGGGTCATTAAGCGACCCGGCCTTCTCGTCCCGTTGGACAATGGCCGATAGCGGGTCGCCTTCACCACTCACAGTTGCGGGGGCAGCTGCAGTCTGGGCCCGATCGGCTCGTCCTGCATTCCCGTTTCAGCCCTTGCGGGCCACCGTCATCTGCCTTCTCATAACGTGAGGGCGGAGTCGGATGCAAGACGGAGGAAGAACGATAATGAGTCGGAGCAGGCCGAACAAAGGATTCTCGGCGACATGTTTTTCATCACCCATGTGCCTGGCGATAGCGCTGACATCTATCTTGATTGGTAAAGACGCCGACATCGCGTTGCTCCTCAAGAATTTAGCGGCATGATGAGTTTTGGCGGTCAGGAAGAGGCACCAAAGGGTGGCTGCACTCTGAAGGGCACCTTCTTATGGTGCTGCAACATTCGGATCTGGGGCACGCAACGATTAGTCACTTTGGTGCTCGGCCAATGCGGCACGGTGCTATTCGTTAACTCGCGCTCTATCATCGGAGCTGATGCTCTGGTCGCGAGCTAGCAGTAATTTCTTACGCACCTGCGCTTCCTCATATGGGCGAAAACGCCGGCAGAGACTTCTGGAGGCGTTCTTTTCACTTTCGGGAAGAGTCTGGCTTGTCTTGCACCAACGATAATTGCAGGATAACGAACTTTATTCATTCGCCTCCATGCGTTTTAGCTGGTTCTTCATGGCTTCGAGCAGCGCAGCCACCTGGCCACCGTTATCACTTATGACACTTGCGTAATCCGATCGCTCGGTAATCCGCAGTGACGTACCCTCGACTACAACGTCAATGATCTTGGGCGTACCCCTGATATCCTGTACCACCCACTGGACGTTAGCTGGGGGATGGTCTGGTCGATTGATTACGGTACTAACCATTTCACCTTCCGGTCCATTCTGCGCGCCAAGTACATGGAAAGTGATGCCGACATAAGCCCGGATCTGCGTCGTGATATTGAAAGCGAGAAGTTGGTGGAATAGGGTCATGTATTGTTGGCGCTGTTCCGGCGTTGCCACGTTCCAGAATCGGCCAAGTACGAATCGGCCGATCTGATTGACAGCGACAATTTCATCAACCAACGCACGGAGCTTGTCAGCTTTTTGCGATGCCGAGCCGGGCCCGTTGACGATATTCACCAGACGTTCCCCCGATCGCCTGATAAATTGCTCAGCCGCAGATTTTTGAGGCGCAGCGGCAGCGGCCGGCATCAGGTCGGCGAGCACCGAGATTCCCGGCAAGGCGGCGAATGCTCCTAGCAGAACGCGACGCGAGCGATTGGTCATGTCAGAAGCCTTTCCTGTATTTCGCATCCAAAGCCTTTTGCATCGCGCGTCGTTCTGCAGGAGGATACCACGCAGGAACGGTTGGCACGTTGCTCACATTGATAGTACGCAATTGTGAGGCGCGATGCTGGCGATAAAGGCTCCGAAATGTGGCATAGGGATCCAGAGCAGTCTCTTTGATGTTCTTGATTGGGCCGATCAGCTCTGCGCGCAGATTGACTAAATTCAGGGCATTTGATGAATAGTTAAACGCTGTCAACGCCGTTGAGCCCGGTGCCGGAAATGTCGGCGACAGCACCACGTCAGCAGGAATCGATGTTGCGTCCCGTAACCCTGAAGGACCGAAAAGCGGCAAATAGAGATATGGTCCAGCTGGCACACCATAGCCAGCCAAAGTTAGGCCGAGGTCGGTATAAACCCTATGGTACCCTAGGGCACTGGCCGGATCAAAGATTCCCCCCAGACCGATGGTCGAATTGACCAGAAACCGGACCAACGTTGTACCAGCGTCCGTGGGTTTGCCGGCTGCCATAAAACATAGCAGTTGGCCTGGGGCTGACAGATTGTTCATGAAATCAGTAACATGATTGCGGAATGGCTGGCTCGTCACACGGTCGTAGCCTTCTGCAACAGGCAACATTATATAGGTATCAAGGACGTTGTTGACCTTATAAAATGCTTGATTCATCGGTTTCAGCGGATCGTTCTGCTGCTGGTAGGCTTGATAAGCCAATTTGTCCGTTTTGGGTGGTGGAGTCGCACACCCAACGAGACTTACGCAAAGGCCGCAGAGGGCAAGGAACGGTAGGATCGCGTTTGCCATGATGCTCCTGTTTCGCCCCCGATCCGGGGCCTTGCTGGTCTTAGACACAGAATGTTTTCCGTCGGCCTCGGTACGGGCCACGGGATCTATGTAGCGCGTGTACTGGATCGATCAATCTTCATGTTGCTCTGCAGCGCGGCAGGCAAGCCTCCCTGATGTTCCTGGCCTTGAACCGCATCGTGCTTCCTGCCACCACAATACATGAAGGAGCTCCAACGATGAATAGCGAATCTTCGCCCTCGGTCCTATCGCGCTGGTTGTCAGGCGAGCGTCTCGTACCAATCGCCACGCGAATGGCACACCTTACGCCGCCGGAAATTTCGTTTGAATTTTTCCCTCCAAAGACTGAGATTCTGGAGGATCAGTTATGGAGTTGCATTCGTCGCCTCGAGCCGCTTCGCCCACGCTTTGTGTCGGTGACGTACGGTGCTGGCGGGTCAACGCAAGAACGGACCCATGCAACAGTTCTACGTCTGGTCCGCGAAACCAGCCTGACACCTGCGGCTCATCTCACCTGCGTTGGAGCAAGTCGCGACGAAGTGGACGCTGTCGCAAGGCGGTACTGGGACGCAGGCGTACGGCATATCGTTGCGTTGCGCGGGGATCCCCCGAGTGGCGCTTCTTATGTAGCGCATCCGGCCGGTTACAGGTTCGCTGCTGACCTGGTTGCAGGTCTGAAACGAGTTGCCGATTTTGAAATTTCGGTGGCTGCTTACCCAGAGACACATCCACAGGCAATCAGCCCCGAATTTGATCTCGATAACCTGAAGCGTAAGCTTGATGCGGGTGCTTCCAGCGCCATAAGCCAAGTCTTCTTCGACACAGGAATTTTTCTTGACTTTCTGGACCGGGCTCTTGCCGCTGGCATCACCGCGCCCATCATCCCGGGGATCATGCCGGTGTCAAACTTCGCACAAGCAAAGCGGATGAGCGAGATGGGCGGTACACGTGTGCCAGAATGGATGGAAGAAATGTTCGCGGGGCTTGGTAACGACCCGGAAACTCGCCGCATGGTCGCTGCTGCCATTGCGGCTGAACAGGTTCGCACGCTACAGGCGAACGGCATTGATCAATTTCATTTTTACACGCTAAACCGAGCTGATTTAGTGTTCGCGATTGCACACATCTTGGGTGTACGAACGCGCCCTGTTGAGCCGTCGACCGGCAGCGACATTTCGTGAGTACCTACCTTAACGGACTGAATCACGCCCAACGGGAGGCTGTTGAAACGACCGAAGGGCCCGTTCTGGTTCTTGCTGGAGCAGGAACAGGGAAGACCCGTGTGCTTACAACAAGATTTGCTCATATTCTGCTCACGCGAAGGGCGCTTCCGAACCAAATACTTTCCGTCACGTTTACTAACAAAGCGGCGCGCGAAATGCGGGGGCGTATCGAAGTCCTAATCGGAGGACCTGCTGATGGGCTGTGGCTTGGCACCTTTCATTCACTGGCTGCGCGCATGCTCCGCCGCCATGCTGATCGTGTCAATCGAACCGCCCATTTTTCGATCCTTGATCCGGACGACCAGCTAAGAACACTTAAACAGGTGATGGAAGCGCGCCATTTGGACGTGAAACGCTTCCCGCCCCAAGGTTTGATCGGGACAATTCAGCGCTGGAAGGATCGCGGATTGATGCCTGATCAGGTGTCCCAGTACGAGGATCTTGACTGGGGCGCCACGTCGGCACGCGATCTCTACGCCGCCTATCAGGACCGCCTGCGTGCGCTAGATGCCGTCGACTTCGGTGACCTTTTGCTGCTTACGACGGATTTGCTCAAGCGAGACCCAGATGTACTCGCAGCCTATCATCGCGCATTTCGTTACATTCTTGTTGACGAATATCAAGACACGAACACAATCCAATACTACTGGATGCGTCTTCTAGCTCAGGCGCACAAGAATGTTTGCTGTGTCGGCGACGATGATCAGAGCATCTACTCGTGGCGCGGTGCAGAGATTGAAAACATCCTTCGCTTTGAAACCGATTTTCCCGGCGCGAAAATCATTCGTCTCGAACAAAACTACCGCTCGACTGTGCCGATACTTGCGGCAGCAGCTCATCTTATTTCCCATAACAAGTCCCGCCTCGGCAAAACCCTCCATTCTGGCCATACCGAGACTGGCGGCGAAAAGGTTGAGATTCTGTCATTTTGGGACTCCGACGAAGAAGCTAGGATGATTGGTGATCGCATTGGAATTTTGCGTGAGCAGGGTGAGAAATTGGCTGAATGCGCCGTGCTTGTCCGTGCTGGCTTTCAGACCCGTGCTTTTGAAGAGCGATTCATCCAGATCGGCTTGCCTTATCGGCTTATCGGAGGATTGCGCTTTTACGAGCGTGCGGAGATCAGAGACGCGATCGCATACCTGCGTGTACTTACTCGACCTGCTGATGACCTCGCGTTTGAGCGTATCGTTAATGTACCTAAGCGGGGGATTGGTGACACAGCGTTATGCCGCCTTCGCGAACGCGCGAGCTCTGATCGCGTGCCGCTCACTGAGGCGGCGTCGCGTGTCATCATGGGTGGAGGCGTGCGTGGCAAGGCGCGTGACTCTCTGCGTGAGTTGCTGGAAAACTTTTGGAATTGGAAGCGAGTTTTGCGGGAGGACGGCCACGTTATAGCCTTTTCTACGATCCTCAATGAAAGCGGCTATGCCGCCATGTGGAACGAGAACAAGTCGCCAGATGCTGCTGGCCGCGTGGAAAACCTCAAGGAATTGGGCCGAGCGCTTGCTGATTTTGAAACGCTTGAAGGTTTTCTCGACCACGTATCGCTTGTTATGGAGAACGATGAGATGGCGGCGGGCGACCGTGTTGCGCTAATGACACTGCACGCCGCAAAAGGGCTAGAGTTCAGCAACGTCTTTCTCCCAGGCTGGGAGGAAGGCGTATTCCCGAATCAACGGGCGCTCGACGAGGGGGGCGCAAAGGCCCTTGAGGAAGAGCGTCGCCTTGCTTATGTCGGGATCACGCGTGCTCGGCACCGGCTGATCATATCGCATTGCGCAAACCGCCGCGTTTACGCCACTTGGCAATCGAGTACCCCTAGCCGTTTTACTGAGGAACTTCCAGGAGAATTTTGTACAAGTGGAGGAACAGCTTTACCTAAGTCTGAAGAATCGCTCTTTGTCTCTTCATATTTTGGAGATGCGCGTGTTCATGTCGCGCATAGCATTACGGTTGGACGGCATACGTCTACGTCACTTCGCGATTCCGACGACTTATCTCTCGGCTCGCGTGTCTTTCATCAGAAGTTCGGTTACGGGATTGTGCGCGACGTAGATGGTGATCGCGTTACTATTGATTTTGATCAGGCCGGAGAAAAGCGTGTCCTAAAAAGCTATATCGAACAGAGCAGGTAACACAGAAAAATGAACTGGCGTATCGGTGAGCTTGAGCGGATTACCGTTGTCGTACCTGCTGAGGCACTTGAAGCCTTTGAGGCTGCATTCGAGAGTTGTTGCTGTGCAATAAGTTTCTTCTTCGATGAGGTGGCTGGAGTCTGGATTCTTGAAGGCTTGCGTGAGCCGGGAAGGCAAGACTCCGACCTTTCCGCGGCGTTGGCGCTTGCCGAAGAGATAAGCGGCATTGCGCCGCCGCTTGACCGCAGCACTCTTCCGGCGGGAGGCTGGCTAGCACGTTCGTTTGCCGGTTTTCCAGAGCAAATCATTGGCAACCATTTTGTGATTCAGGGGAGTCATATTAAATCCAAGCCGTCTGGTTGTCGCATTGACATCAGGCTGGATGCGGGCCTCGCCTTCGGATCCGGAGAACACGAAACTACACGAGGATGCCTGCTTGCGCTCGAACGTTTGCCGCACGGAAAGCAGCGGTGTCGGATCTTGGATTTAGGCACGGGTTCTGGCGTTCTGGCGATCGCTGCTGCCAAGCTGCTACGTCGAAGAGTTTTGGCCAGCGACATAGATCAACGTTCCGTGATCGTGGCGAAGCAGAACGCGGCACGTAATAACGTAGCTGCTTTTGTACGCGTTATACGTGGAAATGGCTGGAAGAACAAAATTATTCGTCAAAAGGGCCCTTACGATTTAGTTTTTGCGAACATTCTGGCTCGCCCGCTTGCGGCGATGGCACAAGAACTAGCCGTGAATCTTGCTCCGGGAGGGATTGCCATTTTGTCGGGTCTACTTCGTAGTCAGGAGCGTTTCGTACTCACGGCCCATCGTCGGCATGGCGTTTGGCTCCGCGATCGTATCCATATGGGCGCGTGGACCACACTTGTACTCCAGAAGGGCCCGCGGTGATGTTTGGCGTGCTGATTTTCGTGCTCTGAAACCCTGACTAATTCGGCGTAAGACGGGAATGGCGCCGCTAACGGCAATGCGTCTGCTTCAAATACAGGTTTCGCAGCGTAGGCTGGGTGTGTTTGCGGATGGTGAGGCCAAGGTTGGTCCATAGATCGGTAATGAGGAATGGTCGTACCCAATGTGTGTGTTATGCACAACGACGTCAGTGAAACGCAAAGTCGTCTGAGTCGGGCGGGGCTCTTGTGGAGCAGAGATTAGCTAACGGCTTTTCGAAATGGAGTCAGCGTACTGGACGCGTTGCCAGACCCGATGTTTATGCCGGAGGCGGGTAAACGTATGGCAGTTTGTCGCGGCGTGATACGGCGCCTAGGCTTGGTGGGACTGAAACCGTTGGAGCATAACGCCTTGCCTAAAGGCGCCAAAAGCGGGGTTCTGTATTTTGGCGCGCCTGTTTTGATGTCACGGTTTGGCCACAACTCAAGATAGGCGCGCGACTGCAAACCTTAAAGTGTCGTTACGATAGCGCGTACTGGCCCAACGTCGTAAGATCTTGGCCAGACTCTCAAAAGGGGTCTTATTCGTTGTAAAGTTATTGATTGGTTTAGTAAGGGATGATGCAATGGAGCCAACCCGCGCCGACGCGATCCGCCGCATACTACGGGAGCGCAATCTTGATGGCTTTATCCAGCCACGGAACGACGAGTTCTTCGGAGAATTCGTTCCACCTTCCGACGAACGTCTGGCATGGCTGACGGGTTTTACCGGTAGTGCTGGCCTCGCGATCCTTCTGCGCGATCGTGCAGCGGTATTCTCAGATGGGCGGTACATGATACAATTGGCTCAACAGACCGACCCGTTGATCTGGGAGCGGGTTCGCATTGCGGATATGAGGCCCGAGGAATGGTTGCGCGTCAATGCACCACTGGGTGCCCGCATTGGTTACGATCCTTGGTTGATGAGCGCTGAGACAATTGACAAGTTTTCTAAAGCCGGAATTGCGCCCGTAGCGATCGCGAACCCGATTGACATGCTTTGGGAAAACCGTCCGAAGTCGTATCCGGCGCCCGCATGGCCGCATGGGTTAGAATTCTCTGGTGAATCCGCCGGTCACAAGCGCGCACGTATAGGCGCCGCCATTAGCTCCGAGGGAGCAGACGCCACCCTGTTGACAGATCCGCATGCTGTCGCTTGGCTTTTCAATTTACGCGGAAGTGACTTGCCATATACGCCGATTCTGCTGGCTACTGCATTGCTGCGCAATGACGGCTCGGCGGAGCTATACGTCGACCCACTGAAGCTCAACGACGCTGTTCGCTCCCACCTTGGACACGGTGTTACGATTGTGCCGCGCGAGTCGATGGTTCGCTCGCTTTCGACATTACAGGGGCAGCGTGTTCGCATTGATCCCGCCACTTCTCCTATTCGCTATCTTCAAATCCTCAGTGAGGCTGGGGCAATTGCTGTTTCTGGTCACGATCCTTGCGTTTTGCCGCGAGCAATAAAAAACGGCGTGGAGCGGAAAGGAGCGCGCAACGCGCACCGACGCGATGCGGTTGCGATGTGCAAGTTTTTGGCATGGTTCATTGCCGAAGCTCCAACCGGGAAACTGGACGAAACGTCGGCGGCGGCGAAATTGCATGAGTTTCGGTCCGTCGCACCGGAATTTCGTAGTGATAGTTTCCCGTCAATCTCGGCTGCAGGCGAACATGGAGCTATCGTTCATTATCATGCAAACAACATCACCAATCGGCCAATTCGCCGCAATGAAGTTTATCTCATCGACTCCGGAGGGCAATACCCTGACGGCACGACCGATATTACGCGGACGCTTTGGACGGGTCCGGGTGTTCCACCTTCGGATGTGCGTGACTGTTATACTCGAGTTCTTGGGGGGCATATTGCGTTGGCTCGCGCGCGGTTTCCAGAGGGTACAAGTGGCCCGATGCTTGACGCTCTCGCTCGCACGATGCTCTGGGACGCTGGCCTCGATTACGATCACGGGACCGGTCACGGTGTTGGTTCGTACCTGTCTGTTCACGAGGGGCCTGTCGCGTTCCACCGTACCGGAAAGCCGGTTCCACTCGCATCCGGAATGATTCTTTCCGATGAGCCTGGTTACTATCGGGAAAATAAGTATGGCATCCGACTCGAAAATCTCCTTCTCGTTCGCGAAGCCGCGCTTTCTGCCGCTAAATCTTTTCTGGAATTTGAAACGTTGACCCTTGTCCCCTTTGACATGCGTTTGGTCGACGTTTCCCTCCTTGATGCACGCTCACGTATGTGGTTGGACGCATACCATGCTAGAGTTCTTGTTGAAATCGGCCCGTTGTTGGACGACTCGACGCGAAACCTCCTCACGGGTCTGTCCTGCGATGATTGGATGTCAATCGCTTCGTCGTGATTTGAATCGCTCGGTGAGGCTTGGCCTTATTTTTGGTGTGCCGCCTCACGTTGCCGTTTTGAAAGGAGGTAGAACGTGCGCCTTTTCGTAGCCCTTGATCTGCCTTGGGAGGTCAAGCGCAGTTTGGCCGCGTTTGCGATCAATCTTGCCAGTGCACGCTGGGTTCCTCCCCAGAACATGCATCTGACTTTGCGTTTTATTGGTGAAAGCAAAGGAGCGGAAGCAGAGGAAATTGATTACGCTCTATCGCGCATTCAGGCGCGCGAATTCTCACTGGTGCTAACCGGAGTCGGGTGGTTTGAAAAAGCCGGGCGTGTAAACACGCTCTGGATCGGGGTGGAGCGTAACGAGTTGCTGTTTCGTCTCCAGGTAAAGATCGAGACTGCGCTTCGTCGGATTGGTTTGCCGCCCGAGCGGAGAAAATTCATGCCTCACGTTACTCTCGCGCGTATGGATCACCCTGTTACCCCTCGTTTGGTTGAGTTCGTCCAAGCTCACAACCTGTACCGCTCGCCAGCGATTGTAGCTGAACATATAACCCTGTTTAGCTCTCACCTAGGTGGTGAGGTACCTGACTATACGGCTGAGATGGAGTATACTTTAGGATAAGGCTTCAGCGTAGCGTTATATCTAATAGCCGACCCGAGGATCTAGAAGGCTTTATAACATCGGCAGATTCGCCCGTGCGCGCAGTATCTCGAGCAGCACAAGAGTCGTCGTTAGAACGAGTGGTCCGAGCACAAAGCCGGGTGGTCCAAACAGGACAAGCCCGCCTATGATCGATATGAAAGTCGGGACGGTGTGCAATCGCAAGCGGTTTCCCAGAAGGATCGGTCTTATAACGTTATCGATTCCGCCCACCACCACGCTACCCCAAACAATCAATATTGAAGCCTTGATCTCATGACCATCCAAAATTAACAAAATGGCTTCAGGGATCCAAACAATGAATGCGCCAAGCACTGGCACCATGGATAGCAAAGCCATTACCAAGCCCCAGAGAACCGGAGCAGCAAGGCCAAGAACTAGGAACATTAGGCCACCTAGCGCACCCTGAATTATCGCCACTACAATGGTGCCGTAGATTGTCGCATGGATCGTATCAACGATACGGGCGAACAGGCGGTCGGTTTCGGTCTGATTGAGCGGCAGAACGCCGCGGAGGACAGCGCAGGCGGCACCGCGGTCTCGCAAGACGAAGAAAAGGATGTAAAAGGTAAGCACGATCTCCAGCGCTTGCGCTAAAGATCCTCGTAGGAACGAGGCGCTGACATTGCTGAGCCAAGTCGTTAGACGGCTAATCATAGCGGGTAGATCAATTTGCTCTTGCGCCCAGTATACGAATGCTGGAAGTCGGATCGATTTCGTGGCTAATTTTTCCTGAATAAAACCAGCGCTAGCAGCGGCCTCGCGGACCAATCGCTCAATCACCAAAACGGCTGGTGTTGCCACGATGATTGCAGCAACTAGCACGGTCAGAACCGCAGCAATGCCGGGACTTCTAAAGATCTTCTCAAATCGTACCTGCAAGGGCACAAATAGGACACCGAGAGCGAGCGCCCATGCGAGCGCGCCCAAAAAAGGAGCGGCAAGCAATACGCAAAGAACTGCACCGACCATCACTGCAGCTGTGAGGGTAAATGTATTGATCCGCTCATTCATGTTGGAATCGCAGAGCTGAGAGAATGCTCTTCAGTCTTGTGCTCCTGGAGTAGTTTGAGCGCACGATGGCGTCTTGGGCTTCGTCTCCGGCTGGCACTGAAGGCGCACCAGCCATGTTGGCCATTATATGACCCGAGATGAGAATTGCTAAGGGGATGGTCAAGCTGTTGGCCCCTCAACGGGTTAATGACGAACACTTGTGCGGCAGGGTCCCGCTCGGCGTTAATATTTGGCACATTTTGCGCGATTGCCGCGATGCCTGAGAACGCGCCGGTGAAGGTCGCGCGATCGTGTGTCATTGGTGCGGCGGCCTTGCCCACAACGAAGTCGCGAGTGCCTGAATTGGCAGGTTGCACCGTTATTGGCGCAACGGGAGTCAGGAATAGCGGCAAAAATCGATGGAGTGCACCCAGAGAGGCGTCACTCTCGGTGAGCCGTCGGTTCCCGAAGAAAAACCCAATGTTGGTAAGAATGCCAATTTCACCAGAGCATGTCGGCGCGATTATGAGCGTCGGAAGGTTCTGGCGCTGCAGATGCGTCGACTCATCTGTTGGCACACCTGCAAGCTCTGCGGTTGGGAACTTGCGTAAAGGGGCAGTTGTAACTTGAACCGCAGCTGGTTTCGGGCCTCGCGCTGCGGCAAATGCATTCAACCTGTAGTTGTGAATTTTAGAAACGCGCGAAATCGGACGGTTGGCCCGTTGGGCAAACGACGCAACGAGATCCATTAATCCATGAGCGCCACGTTCGTCAGCGCCCGGAATGTCGCGCATTGCCAGAACAAAGCGATTAGAGGCCAAATTGGCAAGGGCGTTCATTACGGTAGCGAGTACAAGCGCGACGGTCATTCTGGCGGTGTCCGCGATCCAAAACTCGACGATCATTAATACGCCGGTCGCCATCAGGAGCATTGGCGTACTAGGTAGTCACGAAGAATGTCTAAACAGGAAGTGTCTACGACGCGTTGATTTCCATCAATCTCCAAGACCTTAAGTTCTCCAACGGGCGTTAACGGCTAGTGGGCACCATGATGATCTGAGAAGCCGGGTGCCAAGCGGCACGATTCGTATGCTAAAAGAGCGCAAGCGGCAATTTGGGATACGCGCGACTTGGACCTTTCTTGTGAGGCACGCAGGAAGCTCGAGGCCGAATCGCTGGTAGACACCAAGTTCAGAGTGCATGCGGAGAGAGTTTTTCGCTGCCCCTCAGGAGCTGGAGCCCGGCTAATGGCGGCTTCGGCAAGCGAGGCCACGTATATGAGATTGTCTGCCAATAAAGGGACGCTTGTTGAGTGCAACAACGACACATACCTTGTCGCTGTCCTAACACGTTATGGAAGACCGATATTGTACTTCAAGAAACCAGTGCGCTAACGTAAAAGTTAACGCGCGCAATTATGATATTTGCAATAAACATACGTTATCATCGAGCTGTCCACGGGGAAAGATCTTCACTCGTGCATGCCTATCACAGCGATCACGAGGTAGGACGGCCCAAGAAATTTTTGCCAAGTTCAGGAGATGGTGTTAAATATAGAAAAAATGTTGCGACGACCTAAGGTCGTGCGTCCCAAAACAAAGCGTGAGGCAAGAAGGGTCACTTAAGGTACTACGGTGTAATATGCCGCCAATTGAATCACTGGGTGGATATCGAGATTCCTTTAAGTTCAACCACATGATGCCAGCCGAGCCCGCCGATCCGAGACGGATTAACGAGTACTTTTATGCAGTTCTTGATTCCTTCACGTAAAATTACGCATTTTATCGTTTCCTACGAATCACGCTGACGCCTGAACAGCGGGTAGAACCAATAGTCCTCCCGCTCCCGGGATCAGGGTCTTGCCTCTGTCATCAGAGCCCCCGGTCGCCGCGCACCAGTTTTGGAGGGCCAGGAGGTTGACCAAATACACCGGTAGATTTTTTGGCAAGCAAAAATCACGCCAACCCCCTTCTCGAAGTCCACATAGTTGATATACTCAGTGAATGTCGATCGCGCCTCGCCTTGACCTGCGCCAAAATCAGACTCTGGTCATGACGCCACAATTGCGGCAGGCAATCCAGCTGCTCCAGTTTACCAATTTGGAGGCTACGCAATTCCTTGATGAGGAAATGGAGCGCAACCCGTTTCTTGAGCTAGGAGACAGTGATGCGGCTGGCTCAGCTCCCACCGGTGTTGACAAACCCGAGGAGCCGGGTCCGCTTGACCCCGAACCCGGCGCGGCTCTCGATACGGATTTTTCGAATGTATATGACGTTGGAGCCGTTTCCGACCAAGCTGGTGGCGTCAACCTCTTTGATATGGATGATGAGGACCCGATTGGCAGAATCGCGGGTCGCCCCCTAGGACTCCGTGACTATCTGGAACATCAGGCACGACTCGCTTTTTCAGATCCTATTGATCGCAAAATTGCTCGAGCTTTGATTGCGGCGTTGGAGCCAACAGGCTGGCTCGCTGAGCCGCCGGAGGCCATTGCCACAGCACTTCAGCTGGGCATCGGACGAGTTGAGAAAGTGCGGCAGATGATGCGGCATTTCGATCCTACGGGCGTGTTCGCGTGTGATTTGGCTGATTGCCTGTCAGCCCAGCTCGCTGAGCGCAACAGGCTTGATCCGGCCATGGCCGCTTTGCTCCGGCACCTCGATCTATTAGCCCGCCGCGAATATCGCACACTGATGACCATCTGTGGCGTCGACGAGTCGGATCTGCGCGACATGATCGATGAAATTCGTCGGCTGGATCCGAAACCGGGCGCCCGTTTTGAAGCAGAGGAAGTTCGGGTTTTGATCCCTGATGTTGTCGTACGCCGGAACCCTGACGGCGAGTACCTAGTGGAACTAAATCCTGAGACCATGCCACGAGTGCTTGTCAGACGAGGATTTCATGCTCGGATGGTAGTCAAGGCAACACGTGAAACCAAGCAATTTCTGAACGAACGGATGCAGGCAGCAAATTTTTTAATCCGAGCACTGGAAGCAAGAGCGCAGACAATTCTACGTGTTGCAAGCGAGATCGTTCGATTACAGGAGGGCTTTTTCAGGCACGGAATCGCCTATCTGCGACCCTTGACTTTGCGGGACGTTGCCCAGAGCCTGGAGCTTCACGAAAGCACGATTAGTCGCGTCACGGCAAATAAATCCATGGCAACACCACGCGGCATTCTCGAGATGCGTTTCTTTTTCACAGCCGCGCTCGGCGGCGCAGATGGCGAGATTCATAGCGCGTCTTCTGTCCGATATCGAATTGCCGCTCTCGTGGAGCAAGAAAGGCCTGAGGCAATCCTTTCTGACGATGCTCTTGCGCGAATATTACAAAACGAAGGCATAGACATTGCACGTCGAACTGTGGCCAAATATCGTGAAGCGTTGCGCATACCCGGTTCGGCGCAGCGGCGGCGGGATAAATCATTGCGTGGTTAACCCGTCGATTAGTGAACCGGTAACTCGGCTACGCAAAGGCGATTCGCGATGGAAATTACTGTCTCCGGAAAGCAGATTGACCTATCCGATGCTCTTCGCGCCCACGTTGCGCGGCATCTGGACATTATCGCTGGCAAATATTTCGACCATGCGATAGAGGCGCATGTGACGTTTAGCCGTGCACGAAGCTTTTTTACGTGTGACATTAATGTACACGCAGCGCGCGGCTTGACGTTGCGTGGAGAGGGAGAAGCTGCCGACGCACATTCGGCCTTCGATGATGCGGCAGAGCATATTGCCAAGCGGTTACGGCGCTACCGGCGGAGAATGAATGAGCATTCGCGCGAAAGTGCGAACCGTACGCGACCAGAAATGATACGACAATTCGTGTTACGTGAGGTCTACGAAAACGGCGCAGAGGTCGACCTTGAATCGAACGGAAGCATGGGTGGAACTAATGCATTAAACCAAGAGACCGGACCACACGCTGCGGTCGTCGCTGAGATGCAGACCGAAATCCGGCCGCTCACCGTCAGTGAAGCGGTAATGCGGATGGACTTGGCGGATCAGACTTTATTGCTATTTCGCAATATCGCGACCGGGGCGCTAAATATTGTTTATCGCCGGCCTGATCAGCATATTGGATGGATCGATACAAGTACGATATAGCCCGTCCCGGGGGCGCCGCTGACTGAAGGTGTCCTAGGGCGTCGCAAAGCTTCGTGGCGGGGGATGGTGCCGCACGGTGTGTCAAACCGGACAAGGGAGGGTGCACTCGCTATTGCAACTGGTGGCCAGAGGGTGGGAATGATTGCTTCGCGGTTGCTCGGGCTTTGTCCGATAGCTGTACTTGGATCTGGCATATGTATTATCGGCGTTACCGAGTAATTTTGTTGACGTGGTGCAGATTTGAGCAGGCAAGGCCACGTTGCGACGGGACCACATTCCGGACCAACATGAACCCTCGCACGGAGATCGTGGACCGAACTATGGTTTCACTGCCAATTGAACGTATCAGACGCTTTGGGGGATAGGGAATCACCTCGAACTTGAGCGTGATTAGAGAGTGGCGCATGCGCCTCGACGTTGCTTCGATCCAACCAGCGACCCTGCGCATTTGACGTATCTGGACGTCGTAATGCCTGACGCGGATCTCTTTTCGGATATCTCGGAGGAGTTTTCCTTGATAAATCGAAAGCTGAAAGGGCACATCGGCCACCATTCTAGGCGTTATCTAATCGGTCTTCGGTGGAGTTGCTTGCCTTCGGCATCACGCAAGGTATTCAATACCTCGTCGACTGTTCACCAGAGAATGAGGTCGAGATGTTGCCTGATCCACTTGTCGCCGACATCGACTACATTGCCAAAACTCCGAAAGACATCCTCATTTATGATGGTTCTTGCGCTGGTCCTGAGTTGACAGGTCGTGGCTAGGTGCCACTGAAGCTCGAACGGGGGCCGCGCCGCCACATCCAAATTTACCAAAAAATCACCTCATCCCCCCCCCCATGGGCACGAAGCCTCGAACGGGTTACGGGAGGTTAAGGATGACGGTGGAACATGCTCCCGATAACTTCTGTACCGACGCGCTCCGGTATTGCCAAACAGTGATTTTCTCCAGGCGGACGTCATATGGTTCAAAAAAGTTTAAGATAGGGATTCTGATGGCCCACGCGATCGTTGCATCCTCGCGCCATCTGCATGGACATTTCATAAATACCGAGTCGGAGATGCTGACAAGGACAACGTAGGGAGAGCTGCGCTTGGTCAGGCACGTATCTGAGAATCGTAGGCTGTATTGCTCTGGCCCGACAATGGTATCGAAGATCCGTATCAAGACAAGTGTACATTCAACTTCTTGATTACGGAAAGGCATACAGAGCGGAGTAAGCTATTACGTTTAAAACCCAATCTCCTGAATTTCTGAGAAAACCCTTGAAAATAGTTCCTTCCGCCGAAAATGGCTGGGGTAGGGATGAAGAGGGGCGGCGGCAGAGATTCGCACGGCCAGCGTTGGCTACCACGTGGAAAGAACTGATAAAATATAAACAAAATGAGGCGCTGGTTTTCCTCAAGTTCTGTTTGTTTTGCACAGACAAAATAAAATACGGCAAAAATTAGCGAGTCGCATATATATTGCTGTCGTGAAAACCAGAGGCGTTTTTTTCTTCCTGCGTGGCCGGCAGCATTTGACATCATCGGCTCCAAATCCATTATGGTACGCTAGGTGATTGGCGGTTGTAGTCATGGTAGCAATTACGACATGGGAGCAAAGAAAAATGATATGCACAATGCGATGCCAAGCAAAATTTTTGTCGTTAGTCGTGTCGTACAATGTTCTTACTGGTCACCATTTTGCGTCGACTCAAATTTAACATTTAGGACGCCGGTTTATCATTGGACTTGTTCAAATCAATTGTATTTTTGGCGTAAAAAGAAACCCTTCCAGTCATTCAATCAGAGCTGTCGGCAGAGTCCATGCCGGTTTGAAGAAATGATACTTAATAATTCCCGTGCGGCAGTTGAGGATATTGTTCTGAAAAATCCATAGTCCTACCCATAATACGTTATCAAAGAGTCCGCCGTGGCTGCCTTGAATAGCTTAAGCCCATATTGTTGAGACCTGCCTCTCTCTGCTAGTTGTTATGTAAGCGAACACGCCTTTTCAATGCGTCGGGAAACGGCTGTGGCCCGGGTATGGGTTGATTTCACGATTGGCCTGTTGGCACCCAATCGCGGTGGCCGATGTACTTCGTATAAGGTTCCGCAGCGCCGACGTACAAGGCGGTAACTTTGGAAAATAACGTCGAAACGAAATGGAGTTTCTGATGTCGCAGACTGCATTGCTTCGCCCGGTGGAATTCCGATCGGTAGTGGCTAAAAATCGAATCGCAGTTTCGCCAATGTGTCAGTACAGCGCAATCGAGGGCCTTGGGCAAGACTGGCACTTACAAAACCTGGGTGCAAAGGCGGCAGGCGGAGCAGGGATTGTGTTTACCGAAGCAACGCATGTTTCACCGAATGGGAGAATTACTCAGGGCTGTCTTGGTCAGGGGGACGACGCGCAAGAAACGTTTGCGGCCAGGTTGGTTGCGCTGATTGCTTCTGCTGGTGCGGTGCCAGGGATACAAATTGCACACGCGGGCCGTAAAGCGAGCTCTTTGCGGCCGTGGGAGGGGGGAGGATTCGTCGCGCCGGAGTCGGAGGGTGGATGGTTGCCCGTGGCTCCTAGCGCAAAAGCCTTTACGCCCGACCGGCCGGTTCCAAATGAACTATCCGTGGTGGAAATCGATGAAATCGTAACCGAGTTTGCGAGAACAGCAGGCAGAGCGAGGCGTGCAGGGTATCAGATTCTTGAGATTCACGCTGCGCACGGGTATTTGCTCCACAGCTTTCTTTCCCCCGTTACAAATTTACGAAGTGATCGTTACGGCGGATCCGCGGCACGGCGGGCGCGCGCATTGATGGACGTAATTGATGCCGTACGCGCAGAGTGGCCGTTGGAGTTGCCCTTGTTCGTGCGATTATCCTGTGTCGATTGGGTCGGGGGTGGTCTGACAATAAATGATTCCGTGCAGCTGGTGACGTGGCTGAAGGCGCGGAACGACGTTGATCTGATCGATTGTTCTTCAGGGGGGATTTTGCCACAGCAAAATGTGCCATCGATACATCCTGGGTATCAAGTGCCATTTGCTGAGGCGATCAGGCGTGAAACGGGACTAGCAACGGGTGCTGTCGGAATGATCCGTTCAGCGGATCTGGCGGCGGAGGTTATTGCTAATGGCCGCGCAGACCTGGTTTTGTTGGGGCGCATCTTGCTAGCGGATCCGGGATGGCCGCGGCGAGCGGCAGCCCAACTTGGCGAGCCCATGCTGGATTTGCCTCAGTATCAGCGCGCGGCGCCGGCGATCTAGTTATGCGTTAGTGGATATAATTATCCACCTTATTCACGTAATCCACAAGCGTCCCCCCCTGTCGCGGGACTCATCGCTGGAGTAGCATTACGGTAATGACCAAGTTGGATTCGCCCCTTTTAGGATTGTCGCAGCGTTTACCGCCGTCGAATCTTGAGGCGGAGCAAGCGCTTTTGGGTGCGCTTCTCGCGAACAATAAAGCATATGAACGGGTTTCGGAATTTTTATTGCCTGAGCATTTCGCCGATTCGATTCATGGGCGCATTTACGAGGCGATCGCGAGACGGATTGAGGCAGGGCAGCTTGCCGATCCCGTTACGCTCCGAGCTGAGTTTGAGCATTCAGCGGTGCTCGAAGAGGTCGGCGGAACCGCGTATCTCGGGCAATTGCTGGCGGCAATGGTGGGTATCATCAATGCAGGGGATTATGGGCGGATAATTCATGATGCGTGGATCCGCCGCAACCTGATCGATCTCGGCGAGACCACTGTAAACCGGGCATTTGGCGCCGATCCCGATATGGATGGAAAAGCTCAAATTGAAGCGGCGGAGCAGGCGCTGTTCGATCTTGCCACTCGCGGGGGAACGGACGGAAGGGCGATGACTTTCGAACGAGCGTTAGAGCTCGCGATCGAGTCTGCGGAGCAGGCATTCCGTCGAGACGGTCATGTCTCGGGACTAACGACAGGACTTCGAGATCTGGACGCGAAGACTGGCGGGATGCATGAGTCCGATTTGCTGATTCTGGCTGGGCGCCCCGGGATGGGAAAAACTGCGTTAGCAACGAAAATTGCCTTCGGGGCAGCTCAGGCACTCCTGAACGACGTGAGAAAGACCGATCCGAGCGCAGAGGCGAAGAAGACGGTGGTCATTTTTTCTCTAGAAATGAGCGCCGAACAACTAGCAACGCGTTTGCTTGCTGAAGAGGCGCGGGTTGCGTCCGACCGTATTCGAAGAGGTGAAATCGGAAAGAAGGAGTTTGATAGTTTTGTTGCAGTGTCAAGGAGAATTGCAAGATTGCCGTTGATTATTGATGATACTCCGGCAATTTCGCTTTCGGCGATGCGAACGCGATGCCGGCGGTTGAAACGGACTAATGGGTTGGCTTTGGTGGTTGTCGACTACCTGCAATTGATGCGGCCTGCCACGGGTACGAAACCGGAGAATCGGGTGATCGAGATAAGCCACATTACGCAAGGGTTAAAAGCTCTCGCCAAGGAGCTACAGGTGCCAGTACTAGCATTGTCGCAGCTTTCTCGCGCGGTTGAGAGCAGAGAGGACAAGCGACCTCAGTTGTCGGACCTGCGCGAGTCGGGAACGATCGAGCAGGATGCGGACATGGTCATGTTTGTTTATCGTGACGAGTATTATTTGCAGGGAAGGGAGCCCAAACAGGCAGCTTTTGAAAACGAGGACAAATTTCATTCCGCTAAGGATAAATGGATGGTTGACATGGAAAATGTTCATAACAAGGCAGAATTGATTTTGGCGAAGCAACGGCATGGTCCGACAGGGAAGATCGACCTGTTCTTCGAAGCAGAGTTAACGAGGTTCGCCGATCTCGATACTCACCACCTCGATGTTCACCCTTAAATGCGGCATCCTAGCTTCTGGGGGATTTTCTGGTGCACTAAAGCATTCCGCTGACTCAAAGTGGTGAGTCTCGTGTGCGAGTCTGCTCTGATGGCACAGACAGTGTGCGCGCTGGCGAACACACGGGGAGACAGAGGTTGGAGGCGATCGCATCTGATCAGAACAGCCAGCGCAGGCATGTTAAACGGGTGCGGGTTGTTCTCGCCTCGATCTGTAACCGTATCGTGTTCGCACGTTTAAATGGTCGCGCCCTGCCCATTTCGTCGACAAACTTGTTGCCCTCATGTTGATCGACCAGCCAAGCAGCGGCGCTGTCGATCCACGAAAAGAGCCAAATCCAGACCCTCGACCAAGGCCAAGCCGTGGCTGCCGCTGAATCTCATCCGTTGCGGCACCATGATCCACGGCTACAAGCGCGATGGCACGACGACGCTGTTGGTTGCTCTCAACGCTTTTGAGGGCTCGTTCGTCGGAGGTTGCGTGCAGCGGCTATTGGCACGAAAAGTTCGACCATTTCCTCAACTCCGTTGAGCGTTGGGCAGCTGATCGAGGCGGTGGTCGACACCTACGCAACCCACAAAGCCAAAAGATTAAGGAATGGTATGAGCGGTATCCGCGCTGGAGTTTCTATTTCACCCCCTTTTCCGGTTCGGGGTCAATTCGGTCGAGAACTTCTTCTCGACGTCGACGCACAAGCGCATAAGGCGTGGTAGCGTTCGCTCGATTGTCGACCCGCAAGCGCCCATCAACCGCTGCCTTGATTTTGGCGAGCCCGATCAGGCTGCCGTGCCCTTCGAATGAACCGCAGTACCTGGGTGTGACGGGACTACAGGAAGATTTGTTTGCTATGCTGGTAGGCGTAGCAGTATGTGAGATGGGCGTGCTTGACCCACACGATTTCGTGGACTCTAATAAACGGGCGAGGCTTGCGAGGTGATGTGTTGATGCGTATGGCTGGTTGGCCTGTAATCGAGCTTGCGTGCTGCACATTTAAGAGGAACCGAAGCGGGAATCAGGCGCGTCGTACGACAGGTTTTTGAGTCTCTAAGCTGTGAGTGCTCGAGGTGTGAGAGGCTGGCACATCATAATTGTACGGCACGGGACGGTGACACATAGGGCTGTTCTGGGTTTCTCGACGTTATGGCCGTGATGTCAGCACGTCGTCTTTCGTGCCGACTGTATTGCACGCATTGGAGTGATACCGCGCGAGCTAGGTGAGAGGTGTGATCATATTTGTAGGCGAGAATCTTTTGAGAAGGCCTTCGATGTCGAGGTTATGGGCAGGACGAGGCGGGTTGTCTGCAGAGGTGGGGGGGCAGCTGCATTGGCGCACATCGTAATGATGGAGTCCGATCCGCGGTCAACTCTGTCGTGTGCCATGGCCACTGCAGGTTGTGGTCCCGCGTAAGATTGAGTCCAATATTGGCGAATGTGGGCGTGTCGGCAGGAGTAGTAACGAGCGGTTGTCATGCAAGCGGTGGCGAACGCGCTCTTGCCGGGTGCCGCACCACCAGCAGCTGTGTATTGATTCAACATGGTGGTGTTCGTCCGATCATGGAGTGGTCTGGGTTTGGCTCGAGAGATCGTTTTTTTTGGCCTTACAGCATGATCCCATGATTTCCGTCCCGACTTTATTTGTCGATCCTGGCGCCATTGCGGCGAATTGGCTATTGTTGGATTCGTGGCACCGTGCGGCAGGGGGACGGGCTTGTGGCGCCGCGGTCAAGGCAGATGCTTATGGTGTAGGGCTGAACCTCGCTGCGCCGGCGCTGTTCGAAGTTGGTTGCCGCCATTTTTTTACTGCAACGATTGACGAGGCAATTGTACTCCGGGAGCTGCTTCCTGAAGCTTGGATTAGCGTTCTCAACGGGCTTACGCCAGAGCTGGCACAGAAGAATATCCTTCCCGTGTTGAACTCCATAGGCGATATCGAGCATTGGCGGCGGTTCGCATATAAGGTGGAACAAAAAGTGCCGGCTGTGCTTCACGTTGACACCGGTATGGCGCGGCTCGGCTTGGATGCGCAGGAATTCCTGCACTTGGCAGAGCGCCCAGAGCTTCTATCGGGGATTTCGCTTGACTTCGTCATGACGCACCTCGCTGCGGCCGAAGTGCCTCAAGCGGCGCAAAATATTGATCAAGCCGTGCGCTTTCGCACCATCGAGGCTACATTTCGGCGAACACGAACAAGCTTAGCAAATTCCGCCGGCATTTTTTTGGGTGCCAGATTTGCCTCGGACTTGGCTAGACCCGGTTATGCGCTCTATGGAGGCAATCCAACACCAGGGCATAAAAACCCGATGCGTAGTGTAATACGATTGGCTGCTCCCGTCATTCAGGTGCGCGATATACCGGTTGGAGCATCGGTCGGTTACAATGCCACTTGGGTCGCGACGCGAAAGACAAGGGTCGCTACACTTGGAATCGGCTACGCTGACGGAATTTTGCGTGCGGCGTCAGGACGACTGGTTGCGCGGTATCGCGGCGTGCAGATAAAGCAGATTGGACGCATTTCGATGGATTTGATGACATTCGATGTAACTGAGCACCCCGATATAGGACCGGGATCAATCCTAGACTTGCTGGATGATACGATCACGATTGAAACGATGGCAAAGGCGGCAGAAACATCGGGCTATGAGATCCTGACCTCCTTGGGAAAGCGCTATCGACGAGTCCTCAAACATGGTTATACGGGCGCATGATTCGTCTTCTTGATCCAGTTGCGGCGTTGGGCCGCGTCACGCTCAACCTCGTCTCTGTTCTTGGGGAACTCGGTCTGTTCACAACATCCGCGATTGTCGGACTGTTTCGCCCCCCATTCTATCCGCGCAACTTTAGCCGGGCATTTGCGGAAATAGGCTTTTTTTCGTTACCTGTGGTAGCCATGACGGCGATTTTCACGGGTATGGTACTAGCTTTACAGACCTACACCGGGTTTTCTCGATTTGCCGCGCAATCAGCAATTCCCAGCGTGGTCGTATTGTCACTAACACGCGAACTTGGGCCCGTCTTGGCAGGGCTAATGGTAGCGGGACGTGTCGGTTCTGCCATGGCGGCCGAGATCGGAACGATGCGAGTCACGGACCAGATTGACGCGTTGAGTACATTAGCAACGGATCCTATCCGGTATTTGGTGACGCCACGCTTACTAGCAGGCGTCATTGCCTTGCCGTTGCTGGTGCTTGTTGCTGATATACTTGGTGTTGCGGGAGGATTTCTGGTGGCGACTTCCCGTTTTGGGTTTTCAGCTGCAGATTATCTCCACAATACCCAGCAATATCTGCATACCGCTGATGTCACGTCGGGGTTAATTAAGTCAGCGGTCTTTGGTTTCACCATTGCCTTGATGGGATGCTTCTTTGGGTACCGTTCGCGTGGGGGAGCGCAAGGCGTGGGTTCGGCAACAACAAGCGCTGTGGTGGCAGCATCGATTTTGATTCTGGCGTTAGATTATTTGTTGACCCAGGCGTTTTTTACAGCATGAGCGAGCATGCAAAGATCTCAATTCGAGGATTGAGGAAGTCCTTCGGAACGAAAATAGTTCTTGACGGTGTAGACCTTGATATTGCGCCAAGAACAGCGATGGTTGTAATCGGCGGGTCGGGTTCCGGGAAATCCGTATTGCTAAAATGCATCCTTGGACTTATTCCGCCGGATGGTGGACAAATTCTAATTGATGGAGAAGATGTTCTAACCGCGCCAGCATCACGCGGACGCGCTCTGCGGGATCAAATCGGGATGTTGTTCCAGAATGGGGCACTGTTCGATAGTGAAAGCGTTTGGGAGAATGTTACCTTTGGTTTGCTGGCCCGAGGGTTAATCCAACGCAGTCGAGCACGGGCACGGGCAGTTGAGGTTCTCGCGCAGGTCGGGTTAGGGGAAGCCGTCGCGGATCTTTTTCCAAGCGAATTGTCGGGTGGTATGCAAAAACGCGTCGCGCTCGCGCGCGCGATCGCGGCTGAACCCGCCATCATGCTCTTTGATGAACCGACTACCGGCCTTGACCCAATCATGGGAGCCGTAATCGACGGGTTAATTGTCGATTGTGTTAAAAGGCTAGGGAGTACGTCGATTGCCATTACCCATGATATGGCAAGCGCGGGACGGATTGGAGATCGGATTGCGATGCTGTTCGATGGTAGAATCGTTTGGGAGGGAGACGCGGGTGAAGTGCGAGCGAGCGGTAATCCCCTAGTTGATCAGTTCATTAACGGCCGCCGCGAGGGACCGATCAAAATGGCGTTGCGGCGCTAGGCGCTTCAGGAAACTTCTGAAAAAGGAGAGCAGTTAGGCGCAGAGATCGCCGCGCCATATTTTGTTTGTCCCGCCGTAAAACCCCGGCGTTCAGGCCGGGGATATAAAGCAAAAAATTAACCCACGTTCACTATGTACTGGCGTGATTGCCACATGTAAGTAATAACCGCTTCTATCGGGATCTAGAAGCGAAACTCTCCACGGTGCCCAGAGGGCCGGGAAAAAGCGCCGGGCGAAAGCGAGCCATCGCACGATTGCAAACAGGCGCAAGGACAAGAATAATAAGATTAGCACTAAAATAGCTCGCAAATGCGGATTGATTGTCGTGGAAAGCTTGTCCTCATCGAGACAGGTAGAGACGAAACTAGCCGAGTCAGTGTTGGACCAGGTATGGTCAGACTTGAAAGGAATGCTCAGCTATAAAGCCATTGGGCACTGTGGCATCTTCCTTGAAGTTGACGAGGCCGGTACAACCCGAACCTGTTCGTCCTGCGGAAGCAGGATGGGGCCGAAAGGTGTCGCAGGACCCGGAATAAGGGAATGGGTCTGTGAAGAATGTGGACCCCTGCTCGATCGGGATCTGAATTCATCACTGAACATTCTCCGTCTCGAACATGAGACGCTCGCGGGAGGAAGCCTCATACCTTAGAGTGAGGAGGTCACGGGTTCTATCTGGATTCCAATAAGGCCGTGACACCATGCACCGTCATGCTTCATCAAGTTAACAGTCCCCGGCACCGGGGGGGGGTAACCGGGGCAAAAGTTGGGGTGGGGATTGATTTTTTGCTTGTGCGGTCACGGTTAGGGCTGATTCAAGCTTGGTGTGAGCGCGCTGCCGAACTTTGACGATCTACCTTTGAGTGAGCTGAAGCA
>JAJZBH010000145.1 GCA_021799015.1 Pseudomonadota bacterium
AGCGATTATGGCAAATGACTTAGGGCACCGTCGACGCTAATCAATGTTGCCAACACTACAGCAGGCAAGGCAGGGAAGATACCTGCAAATGATTCAATGCGATATAGAACACTGCTTTTCGCGGCCATTATTCCTGTTCTAATTGCAAGTCATTCTGTGAGAGCGGCCGTTTGGCCGCCTGACGGACAGGCAATCGCTGAACATGGATCGGGAGTGGACGTGCCAGCGTGTGTGTCGTGCCATGGAAGCAATTTTGGAGGCAATCCGCGCAGCGGCGCGCCATCATTGCGCGCCAAGTCAGCTCCAGATCTAATGGATGATCTTTATACTGAAGCGGCCAATACCAAGAACCATTCGAAGATGGCTGGAATTGCACGCCACCTTAGCATGGCACAGAGAGCTGCGGTAACGGCATACATCGCACATATCACGCATAATGGAGATTAGTGCAGTGAATTCCTCCGTATTGCTTTTGCGGCGCCGTGCGGTTGCCCGGTTCAGCGCCATGCTCGTGGCTGGCAGAGCTTTCACAGGATCGGCATACGCTGCACAGGTCAGTGTGCCGGTTGGTGCGAGAGGCATAGACCATGCTCCGGGAACATTCGATGTTGAAGGACGCCTTCCGCGCTTGGCATTCCGGATGGAGCGCGTTTCCGACAATAAGACCGTTACCGCTCAGATGTATCGAGGTGATGTCGTCATCATCTATTTCGGCTTTACTAGATGTTCGGATACCTGCCCGCTGACCGCACTGAATGCAGCTCGCCTGTTCTCGCGCCTTGGGGCTGATGCCGGAAAGGTGCGCTTTCTGTTCGTTACCGTTGATCTAGACTACGACAAACCAAAGCGGCTCAAACATTATCTCGCACAATTCGGCCCGCCGCCTTACATCGACGGACTGTATGGAACGCGAGCGGAACTAAACGCGTTCGCCAAGCGCTACAGCGTCTACTTCAAGGTACCTGCAGGGCCCAACATCCCAGATCCGGCTTCTGCGATCCAGCACAGCGGGGCAGCGTACCTTTTTAGCCCGACGGGAGAGGCTATTGCGATTATTAATAATTTTGGCAGCGGCCACCCTAATCTCGAGGCATTGGCCAAAAAGATAAAGAAGCTTCTTTGAGCGTCGTTGACACAGGAAACGCGGCGCTGCGTTCCCGGGTAGATGCGGTTATTTTAGTCAGTGCCCTCAGAAAGCGATTTTGACGCCGCTTTGGAGGGCTTATCCGGCAAAAAAGTCTCCCAGAAATCGTTCACGTTAGGGTGGTAGTACTCCCATCGCGGCCATCTCCTGGCTGCTCTCATAAAAATGCTGTAGTCGCGATTCTGGCGTTTAGCTAATCTAACAATTACCTTCTCTGTCTCTGGATTACTCCTATCTTCTTTAGCGGGCCTGAACGTACGCAGCTGGCACGGCCAGCGTCAAATTGCGCACGCTGGATCGGCGGTGCCTTGCGGCGCCGGACTAGTACCTCTCTAGCCACGCCCCCGTGAAAGCCCGCATAACGAGCCACGTCAGAAGCCCAGCGCCTGCTGCTGTCATCACTGCGCCGAATGAACCCCATAAGGTATACCCGATCACGCCACCTACGACGATCGAACCCCAAAAGATGACGTTCGCGAGGACGAGGAGAAAAATGCCGAAGATATTCCCGAGCAGACTCCCGAAAAAGCTGGGTGCGAAAGAGCCACCCTCTTCGCTTTCCCCATCCTCATAGTCAGCGTCCTGACGTCGGTGCACCAAAGCCTCCTTCGTCCTTGGCCACGACGCGTGCGCTTGTCGTGGCCATCGCTCCCGCTATCACCGCTGGACCAATCACGCGCCGAGCAATGAAGATCCCAAAATATTTTCGACCGCAGCAAACGAGGCCAGTTGGCATGCTGCTCTATCTCAATGCGGGGCCAATTCCCTTAAAGGATGGCACCCAATTCCGAAAAGAATCGTTACGCTGATACCCGAAAATCCCAACCGTTCCGGGGTTTCTGAGCTCCATAGGTGGCATACCAACCAGTACTAAATCGCCGATTCAATTATACATCGTAATTTGCGACACGGATGTCACACGCTCGTGTCATCACACCTTTGTGTTGGCTGTGCGCGGGTGTGTAAAATATGGGACCGTTCGAGGCTGTTCGGCAGCCAGGTGTGCGTGCCCCTTTCAAGAGCACGGACCATTATTCGTTGTGGAGCAACCGTACTTGGCAGGCCCCACCTTGGTGCAACACGTCCGTGTGGCAAGGCATTTGTGAAATCCGGGCCGGGCCTGACAAACAGAGAGCTCCTGCAACCGAAGGATTTGAGTTGGGTTTCTGAACAATAAAGGGGATGCGACCAGCTAGGCGATGATGCAAAATTTGGCAGGTAATATCATGCGTCCATATGTCGTGTTAGGCTTTGAATGCGTCGATGCTTGGGTTGCACGGGCCGCGGTGGCTGGCTACTCACTGCGCAGTGATCTAATCTCTTGATGAGACAAAGGATCGGTGTCGGACGCCCATCTTGGTCACCAAAGGTCTGGGCTGTACCCTCCATTGGTTAGATTCTCACCCGTGAATGAATAAAAGCGTGCGAGAAGCGGTTCTCGCCTTTTCAGGAAAAGGGGTTGCTCCTATGCCGTAGTCCCAATTTAGGTTGATACGACCCGCTCTTCGTGCCGTAGTGCTGATCGGGCAGCATTTTGCCACGCTAGCGATCGCGTTAGGCGGTTTTACGTGTGTATGCACAGGTCAGTATAGCGGGCGTGTGAAATCTAACCTGATGGTGGCAACATCCTACGAGACTTGTTTTGTGATCTGGTTGCGTCCGTTGCTGACCAAACAAGCGCAGCGACCCACCCCAAAAAGGTCCACCCAAGAAATAGATTCAAGACCAGTATTGCAGCGGCGTTGCGATGGTCCCGGAGAATTGCCACTATGGTTGGCAAGAAATATAGCACCAACAGCCCGATCATGGCCATCATTATGAACATTTGTCACCCTAAACTTAGTACCATCTCGCCTGGGACAAGCCTGGCGCCTCCGCGTACCAGGCGTCTCAAATCAACTATTACGGATTAGCGATACCGTCCTGCAACCATCGCCATTGCGAGCCACGTGTGTTGTTCTTCTGACGCTTCGACGCAGTCTGTCGTGTGTCGCCCAAAAAGGGGAGTTCGGCAAGTCGGTCGTCTGTCTACACGTGAGACTACGCAACACTCGGAGGTGCGCATTATTCCAGATCATATGTCGTTCTGCTTACAGCAATTGTATAATCTAAATTGCACGCAATATGCGCCCGATCAGCACCAAGAAACCGGTAATAATCAGCAGGGCAATCCAGCCGTTTGAGGTTTTGATGCCGAGCACGCGCCTAATGCGATGCTTCCGCGAGTTTCGCGTAAAGATCCGCCGTTTGAAACGAGGTATTCCGCGTCCGGTCTTCATCATGCTTTTTCCTGCGGTATAAATGCACGCACGGGCACATGACAAAAAGAGCTGCTCGAAAGAATGGCGGAAATACTCGGGCTATGCGCTGGTGTATCAAACACGGCCGCCTTGGTGGCGTTGCATAGCGGCCTCGATCTGTTCTTTATTGCACCCACGACATCATCACCCCTCTAGTTTGTCGGAAACGTATATGACCGAGAAGCTATCACTGTGAAAGGAAGCAATGCTTAACCGATCCCCGCAAGCAGGGCGCGGGAGAAAGGCTGAGTTTATCGCACGGCCGGCACCTTGTTCATCATGAAATAAGTAACCTGCATCAAATGCGCTCCAAAGGAGGTGTTTATGGACGAATTGCGTGAACTGTCTGAGCGCTACTCGCCTGCAAAAGGCTATTATGTTTGTGGTCTGATTTTTTGCGAAGAGGGCAACTTCTATGTCGAAACAACCGTCAGGTTGAGGGGCAAGACATATTTTTCTGATCCCCTCCCCGTTCCTCGTAGATTGCCACATTCGACCAAGGAAAACGCGATAACGTCACTGGAGGGAATCAGGACTTTTGTCGAAAGCCTTGGATTTGTATTCGAAATCGAAGATCGAAGTACTAGACTGTAATCATTACTTTTTCCCGAAGCAATTCCAGATTGCGCGTGGCATGGACACTGGAGCACGGATACCCTGATTCCAACCCGAAACGACCACGAAAACGGCACGGCCGGCGAATGTCTTTAACAATGGATTACGAACAACGTTCAAAGACAAATTAAACTGGAGGCGGTGATGTTCTGCAGGTTGCCGTCTGGTCGGCTCTTGCTGGTGGGGTGGCTCAGGCCGAGGTGACGGATCATACATCCCCTATAAGGGCGTCAATCGGAGAAAACCGCATTGGTTTGAAGGGGGCGCCGACCAGCCCGCGGTCGGAGATCAGGCTGGCGTCGCGCGGTCGACTGCCAACTGCGGGCACCGTGCTAAAGCCGCTTTGGTATTGACTGGGTCCAACCGACGCGAGTTCGATATAGGCAAATAGCTGGGGTTAACCGTTCTGCAGGCTGATGCAGAGTGGTCATTGCAGGGCATCCTTGGCTGATCTTGTTCCGTGCTCAAGGTCACGACAGATGATCGCTATGAGTGTTCCTCTGCCGCGACCCGCCCGCCAGTTACTCGCAGCTCGCACCATCATCAGCGTTGGCCAAGGCGCGATGGGTGTGGATTTTGCGCTCTATGCCAGAGCCTTACATTGGTCGCCGGGTTTTCTGGGCGCAGTGGTCGGCACCGGGATTCTTTTTGGTGGGGTATTAACCGGCGCGGTTGGGCCGCTCTCTGATCGCTTTGGCCGTAAGCCTTTTCTGTTGGCGTATCTGGCGGTGATCTCGGCGGTGGCCGGCTTGGCAACTTTTTCAGCGAATACGGTTGTAGTGGCAGGCGCCGCAGTCGTGGCAGGGTTCGGGCGCGGCGCGGTCGGGGTGCCAGGGCTTTTCGGTGCGGTGCAGCAGGCATGGCTGTCCGACCAGATAGCCGGTTCTGGATTAAGCCGTGCCTTGGCGCGCAACGCAGCAATGGGCTTTTTTGCTACCGCCGTTGGGACATTTTTAGGTGGTTTGCCGCACCTATGGCGTAGCGCTTTGCCGGGAGCGCTTGGGTACCGGCCGCTATTCGCGTTGGCAGCGATAACAACCTTCGTCTCGCTCGCGTTGCTCGCCCTCGTGCCGGAATCGCGATACATGACGCCCATGCAATCGGGGTTAGCCGAGGCAGACAGCGCTCAAGCCGACGAAAACCGGCTATTGGTTCGCGTGGCGGGCATCAACGCGCTGAACGGAGTGGGAATCGGATTGGCGGGGCCGCTGCTGTCATGGTGGTTGGCTGAACGGTTCGGGGCTGGGCCAGGGCAGATTGGCCCGGCAATCGGGCTTGTGCTGTTGGCCGCGGGATGCGCAAGCCTAGTGGCGGCACGGCTGGCAACGCGATACGGATTGGTGCGAGTGGTAATAGCGATGCGCGCGGCTGGCCTAGCGCTCATGGTCGCGATGCCGTTTGCGCCGAGTTTTGGCTGGGCGATAGGGGCTTATGCGGCGCGCACGGTGTTAAACCGTGGGACGGCCGGCCAGCGCCAAGCCCTCGTGCTCAGTGCAGTCCGCGGCCATCGCAGAGGACTTGCTGCAAGCGTAAGCGGTGTGTCCACGCAGTTGCCACGTGCGATTGGACCCTGGGTAGCAGGATTGATGTTCGGTGCAGGCTGGTTCGCGGCCCCATTCCTGTTGGCCGCGACTTTTCAGGGGGCATATCTGGCGTTGTACCGGCGCGTGTTTGCTGATGTAGACAGGAAACTTATACCAAGCTGCGGGTCAGTTGACTCGAATGTGAATAGGACCGGCTCGGCGGGCCGTGATTCGCTGTTGCCATGGGGAGGCGATTGGCGATGACGGTAGCGATCACGCGTTTGGACTTGTCGTCGGT
>JAJZBH010000146.1 GCA_021799015.1 Pseudomonadota bacterium
CTGCACAGAACGGCACATTTTGAGAACGACTCCAGTCAACCACTTCTTGCACACTACAGGCATTTCTCCCCTCACCACCTCATGATCGCTAGCCAACCTCTTTTTGCATATAGCCGGAAAAAGGAGCCTCCTCAAAATCCGGGGCGGTTCACCCTTTACTGGCGCGGGATTCGGGACAATTGGCAGAGCGCCGACCTACCATCAATCACCTGTAATGATACCGAACGGGCGGCAAGACGTCAGGCTCTTCTGCACCATCCGCTCCAAGGAATAACCGGTGGTCAGCGCGGAGCTGGATAGTCGTCAACTCGTTGGAACGCCGTAGCGATTGAACAGCGCCTCAAAGAAGGCCTTCACATCCTCCTTGGCTGTTGGCACCTGCAGCTCTGCGGCCCCAAAGCGAAAGACTTCATATCCTGCGAGCTTGAGTTCGCGGTCGCCCCGGACCATCTGCGCATAACGTTGCACGTCGGCGTTCCCTGCGCTACCCGCGTAGTGGTGCTTGCCGTCTACTTCGATGACGACCCGCATGCCCTGCGGCAGCAGCAACAGGAAGTCCATGCGAAAGCGCAGTAGCGCATCCGGCCCTCGCTCCTTCACCGTGCGTGGGTCCCAATGCAGCCATACTTCCGGCAGTAGTGCCGGTAGATTCGGCACGGCATTGCGGAACCCCTCGAAGAAGGCCTCAAACAGCAAGGTCTGCGGCGGGGAGTTGCTGGGCAAGCTGGCCTTGAGACGCGCGTACAGCGAGCGCTTGGCCCGCGTTGCATCAGCGATCTGCTCGGTATCGCCCCACCACTGCTGCAGATCGCTCCACCGCAGTCCGTCGTTGCCGATGGGACGGTCATAGACAAGCACCTTATCGGCATTGGTGACTATCTCGACGTCGTTGTCCAGCGCGTCTCGGAAACGTAGATCAGGCTTGTCAGGTGAGGCAAAGATGAGATTCTTCGGCCGGCCTTTGACTGCCCCGTGCAACGAGACTATCGAGAAAACCGGGTAGCCCCCCTCCGAATCCGTCTCGCGCAGCTCGACACCGCAATTGCGCAGCGACTCGTTGACGCAAGCAACGAAGTGGCGTTGCGCTGCCTCGTCGGGTCGCACGTCGGCCGAAGCCAGCCCCTCTAGAAACAGCGCAAAGCGCCGATCGGAAGCGTCATAGGCGCCCAACTGGTCGAATAGCGTTTCAGCAGGCCAGTCCCCCGGATTCCGATGGACGTGCTGCTGAATGTCCGCGCGCAACCCGCTGGGCTTGCCATTCAGCAAATTAAGCCAGTCATCGGCATCCAAGATCCACAACCGCTCCAGAAGGTCATCGAACCTGCGAGGATCCCCATACAGCTCTTCGCTGTTGAGTCTTCGAGCGACCTCGCGCCGATACCGCTTCGGGATCGGCGGACACCCGCTGTCACTCCAGAGAATGTCCTGAATCTGATTGCGCGTCGTGGCATTGGGTGGATGGCGAACCAACAGCTTGCGTGCAACCGCAGGCAGATCAGCATCGGCGGTCGCCTCGAAGCTGGAGGTCATGCGGTCACGCTTGGAGCCGTCAGTAGCGGGCACGGGCAACCCCAATTCCTCGCAAAGCGTCGGCAGCATGGTATGCGTGCCGGCGTCCTTTAACGCCATGATGAGCGGAGCCAACAGCGAGCGAAGTTGCACGTAGTCCATTGGGTACGATTCAAGCTCGCGGCGTTATGGCGCGCAGCAGCGCGTCGATCTGACCGAAGGCATCCTGCTGCCACTGCTCGGGCGTACGATCACCCAGCGCATGCGTCTCTTCGACGAAGCGCCTCACACAGGTCGGCCCGTATCCCTCGAAGGTGTCGAACTTCTCGGCGATGTAGCGGAAACCACGTTCGCCGCTTGGATGCACCAGGAGCGGCTGACATTCCCGTGCCAGCGCGTCGATCCCCTCGGGGTAGTTCCGCACGCAGTAGTAGATGTCGTAGGCATCCTTCTGCTTGTAACGGCCCGCCAGTGCGTGGCCCTTCATCGCCAGCAGAGCCGGGATGGAACACACCGCGATCTCCACACGGTTTGTCCCGCCGTCCGGCATCGCCCCTGTCACCGCCACGAGTTGATAGAAGCGCATCGCCAGATCGGCGCCATCCGCCCGCTGCACGGCAAAGTCGCTGATCAGGGGCGGCTCGTTCTTGACGATCTCGGCGTCGCGGGGCATCAAGAAATCGACGACGACATCGATTGCTTCCCCGCCATCTCGCGCGGGAACCTGGCGAACCAGTTGGAAACGCCGAAGCCCCTCGCGCTGGGCATATCCATGGCCTTGAAGCGCACCGATCAAGGTGGCGTACTCACCATCGCCAAGAGCTTCTGCGTCCAGCCCGACGTCCACGTCGAGCGTGCCGACGTGGGGCATGTCCTCGCTGGCCAGCAGCAGCCAGGGAACCGCGCCGCCGACGATGGCGAACTTGCCTTTGAAGCTGCCAAGGATCTGCCCGATTTCGATCAGCACGGACTTCACGGCCGCAGTCGTGCGGTCGTCGTAATCGGCCGCCGACTGCGGTTCCTGTGGAGGTGTCATTTGGGCCATGAGAGTCGTTCCTGTCGCAAGTGGTTCGCCGCCTCAGCGGCACGCTCGCCGGCAATGGAGAGATCGAGGTAGGTTTGAATCGGGCTCGTACAGATCGCACCTGGCGCTGGCTCAACGGTATCGGCAAGGAGCTCCAAATCCTTCGGCACAGTGACGACCACGTTCTCCCCTTTTGAGCTGGGCGTGAGTTTCAACGCTGCCTTGAGTTTGCGCAGACCCTCGTCGTCGGCGAAAAAGTAATGCGAGCCAGTGCGCGCATATGGAGAAAGCCACTGCGCCGCCGAGAACGATGCGAAAGCCGCACGGCCAGGACTATTGTCCGCGCGCAGAGCGCTTCGAGCCGCATCTTCAAGTGCGCTGCCATGCAGTGGCGTGTAGAAGCGCAACCGCTCACCGGGTGGCGCGGTGTAACTCTCCCGCCAGGCATCCAGCAGTGCATCGGGCTCCGTGAGAACCAGGCCATTGTCCGAGGCGCGTGCCCATTCCCGATCAATCAAGCCGGTACGTACATTGCTGACGTGTCCCAGACTAACTCCGGAAATTTCCGACAACTCGGTGACCCGCCATGCTCGACCCGGCTCACGCAGCATGGCGCGCAGCACTTGCGCAGATTTTGGCCTGAACAGCGACTTGAGTTCACGCTGTTCGGCCACCGGCTTGTCCGCCACTGCGCGCTCGATGAACACGCCACCAAAGGCGATCCGGGCATTTCCTTCCAAGTCGAGATAGCTGACGCCCTTCTCTTCGCACATCTGCCTCACTGCCGGCGAGATGTAGGGGGCGATAAAGACGGGTGTCGCCGCCGGGGCAGCGTGCGCAATGTAGTTCCGCAGCTCCAGCAGTGCAGACCGGGCGTACCGTGGTTGCCCGTTCGACTTGTACTCGCAGATCAGTAGGCGCGGCTGACCGTCCACGAGCAGCCGGGCGATCAAGTCCGGCTGCCATTCGCCAGACATGACTTCGGCGTCGATACCTTCGACCCGCAGGATCGGAACCTTCTCAAGCACCTTGCGCAGTGCTTCGCCAGCACGGGCCCCGGCCTCTTTTTTCATAAAATTCACCCCTTTCAGCACCCGCTGAAAGTATCATACTTTCTGAAAAACGTGCAAAAATTTCACCACTGAGACCATTTCAGCGATTGCTGAAATGGTCTGCGACACTGAACTTTTAAGATTGTTGAGGCGGTCGTAGCCAGGCTATGACAACGACAACCATCCTAATCCTTACTGAAGATCAGCCTCCTGCCCCCTTCTTGAACCCTCGATCTCCCACCATGAACGCGCTCGTCTTCGACCACGCCGGTGGCGGCGTGATAGCCGCGAAGAAATTGCCCGGAGCTCTCTCCAGTGCACTCATGCTGCCCAGGCGGAGGATCACTCTCTGGTCTCCCCTGGTGCCCCATGACTAAGTGGAAAGGAAGACATCAAGGGTGCCGAGCACCGGGTGACCAAGGCAGTCCAGATAGGGAAGATCATCAATCTCGTAGAACGGGAGCGGGCGAAGGGGGCGCATTGAAACGGAGCACGGTATCATTGAGGCGGCGGAAGTGCTCACGCCCATGACGCAGCAAGCGCCAGCTGCTGACACACCAGATGCTGAGCTTGTATAATCAGGGGTGCCGTGGCACATTCATAGCCATTCGCTAAGAGTGTGAGTGGCAGCTGGCGGCCAAGATCTGTCGGTCGCGGCTGCCTTTTGAATGACCGGATCAGACTGGAAGCGGACGTCCGAATCTCACGCTTGTCCCACAGTCGCCAAGATGGCTTGGATCAGAGACACTTCCAGGATCTTCACAGATGGCCTACACTTTGCGAATATCTTAAGTTGCCTGAAAGGTGTCCAGTCATGCAACCGACTAGCGCGACATCACAAAGGCAGCAAAATCCGGACGAGACCGACTGTCTCCCAAGTTTGGACTTATCTTGTAATCCAAACCATAAAGACTATGAGTAACTAGCTACCATAAATATGGCAATTTACATAACAGTAATATTGAAAAATAATGCATATCAATGCATCGCTATAAACTCTTACTACAAAACTTCATCTATCTTTATTTTATCAATATGAATAATCTACGAAAATGACAAAGATAAATTTTAACCTCACCTTCTGGAGCGCGCTTGTTGCTCTCGTGATTTCTGTTGTTGGCGCCACAAACTCTGTTTTTGGTTTTTTTAAATCAAATTTCTTTGCTCATCATTCATTATTAATTGATGTTGAAGGCGTTCATGCAGTAGGCAACATTGCTAACTATGTAATAGTATTTCACAATAATGGGAATTATACAGATGTAGTTACTAATGCATCATCTATTCTACTTCAACCAGTAAAAACTGGAAACAAGATTGGATATCTTCATTGGGGTATGCGTTACTGCTTTAAGCCATTACTTATTCAACCTGGGGGGCAAAAAGTTATTGTTTACCCGACGTTATACAACACACAAAAAAAAGGAATGCATGCATTTAATGCTCAATATAATTTGTTCTTTCCTTCAATTAATTTTTCAGTTAGTGGACATAACGGGATAGTTCAAAAAATGGTCAAGTTGGGTGTTATAGAAAATAACGCATTTAACTTTCACACGTTAAAGACATCTATTAACTTCAAAAATTCAAGGCCGGAAATAGTAATTGGATCGTTACCTGAAAGCCCCAAATATGCAGACCTAAGCTTATGCCAGAAAATTAGAAATTAATCGTTTTGTGAACACCTGGCTTTCCTGACACTTTCGGCCCCTTTCCGAGGGCTGAAACTGTCCAACAATCGGTACGCTTTTTTACGTCAAAAACTACTGAAGCAAGTCAGCTAGCCTCTGAGCGAATGACGGCTTCCGCTGCCAACCTGCCATTGACCACGAGAGTCCATCCATGATCGGGAGTCGCCCTGCCTATAGGACATCCGCAGCTATCCTGTTTTTAAAAATCCAGATTCAAAAAAGGCGTGTGGTAATTTGGTTATGTCATCTCGACACATCAACCAAAGGAGTTTCCCATGCACCAGAGTACGCGTTCCCGCAAGAACACACTGTCCGGTCCCTCCGTCCAGGATATCGATACGTTCCGCCAACGGAACTTCTACCAATGGGTATTTACGGACCCTATGGGCTATTGTCAGAGCCATTCTGGATGGTCATTTTTTGGATTCTTACAGCGGGGAACCGACATCCTGTGCATCGCTGCTACGGATGGCGGGGACTTCTACACCAGCCGAATACCTCGGCTATCCC
>JAJZBH010000147.1 GCA_021799015.1 Pseudomonadota bacterium
CCGATCTATTCCGGCAGGTGTCAGGATCAAATTCGGTGGAAACGCTGAATATTTCCTCAGGTCATTGCGCTCGGAACCGCTTCTTATTCTTGCCTCACTTTTTGCTATCTACGTCGTTCTTGGCGTTCTTTACGAAAGCCTTGCACAGCCGCTCACCATCTTATCGACGCTACCGTCTGCCGGCGTCGGCGCGTTGCTGGCATTGCTGATGACTGGCATTCCACTTTCTGTCATCGGCGTCATCGGTATTTTTCTGTTGATGGGTATAGTCAAGAAAAATGGTATAATGTTAGTCGATTTTGCTCTCACTGCAGAGCGGGATCGCGGCCTGAGTCCTCATGAAGCCATCCGCGCAGCAAGCCTCGGGCGATTTCGTCCCATTATGATGACGAGTTTGGCCGCGCTGCTTGGCGCGCTGCCTCTTGCACTCGCTTTTGGAACTGGTTACCAACTCCGTCGTCCATTGGGCGTTGCTGTTATTGGCGGCCTGATTGTCTGTCAGGCTCTCACTCTTTATACGACGCCCGTGATCTATCTGGCACTCACCGGATTCGGTAAACGGCACGCCCGACGCATTGCCGCCATGCCGGACACCGGCCAGATTCCGGCGGAATGATGATGCAGCCAATACGTCGTCATTATCTATTGGTCCGGAAAAGCTGATTCATCGGACTCCCAGTCTTGTACGATGCAGATGGAGTAGCCAACCAAACCGGTCGGCACCGGCACTAAAGGACCCAATCATCGTCCTTGACAGCCGGAGACGCGGACCAGAACAACTTAAACTCGAAAAGCCCAGAACAAGGCTGCGCTGGCAGTTGCCGCACCTACATCATTCGGCCGCTTCAGCTGGAGCAGGTTTAGCCACCGCTTCGGCAAGTTTCTGTTCGACGTGCCTAGAAAACACGTATTCTGCCGGACGCTGATGATCGAGCGGAATTTCAGGAGCCATCGGCCCTTCCGTCCGAATGCCGCTGAGGGAAAGTTTAGCAAACTTCCAGGGGTGCTTCACTGAATCCACCACGGCCGTTGCTTCAAAGCCGGAATGGACCATGCAGTCGGCGCATTTTTCGTAATTCCCGACGCCGTATTTATCCCAGTCCGTCGTCTCCATTAGCTCCCTGAAACTCTTCGCATACCCTTCGCCAAGCAGATAACATGGCCGCTGCCAACCGAAGACATTGCGGGTGGGATTGCCCCAGGGGGTACACGAATAGGTCTGGTTACCTGCAAGAAAATCAAGAAAAAGCGGAGATTGGTTGAATTTCCAGGCCCGCCCACGCTTCTTTCCTGCCCGAAAAATTGCTCGAAACAACTCTTTCGTCCGCTGGCGATTCAGGAAATGTTCCTGATCAGGTGCTCGCTCGTATGCGTACCCCGGCGAGGTCATTACCCCGTCCACGCCAATCTCGTTGACTGTATCAAGAAACGCAGCGACCCGCGTTGGGTCCGCTCCCTCGAACAGGGTGCAGTTGATCGATACCCGAAAACCTTTGGCCTTGGCGAGCTTGATCGCAGAGACGGCGCGGTCGTACACGCCCTCTTGGCTGACGGCCTGATCATGCATTTCGCGGTCTCCGTCGAGATGCACATCCCAGCAAAAATTCCTGTGTGGCCGGTACTGATCGATCTTCTTTTCCAGTAGCAGAGCGTTGGTGCATAGATAGACGAACTTGCCTCGAGCTAAAATTTTCTCGACAATTTCGGGCATCTCCTTATGCAACAGTGGCTCCCCGCCTGCGATGGCGACGACGGGTGCACCACATTCATCGACCGCCTCCAAAGCGTCTTCCACCGACAGACGCTGGTTCAGAATTGGCGCCGGGTAATCGATCTTGCCGCATCCCGCGCAAGCGAGATTGCAGCGAAAGAGCGGCTCCAACATCAGCACCAGCGGGTAGCGCTTGCGGCCGGTCAGGTGTTGCCGAAGCACATAGGCGCCCACCTTTATTGTCTGGTTTAGCGGCACACCCATCGGAAACTCCTCGAAATCTGCTCAAACACGCAATGGGAACTCACTCAGATATCCGCGACTTCGACAGGTAGTTTAAAGCGAACATCCTCAGGCGTTCCTGCCAGTGTCTCCACCTCGACCGAACCGAAACGTTTCAGGCCCTCCAGCACTCCGCGAACCAGGATCTCTGGCGCGGAAGCCCCGGCGGTAAGCCCGACGCGTTCGACACCGTCAAACCACGACGGATCCAAATGGTCGGCGTCATCGATCAGGTAAGCCCGGCAACCCAGATCTTCACCAATTTCCCGCAACCGGTTGGAATTTGACGAATTGCGACTTCCAACCACGAGAATGACATCGACTTGCTCGGCAAGATGCCGAACCGCTTCCTGGCGATTCTGCGTGGCGTAACAGATATCCCGAACATCCGGTCCCATGATCGAGGGGAAGCGGTTTTTCAGCGCGGCAATAATGCCACGCGTGTCGTCAACAGACAGGGTTGTCTGCGTAATATACGCCAGCTTCTCGGCATCATGAACCTTCAACGCTGCGACGTCGTCAACGGTTTGTACGAGGTAGACGGTGCCGTCGATCTGGCCAATTGTCCCCTCAACTTCAGCATGGCCTGCGTGCCCGATCAAAACGATTTCCCGCCCCTGCGCAGCGTAACGCCTGCCCTCGGAGTGCACTTTGGCAACCAATGGACAGGTAGCATCGATGACGGGCAACTCCCGCTCTTGTGCATCCCGCTGGACCTTCTTGGCCACGCCATGAGCACTAAATACGGTGATAGCGCCTTCCGGCACCTCGGAAATCTCGTCCACAAACACTGCCCCGCGTGAACGTAAATCTTCCACGACATGCCGGTTATGTACAATCTCGTGCCGGACATAGATGGGGGGGCCAAATTTCTCGAGCGCCCGTTCGACGATCTCTATGGCCCGCTCGACACCGGCGCAGAAACCGCGCGGCTGTGCAAGAAGCACCTTCAGGTGTTTACCCCTTCCCGACGCCAGGCGACTCTCGGCGGCTTCCGGTTCCATCTGGATCGGCGGCATATCCATTGCGGTTTTAACCTTCTCGACATTTTGCGCATCGCCCGCGATCACGCCTGCATGCGGACTGACCCTGTCCGCAGTGGATGAGATAAGTCATCATAACGCGGTTGCGCAAGGGCGACCAACTCTGGCTTCCGGAAAACACTCAGGACATCCAAAAAACTGTGACAAAATTGCACCGTTTTTTCCTCTCGGAAAGGGGAGTGCTCCCGGAGGTTGTTTTCACATCGTGCGACGTGTCTTATATGTCACCAACCTGAGATATGTCTATGCTGCTATCGGTCCCCCGTCGTTGTCTTGTGTACCGGGTGCTGTGGCGACTGGAAGAAAAGTATCGGAGAACTAAGGGATGATAATCGCGTACTTCACGGCAGAGCCCCCGCGCACATTGAATGCTATTGAGGTCCGCCGCTGATGCCCCCGCGTACGCCTCTACTTGATCGCATCAACGTTCCGGCTGATCTCCGTAACCTCTCTACCGATCAACTTCGGCAGCTGGCTGATGAACTGCGTGCCGAGACAATCGACACTGTTTCCGTTACCGGCGGGCATCTGGGGGCTTCACTCGGAGTCATCGAACTAACGGTGGCTCTTCACGCCGTGTTCGAGACCCCCCATGACCGTCTGATCTGGGATGTCGGGCATCAAACGTATCCGCATAAAATTCTCACTGGCCGCCGAGACCGAATACGGACACTACGGCAACCGGGCGGCCTGTCCGGCTTCACGAGGAGGTCAGAGAGCGAATACGACCCGTTTGGCGCCGCCCATTCCTCGACCTCGATCTCTGCCGGCCTTGGGATGGCCGTGGCTCGCGACCTCCTGCATGACTCGCCGGGGCACAACAACGTCGTTGCGGTCATCGGCGACGGTGCGATGAGTGCGGGTATGGCGTACGAAGCCATGAACAACGCTGGCGCAAGCAAGTCGCGCCTCATCGTCGTACTCAATGACAACGACATGTCGATCGCGCCACCCGTGGGCGCCATGAGCGCGTACCTCTCGCGGCTGATCTCTTCACGCAGCTTTCTGAGCCTGCGCGACTTCGCCGCACGGATGGCCAGACGCTTTCCACGCCCGCTAGAACGCACCGCGAAACGCGCAGAAGAGTATGCCCGGGGTATTCTCACTGGCGGTACGCTCTTTGAGGAACTCGGGTTTTACTACGTCGGTCCGATCGACGGGCACAACCTAGATCACCTTTTACCGGTCCTTCGAAATCTGCGCGACGCAGACGGGGACGAACCGGTACTGCTGCACGTCGTAACACAAAAGGGGAAAGGTTATGCCCCCGCCGAGGCGTCTGCAGACAAATACCACGGCGTCTCCAAATTCAACGTCGTCACCGGTGAACAGGCTAAGGCCCCGCCTGGTCCGCCTTCATATACCCAGGTCTTCGCGCAAGCCCTGATTGCCGAAGCTGAGGCGAATAAGCGAATTGTCGCCGTAACGGCGGCAATGCCCGGCGGGACGGGCCTTGATGCTTTCAGCAAACGGTTCCCGGATCGGATGTTCGACGTCGGAATCGCGGAACAGCACGCCGTGACTTTTGCGGCAGGCATGTCCACCGAAGGAATGGCACCCTTCTGCGCGATTTATTCTACCTTTCTGCAGCGTGCCTATGACCAGGTTATCCATGACGTTGCGATCCAATGCCTGCCCGTCCGTTTTGCGATGGATCGCGCCGGCCTGGTCGGAGCCGATGGTGCAACCCACGCGGGCGCCTATGATCTTGCCTATCTGGGGTGTTTGCCAGGAATTGTTATCATGGCTCCCTCAGACGAGGCCGAGTTAATGCACTGCGTCGCGACCGCAGCCGCCATCGACGATCGCCCGTCGGCGTTCCGCTATCCACGTGGCGAGGGGGTGGGCGTCACCCTCCCGACCCGCGGCACCCCTTGGGAAATCGGGCGCAGCCGCGTTTTGCGTGAGGGCGGAACAATCGCGGTTCTGGCGCTCGGGCCAAGAGTTCATGATGCTCTCAAAGCAGCCGACGAGCTCACCGCTCACGGCCATCCCACCACCGTCGTCGACGCGCGGTTTATGAAGCCACTTGACACGGCCATGATCGACAATCTCGTTCGCCACCACGAAGTACTGATTACGATCGAGGATGGCAGTGCCGGAGGCTTTGGTGCCGCGGTTGGGCATCATTTGGCGTGGAGCGGTGCGGTAGATCGGGGCATACGGTTCCGGCCCATGACGCTACCTGACCGTTTTATCGACCACAACACGCCTGCCGGTCAGCTGATTGATGCTGGCCTAACTGCCAAGGACATTGTGGCGCACGCTCTTTTGGCCGTCCAATCCGGTTCAAGTGCAAAAAACCGCCCAGCTCCGGTCGTATTTTCGGCGCAATGACGCTATCTGCTCGGGTCATGAAACGCCGATTCCTCATATTGTCCTGTTTTGCCACGTCGACGGTCGCTCTGGGAGGCGGAGTCACATTTGCCGCCACCCTGCCGCCTGAAATCGCACCTATCGAGTCATTAGATTCGGCGCTGATCGCAACGATGAAGGCAGCGGACGCGAAAGTAAGTTTCGCCGAAAGATTCGATACCCTTAAGCCGGTACTGGAACGTGTCTACGATCTGCCGGAGATCCTTGCGATCTCTGTCGGCATGTTCTGGTCAACACTTCCTCCCGCGCAGAAAACAACGTTGCAATCGCTT